>NZ_JBIBGK010000004.1:78940-387591 GCF_042956445.1 Streptomyces sp. NPDC008238 | reverse complement strand
CAGTGGGAACTGTTCCTGCGCCACGTCCACCTCGGCGAGCCCTACACTTGGGACCTGCTGGCCGGTGCCCGCGGTGTGCAGCTCGCCGAACTGGGCCTGCGTTCCTCCGCCGAGGGCCGCCGGTTCGCCGTACCGGAGCTGACGCTGTGACACTCCTCCACCTCCCCACCGAATCGGGCGAGTTGTCCGCGTACCGGCCGCGCACCGAGCCCGCCGCCCACGCCGCGGCTCCCACGACGCCGGACGAGCCGCGCAGGCGCGTCGTCTATGCGGCGGCCCACGTCGTCGCCGACCCCTTCCGCACCGCGGCCGACCGGCCCGCCGCGCTGGACTGGGAGGCCACGCTGGCCTTCCGCCGCCACCTGTGGTCGCACGGACTGGGCGTCGCCGAGGCCATGGACACCGCCCAGCGCGGCATGGGCCTGGACTGGGCCGGGGCCGCCGAACTGATCCGCCGTTCCTCCGCCGAGGCCCGTGCCGGGGGCGGCCGCATCGTCTGCGGCGTGGGCACCGACCAGCTGTCGCCCACCGGGTCCGGCCACCCCTACGGCCTCGCCGGCATCCGGGCCGCCTACGAGGAGCAGTTCGCCGTCGTCGAGGACGCGGGCTCGCGGGCCGTGCTCATGGCCTCGCGCGCGCTGGCCGCCGTCGCCAAGGGCCCCGACGACTACCTGGAGGTCTACGGCCACCTCCTGCGCCAGGCGGCCGGGCCCGTCGTGCTGCACTGGCTGGGCCCGATGTTCGACCCCGCGCTGGAGGGCTACTGGGGCAGCACGGACCTGGACGCCGCCACCGCCACCCTCCTCGAGGTGATCGCCGCCCACCCCGGCAAGGTCGACGGCGTCAAGATCTCCCTGCTCGACGCCGGGCGCGAGGTCGAGTTGCGCCGCCGCCTCCCCGCCGGCGTGCGCTGCTACACCGGCGACGACTTCCACTACCCCGAACTGATCGCCGGCGACGAACGGGGCTTCAGCCATGCCCTGCTCGGCGTCTTCGACCCGCTCGCGCCGCTCGCCGCGCGGGCCCTCCGCCTGCTGGACGACGAAGGGGGCGACGGCGGCGACGGCCCCCGCGAAGCCCGCGGGGCCGCGGGCTTCCGGGCACTGCTCGACCCCACCGTCGAGCTCTCCCGCCACCTCTTCGGTGCCCCGACCCGGCACTACAAGACGGGCGTCGTCCTCCTGGCCTGGCTGGCCGGCCACCAGTCGCACTTCACGATGGTCGGTGGTCTCCACTCGGCACGCTCCCTCCCCCATCTGGCCCGCGCCTACGAACTGGCCGACCGGATCGGACTCTTCCCCGACCCGGTGCTCGCCGCCTCGCGCGTGCGCCGGCTTCTCTCCGTGTACGGAGTGTGACATTGCGTACTGACAATCGGCCCTCCGGGGACCTCGCGCGGCTCAGCGTCAACCAGGAGACCGTGCGGCAACTGCCGCTCCCCGAACTGGTCGAGGGGCTGGTGACGCTCGGTGTCCCCGGCGTCGGACTGTGGCGCGGCCCGGTCCGCGAGTACGGCGTCGAGGCCGCGGCGAAGCTGGTGCGCGCGGCCGGGCTCACGGTCACCACGCTCTGCCGCGGGGGCTTCTTCACCGCCTCCGACCCGGACGAGCGCGCCGCCGCCCTCGCCGACAACCGGGCGGCGGTCGACGAGGCGGCGGCCCTGGGCACCGGCACCCTCGTCCTGGTCTCCGGAGGCCTCCCCGCCGGCGACCGCGATCTCGCCGGTGCCCGTGAACGCGTCGCCGACGCGGTCGCCGGGCTCGCCCCGTACGCGGAGGAGCGCGGTGTGCGGCTGGCGATCGAGCCGCTGCACCCGATGTACGCCTCCGACCGCTGCGTGGTCTCGACCCTCGCCCAGGCCCTCGGCATCGCCGAGCGCTTCCCCGCGCGGCAGGTCGGCGTCGTCGTGGACACCTACCACCTGTGGTGGGACGACCGGGCGCCCCAGGACATCGCACGGGCAGGCGCCGGCGGCCGGATCGCCGCGTTCCAGCTCGCCGACTGGGTCACCCCGCTCCCGGAGGGCGTGCTCCTGGGCCGCGGCCAGCTCGGGGACGGCTGTGTCGACCTCCGAGGCTTCCGCGAGCTGGTGGACGCGGCCGGCTACACGGGAGCGGTCGAGGTGGAGATCTTCAACCCCGCGCTGTGGGCCCGGGACGGGGCCGGGGTACTGGCCGAGACGGCCGACAGGTACCGCCGCCACGTGCTCCGGTGAATCCCTGAAAACTTTTTCCGGCAGCCGTACAACCATCCCCGGGGCCGGTGTGTCTACGTACCGTCAAGACCCAGAGGGGGGCCTCACACGGGTCTTGAGTGGGGGAGAGCGTGACGCCCGGAGGGGGCTCGGGGCATCGCGCAGAGGGAGGGGAACGCCAAAGGGGTCCGGCCGAGCCGGACCCCTTTCGCCATGTCCGCCGGGTCGTCCGGGACCCGCCCGGCCCGCGTGCCCCGCCGCCGCTCAGCGCTTCTCGCGGGCCCGCCGGGCCAGCACGGCCGCCATCACGGGGATCACCGTCTGCAGCGCCGCCGTGACCGTCTCGACCGGGAGCCCGGTCCGTTTGGCCACCGCGCGCGCCGCCGGCCCGGCGACCTTCGCCAGTACGGCCGCCAGCACCCCGCGGCCCGGTTCCGCCCCCGTACCGCCCTGCACCCCGGCGAAGCCGACGGCGGCCGCCGGCAGCGGCTCGGGCTCGTTCGCGGCCTGTTCCATGGCCTGGCACAGCTCGGCGGTGCCGCCGGGCGTCACCGCGTCGTCGGTCAGCACCCCGGTGATCGAGGCCACCGCGCTCCCCACGACCTGCTGCGCCTGGTCGGCGTCGGTCCCGAGCAGCTCGGTGATCTCCCGGAGCCGGTCGTCCCCCAGCTCCTCCAGCACCTCGTCCTTCAGCGGTCGGTCGCTCATGGTCGGGACGCTACGCGCGATCCGCCCGCCCGGCCCGCCGACCGCAGCCGGACGGATGTACGCCCCGCGTACGGCCTAGAAGGGCACGCCGCAGCGCAGGATGACGTTGGCGTACGGCCGGGACTCGCCGGTGCGGACGACGAGGCGGGCCTGCCGGGTGCGGGCCTTGAACTCCTCGTGCGGGACCAGCTCCAGGTCGGGGAAGGCCCCGTCGAGCCGGGCCGTCACCTCGGGATTGTGCTCGCGGACCTCCTTGGCCGCGATCGCGCCCTCCACCACCAGTTCCTCCAGCAGTCCGTCGAGGACCTCGGAGAAGGACGGGGTGCCGGCCCGGAACGCGAGGTCGACGACGATCGGCCCGGGAGGGATCGGGAGCCCCGCGTCGCAGACCACGACCAGGTCGGTGTGGCCGAGCACGGCGAGGGCGCCCGCGAGGTGGCGGTTGAGGATTCCGGACTTCTTCACAGCTGACCCACTTCTTCGAGGGTGGGGAAGGATTCCTGCGCACCCGGCTTCGTGACGGCGGCGGCGCCCACCCGCACCGCGAACCGCACGGCGGTCACCAGGTCGTCGCCCGCGCCGAGCCGCCAGGCCAGCGCCCCCGTGAAGGAGTCGCCGGCGCCGGTGGTGTCGACGGCGGACACGCGCGGGCTGGGTATGCGCACGGTGCCGTCCGCCGTCGCGGCGAGCGCGCCCGCCGCGCCGAGCGTGACGACCACGGAGCGCGGGCCGAGCGCGAGCAGCCCCGCCGCCCACGCCTCGGGGGTGTCCCCGGCCCCGGCGCCGAGCAGGACGCGTGCCTCGTGCTCGTTGACCACGATGGGGTCGCAGCCGGCGAGCACCTCACGCGGCAGCGCGGCGGGGGGCGAGGGGTTCAGTACGACCCGCGTGCCGGCTTCCGCGGCCGTCGCCACGGCGGCGGCCACGGACTCCAGGGGGATCTCCAGTTGCAGCGAGATCACCTTGGCGGCGGCCAGCAGCTCGCGCGTCCCGGCCACGTCCGCCGCGGTGAGCCGGGCGTTGGCGCCCGGCGACACCACGATGCTGTTGTCGCCCGAGGGGTCCACGGTGATCAGCGCGACGCCCGTGGGGGCGCCGCCGCTCAGGACACCGGTGGTGTCGACGCCGGCCGATCTCAGCGAGCCGGTGAGCAGCCGCCCGTGGGCGTCGTCGCCGACCCGTGCGAGGAGCGCCGTGCGCGCGCCCAGGCGGGCCGCGGCGACGGCCTGGTTGGCCCCCTTGCCACCCGGGTGGGTGGCGAGGTCCGAGCCGAGGACCGTCTCGCCCGCCGCGGGGCGGCGGTCGACGTGGATCACCAGGTCGGCGTTGGCCGACCCTACGACCACCAGGTCGTAGCCGTGCATCTGCGTGTCCCTTCGGGGTCCAGCCGTACCGGTGCGGCCTGTCAGGAGGAGAAGTCGGCGACGTTCTTCTCGGTGACGACCTTGACCGGAACCTTCACCAGGCTGCCGAGCTTGTCGCCCTTGGCGGCCTTCACCGCGTTCTGCACGGCCAGCTTGCCGAGCTCCTTCGGCTGCTGGGCGACGGACGCCGTGAGGGTGCCGGCCTTGACCGCGGTCAGGCCGTCGGGGGTGCCGTCGAAGCCGACGACCTTGACCGACTTGCCGGCCTTGTCGCCGAGCGCCTTGATGGCGCCGAGGGCCATCTCGTCGTTCTGCGCGAAGACGCCGGTGACGTCGGAGTGGGCCTGCAGCAGGTTGGTCATGACGTCCAGGCCCTTGGTGCGGTCGAAGTCGGCGGCCTGCTCGGCCACGACCTTGATGCCCGGGTAGGCCTTGATGCCCTCGTCGAAGCCCTGGCCGCGCTCGTTGGCCGCGGAGGTGCCCGCGGTGCCCTGGAGGACGACCACGGTGCCCTTGCCGCCCAGCGACTCGGCCAGGGTCTTCGCGGCGAGCCGGCCGCCCTCGACGTTGTCGGAGGCGACGGTGGTGGCGAGCTCGGCGTTGTTGACGCCGCGGTCGGCCGCGACGACGGGGATGCCGGCCTTGTTGGCGGCCTTGACGGAGGGGCCGGCCGCGTCGGAGTCGACCGGGTTGACGACGATCGACTTCACGTTCTGGCTGGTGAAGTTCTGCAGCTGGTTGGCCTGCTGCGACGCGTCGTTCTGCGCGTCGGTGACGGTCAGGTCCACCCCCTCCTTCTTCGCCTCGGCCTGCGCGCCCTCCTTCAGCTGCACGAAGAACGGGTTGTTGAGGGTGGAGACCGACAGGCCCACCTTGATGTCGGAGGACGAGCCGGAGCCGGAGTTGCAGGCGGTCGCGGTGAGCGCGAGGGCGGCGACGGCGACGGTGGTGGCGGAGATGAGCTTGGTGCGCATGAGGGTTCCTTGCTGGTGCGGTGCGGAGAAGAAGAGGGGGCCGGGGTGCGCGCGGCGCGTCAGGCGCGGCGGCGCAGGGTGTCGAGCAGGACGGCCAGCGCGATGACCGCGCCGATGACGACCTGCTGCCAGAAGGCGGAGACCGAGAGGAGGTTGAGGCCGTTGCGGAGGACGGCGAGGATCAGCGCGCCGATCAGGGTGCCGGACGCCTTGCCGACGCCGCCGGAGAGGCTGGCGCCGCCGATGACGACCGCCGCGATGGCGTCCAGCTCGTAGCCGTACGCGGCCTGCGGCTGCGCCGAGGCGAGACGGGAGGCGAGCACGATGCCCGCGACCGCGGCGAAAAGGCCGGACAGCGCATAGATGATGATCTTCTGGCGCTTGACGCGGATGCCGGAGAGGCGGGCCGCCTCCTCGTTGCCGCCGATCGCGTACATGGCGCGGCCCATGTAGGTGCGGCCGAGGATGATCGCCGTGGCGGCGCCCGCGACGATCATCACCAGGACCGGTACGGGCAGCCAGCCGCCGATGGTGTCGCCCAGGTGGGAGACGGAGTCGGGGAACGCGATGGGGCTGCCCTGGGAGATGACCAGGGTGAGGCCGCGGCCGATCGACAGCATCGCGAGGGTCGCGATGAACGGCGGCAGCTTGCCGAAGGAGATCAGCAGGCCGCTCAGGAGACCGCTGGCGACACCGGTGGCGACGGACAGCACGACCGCCAGCCACACCGGCAGGCCGGCCGAACTAGCGCTCCAGGCCAGCACCGTCGCGGAGAGCGCCGCGACCGAGCCCACCGACAGGTCGATGCCGGCCGCGACGATCACAAAGGTGGAGCCGAAGGCGAGGATGGCGACGACCGCCGCCTGGACGCCGACGTTGAGCAGGTTCTGCGTGGACAGGAAGTCGCCCGACAGGAACGACAGTGCCACGAGCAGGACGACCAGGGCGCTGAGCGCGCCGTTGTTGAGGAGCACACGGCGTGCCGCGGCGACGCCGCCCGTGTCCGTACTGCTTTTGAGCGTGTCAGTGGCCACGGGAGCCCTCCACATCCTTCGTTGCTGTTGCGTTGCCGCCCTCGGCGGGCGCTGTGCCGACGGCCAGGGCCATGACGGAGTCCTGGGTGGCCTCGTGCGCGGGGAGTTCGCCGGCGATCCGGCCCTGGGACATCACCAGGACGCGGTCGCTCATGCCCAGCACCTCGGGGAGGTCGCTGGAGATCATCAGCACCGCGTGGCCGGAGGCCGTGAGTTCGTTGATGAGCTGGTAGATCTCGACCTTGGCGCCGACGTCGATGCCCCGGGTCGGCTCGTCGAGGATGAGCACCTTGGTGTCGGCCAGCAGCCACTTGCCGATGACGACCTTCTGCTGGTTGCCGCCCGACAGGGTGCGCACGTGCTGGTGGAGCCCGGCCATGCGGACCTTGAGCTGCCCGGAGATCCGGTCCGCCGCCTTGCGCTGCCCGGCCCGGTCGACGAACCCGGCGCGGGTCGCGCGCCCGAGGGTGACCAGGCCCAGGTTCTCCTGGATGGTGGCGTCCAGCACCAGGCCCTGGCCCTTGCGGTCCTCCGGCACCAGGCCGATGCCCGCGTCCATGGCGGCGTTGACGTCGTGGCGGCGCAGCCGCTTGCCCAGCACCTCGACCGTTCCGGAGTCGTACGGGTCGGCGCCGAAGACCGCGCGGACGACCTCGGTGCGTCCGGCGCCGACGAGGCCCGCCAGGCCCACGACCTCGCCGGCCCGCACCTCGAAGCTCACGTCGTGGAAGACGCCGCCCCGGGTGAGGCCCTCGACCCGCAGCAGGGGCGCGCCCGCTTCGGCGCGCTCGCGCGGGTACTGCTGCTCGATGCTGCGGCCGACCATCAGCCGGACGAGTTCGTCCTCGGGGGTGTTCGCGGGCACCTGGGCGACGCTGCGGCCGTCGCGCAGGACGGTGACGCGGTCGCCGAGGGCGGCGATCTCCTCCAGGTGGTGGGTGATGAAGACGACGCCGACGCCGTCCTCGCGCAGCTTGCGCACGATGCGGAAGAGCTTGTCGACCTCCTCGCTGGTGAGGACCGCGGTCGGCTCGTCCATGATCAGGACGCGCGCCTCCAGGCTGAGTGCCTTGGCGATCTCCACCATCTGCAGGCGGGCGATGCCCAGTTCGGAGACCGGGGTGCGCGGGTCGACGTCCACGCCGACCCGGGCCAGCAGGGCCGCGGCGTCCGCGTTCATCTGCTTGCGGTTCACCAGGCCCAGACGGCGCGGCTGGCGGCCCAGGAAGATGTTCTCGGCGACGCTCAGCGCCGGGACGAGGTTGAACTCCTGGTAGATGGTCGTGATGCCCAGCTTCTCGGCGTCCTGCGCACCGTGGATGCGCACCTCGTCGCCGTCGACGAGGATCCGGCCCCCGTCGGGACGGTTAGCGCCGGAGAGCATCTTGATCAGGGTGCTCTTGCCCGCGCCGTTCTCGCCGAGCAGGACGTGCACCTCGCCTCCGCGCAGGTCGAAGTCGACGCCGTCGAGGGCCACCACACCGGGGAACACCTTGCGGACGCCCTCCATGCGGAGGAGCTCGGGGCTGCTCGTGCTCAACGGGGGCTCCCTTCGGACGCGCCGCAGGAGCGGCGGACAACGAGACGGGCGGAGACGGTGACCGACGGCGCCGGCCTGCCCTCCACGCGGTCGATCAGCGAGCGCACGGCCGCGCGGCCGAGTTCGCCCGTGGGCTGGGCGATGGCGGTGATCGGCGGATCGGTGTGGAGGAACCACGGGATGTCGTCGAAGGCGGCGAGCGCGATGTCGTCGGGCACGCGCAGGCCGCGGGCGCGGATCTCGTCCATGGCGCCGAGCGCCATGAGGTTGTCCGCGGCGAAGACCACGTCGGGCGGGACCGGCAGGTCGAGGAAACGGGCGACGGCCCGGCGGCCGCTGTCGGCCTGGAAGTCGCCCTGCCCGACGTACTCGTCGGGCAGCGGCAGGCCGAAGGCGGCCAGCGCCTCGCGGAAGGCCTGCACGCGCTCGCGGCCCGTGGTGGTCGCGGCGGGCCCCGCGATGATCGCCAGCCGGCGGTGGCCCAGGCCGTGGAGGTGGGCGACCAGGTCGCGCACCGCGTCGCAGCCGTCGGTGCGGACCACCGGGACGTCGTTGCCTATGCCGGGGATCCAGCGGTCGACGAAGACCATCGGGGTGCCGGAGCGCACCGCGTCCAGGATCAGCGGGGAACCGCCGTCGGTGGGACTGACCAGCAGTCCGTCGATGCGGCGGTCCAGCAGCGTGCGGATGTGGTGGTCCTGCTGCTCCGGCCGCTCGTCGGCGTTGCCGATGATCACGCTGTAGCCCAGCGCCCTGGCCTCGTCCTCCACGGAGCGGGCGAGCTCGGTGAAGAAGGGGTTCAGCACGTCGCTGATGACCAGGCCGAGGGTCCGGGTCTGGTCGGTGCGCAGGGAGCGCGCCACCGCGTTGGGCCGGTAGCCGAGTTCGGCCACGGCCTCCAGCACCCGGGTGCGGGTGCCCGGGCGGACCGCCGGGTGGTCGTTGAGCACGCGGGAGACCGTCGCGACGGAGACACCGGCGCGTGATGCCACGTCCTTGATGCTCGCCACCCGTCCCACCTCCTCGTGGAATCGATTACAAAGAGGATTGGAATCGATTACATGCTTCGAGGCAAGAGCACGAAACCGGATCGTTACATTCCGGGAGGCGGTCGGGGGGAGTTGTCCACAGGGTCCCGGCGGTCTGTCGGGGCCGGGCGGTACCGTCGGATCACATCGCAGATCCGAGGAGGTGGCCCGCGCCGTGGGGGAGTTGAGACCGGCCGTCGTCGAGGGCGTCCTCGAGCGGATCACCTATGCGAACGAGGAGAACGGGTACACGGTCGCCCGGGTCGACACCGGCCGGGGCGGCGGCGACCTGCTGACCGTGGTCGGCTCGCTGCTGGGCGCCCAGCCGGGGGAGTCGCTGCGGATGGAGGGCCGTTGGGGCTCCCACCCGCAGTACGGCAAGCAGTTCACCGTGGAGAACTACACCACCGTCCTCCCGGCCACGATCCAGGGCATACAGCGCTACCTCGGCTCCGGGCTGATCAAGGGCATCGGCCCGCGCATCGCCGAGCGGATCGTCGAGCACTTCGGCACCGCCACCCTGGACGTCATCGAGCAGGAGCCCGCCCGGCTGGTGGAGGTCCCGGGTCTCGGCCCCAAGCGCACCAATCTGATCGGCGCCGCGTGGGAGGAGCAGAAGGCGATCAAGGAGGTCATGGTCTTCCTCCAGGGCGTGGGTGTGTCGACCTCGATCGCGGTGCGGATCTACAAGGAGTACGGCGACTCCTCGATCTCCGTGGTGAAGAACCAGCCCTACCGGCTGGCGGCCGACGTCTGGGGCATCGGCTTCCTCACCGCGGACCGGATCGCGCAGGCCGTCGGCATCCCGCACGACAGCCCCGACCGCGTCAAGGCCGGCCTCCAGTACGCCCTTTCCCAGGCGACCGACAGCGGCAACTGCTTCCTGCCCGAGGAGCAGTTGCTCTCCGACGCGGTGAAGCTCCTCCAGGTGGACACCGGCCTGGTCATCGACTGCCTCGCGGAGCTGGCCGGCGAGGAGGGGGTGGTCGTCGAACCCGTGCCGGCCCCCGACGGCGGTGGCGACCCGGTCCGCGCGGTCTACCTGGTGCCCTTCCACCGCGCGGAGATCTCCCTGGCCGGCTCGCTGCTGCGGCTGCTGCGCGGCCCGGAGGACCGGATGCCCGCCTTCCATGACGTCGACTGGGAGAAGGCGCTGGCCTGGCTCGCCGAGCGCACGGGCGCGGACCTCGCCCCCGAGCAGCAGCAGGCGGTGCGGCTGGCGCTCACCGAGAAGGTCGCCGTGCTGACCGGCGGTCCTGGCTGCGGGAAGTCCTTCACCGTCAAGTCCGTGGTGGAACTGGCGCGGGCGAAGAAGGCCAAGGTCCTGCTGGCCGCGCCGACGGGACGGGCGGCCAAGCGGCTGGCGGAGCTGACCGGGGCCGAGGCGTCGACGGTCCACCGGCTGCTGGAGCTCAAGCCGGGCGGGGACGCCGCGTACGACCGGGACCGGCCCCTCGACGCCGACCTGGTCGTCGTCGACGAGGCCTCGATGCTCGACCTGCTGCTGGCGAACAAGCTGGTCAAGGCCGTGCCGCCGGGGGCGCACCTGCTCTTCGTCGGCGATGTGGACCAGCTGCCCAGCGTCGGCGCCGGCGAGGTGCTGCGTGATCTGCTGGCCGAGGGCGGCCCCGTCCCGTCCGTCCGGCTGACCCGCATCTTCCGGCAGGCCCAGCAGTCCGGCGTGGTGACCAACGCGCACCGGATCAACTCCGGAGCGCACCCGGTCACCCAGGGGCTCGACGACTTCTTCCTCTTCGTGGAGGAGGACGGCGAGGAGACGGCCCGGCTCACGGTGGACGTGGCGGCCCGCCGCATCCCGCGCCGGTTCGGCCTCGACCCGCGCCGCGACGTCCAGGTGCTCGCCCCCATGCACCGCGGCCCCGCGGGCGCCGGCGTGCTGAACGGGCTGCTGCAGCAGGCGGTCACCCCGGCCCGCCCCGACCTGCCGGAGCGGCGCTTCGGCGGCCGGACCTTCCGCGTCGGCGACAAGGTGACGCAGATCAGGAACAACTATGAAAAAGGCGCCAATGGCGTCTTCAATGGAACCGTGGGGGTCGTCACCTCCCTGGACACCGTGGAGCAACGGCTCACCGTACTGACCGACGAGGACGAGGAGATCCCTTACGACTTCGACGAGCTGGACGAGCTGGCGCACGCCTACGCGGTGACGATCCACCGGTCGCAGGGCAGCGAATACCCCGCCGTCGTGATCCCCGTCACCACCGGCGCCTGGATGATGCTCCAGCGGAACCTGCTGTATACCGCCGTTACCCGGGCAAAGCGCCTGGTCGTGCTCGTTGGTTCGCGCAGGGCGATCGGCCAGGCGGTCCGTACCGTCTCCGCAGGCAGACGCTTCACGGCCCTCGACCATCGGCTGGCGCGGGCGGCAAAATAGGCACTGGGTGCCACCATTCGGCTCCCCGACCGACCCCGAGTGCACGTGGCCACGCCAAATGGGGGACAGTAGGGGTAGTCAGGGCACCTACCAACCTCGAAGAAGAGGCACGACGTCGGTGAGGGAATGACGTGAGCGACAACTCTGTAGTACTGCGGTACGGGGACAGCGAGTACAGCTACCCGGTGATCGAGGGCACCGTTGGGGACAACGGCTTCGACATCGGCAGGCTGCGCGCCGACACCGGCCTGGTCACCCTGGACAGCGGCTACGGCAACACCGCGGCCTACAAGTCCGCGGTCACCTACCTCGACGGCGAGCAGGGAATCCTCCGCTACCGCGGCTTCCCCATCGAGCAGATCGCCGAACGCGGATCCTTCCTGGAGACCGCGTACCTTCTCATCAACGGTGAGCTCCCCACCGTCGACGAGCTCGCCGCCTTCCGCGGCGACATCACGCAGCACACGCTCCTCCACGAGGACGTCAAGCGGTTCTTCCAGGGCTTCCCGCGGGACGCCCACCCGATGGCGATGCTGTCCTCCGTGGTCAGCGCGCTGTCGACCTTCTACCAGGACAGCCACAACCCGTTCGACGAGAAGCAGCGCTACCTGTCGACGATCCGGCTCATCGCCAAGCTGCCGACGATCGCGGCGTACGCCTACAAGAAGTCGGTCGGCCACCCCTTCGTCTACCCGCGCAACGACCTCGGCTACGTCGAGAACTTCCTGCGCATGACCTTCGCCGTGCCCGCCGAGGAGTACGAGCTCAACCCGGTCGTCGTCGACGCCCTGGACAAGCTCCTCATCCTCCACGCGGACCACGAGCAGAACTGCTCCACCTCCACCGTCCGCCTGGTCGGCTCCTCGCAGGCCAACCTGTTCGCGTCGATCTCCGCGGGCATCAATGCCCTGTGGGGCCCGCTGCACGGCGGCGCCAACCAGAGCGTGCTGGAGATGCTGGAGGCCATCCAGGCCGACGGCGGCGACGTGGACGCCTTCATCCGCAAGGTGAAGAACAAGGAGGACGGCGTCCGCCTGATGGGCTTCGGCCACCGGGTCTACAAGAGCTTCGACCCCCGGGCGAAGATCATCAAGGCCGCCGCCCACGACGTCCTCTCCGCGCTCGGCAAGTCCGACGAGCTGCTGGACATCGCGCTGAAGCTGGAGGAGCACGCCCTCAGCGACGACTACTTCGTCTCGCGCAACCTGTACCCGAACGTGGACTTCTACACCGGCCTGATCTACCGGGCCATGGGCTTCCCGACCACGATGTTCACGGTGCTCTTCGCGCTCGGCCGGCTCCCCGGCTGGATCGCGCAGTGGCACGAGATGATCACCGAGCCGGGTTCCCGGATCGGCCGTCCGCGCCAGGTCTACACGGGCGTCGTCGAGCGGGACTACGTCCCGGTCGAGGCCCGCTGACGCGAGCGCTCCGCACGAAGAGAAACGCCCCGCGCCGAATCCCCCCACGGGTTCGGCACGGGGCGCTCCCGTTTCCCGGAGCGGATCCCCCCACGGGTCCGTACCGGGCGTTCTTTGGGTGCGCTCGCCCAACCGGACCAAACCACCCGGGAGGGCCGCTCAAAGCTCTCCGGGCAGTTCGCCCCGGCATGGCGACCGGGCTGTCCCCCAAAGACAACCCGCTCATCATCTCACCGAGTCCGCCGGGAGCCCGGTGTCTTCGCTCGGTTAGACCCCCTCGTAAACCAAAAGGTTACGTTCCAGCCAGTGTGATCTCGGTCATGCCTACGTATCTTCTACGCCATCCGTATCATGGCGCACCCCCGTGTCCGTCGCGTAAGCGAGGTCCCGTAACGTGCTGTCCCTCCTCGAGGGGCGGAGCGTGATGTCGCAGAACGCAAGTGTGGGCCGGCACGTCGTGGTGACCGGCGGGGGAACGGGCATCGGCCGGTCGGTGGCCACCCTCTTCGCCGAGGCCGGCGACCACGTGACCATCGTCGGCCGGCGCCGCGAGGTGCTGCGCGCCACCGCCGACGACCTGCGCTCCCACCACGGCTACGACGTCACCCCGGTCGCCTGCGACCTCGCCGACCCCGACGACGTGGAGGCGACCCTGGCACGGCTGCCCCGGCGCATCGACGTCCTGGTCAACAACGCCGGCAGCCGGGAACTCGCGATCGGCGCCGGCCCGCACGGGGTGCTGGCCCGCTGGCGCGGCGACTTCGAGCGCAACGTCCTCACCGCCGTGCTGGTGACCGAATCCGTACGCGACAGGCTCCCCGAGGGCGGCCGGGTCATCACCGTCACCTCGGTGGCCGCCTTGCGCGGCGGGGGCTCCTACGGGGCCTCCAAGGCCGCCCTGCACGCCTGGAACCACTCCCTGGCGGCCCAGCTCGGTCCGCGCGGGGTGACCTGCAACATCGTCGCGCCGGGCACCGTGGCGGGCACCGAGTTCTTCGGCGCCCGGCTCGACGCCGCCGAGCAGACCCGCCGGGCCGGCCGGACCCTCCTCGGCCGGGTCGGACGGCCCGAGGACGTCGCCTCCGCGGTGCTCTTCCTCGCCTCCCCGGAGGCCGGTTTCATCACCGGCGAGATCCTGCAGTGCAACGGCGGCGAGCTGCTCGGCCGCTGAGCCGCCGCCCGCCGGGACCGGGGGTGTACGCCGGGCGTACTCCCCGCGCCACAGCCGGACCCCGCGGCCCCGTACCTGAGGATGAGGCGCCCCCGGGAAAACCCTGGGAATGCCCCGATCCCGGTGAAATCGCCTTGCCCCCGCCGTCGCGGCCCTGCGAGCGTTGGGGCCTGGGACGGGACGCGGGGACGGGCCGGGGCGGGAAGAGGGGCGGCCGCATGGACGTTGCACGGATCGTGTCGGCCCTCGACTTCACCGCGGGCCTCGAGGGGTACCTGCGGGACGGCCACGTCTTCTGGGCGTACGCGGTGCTCGCCGCGACCACCGCGCCTCCTCTGGTGCCCAACGCGGCGCTCCTGGTCACCGGGGGCGTGCTCGCCGCCCAGGGACGGCTGTCCATCGCGCTCGTCCTGCTGGTCGTCGCCGGCAGCGCCCTCGCGGGCGACCTGCTGATCCACCGGACCGGCCGGGCCGTCAGCGGGCGGGTGCTGACCAGGCTCTACCGGCGGCCGCGCCGCCGTGCGCTGCTGGAGTGGGCCAGCGTCCGGATAGAGCGGCACGGTGTGCCCTTCGTCATCGCCGTCCGGTTCCTGCCCAGCGGGCGGGTCGTCGGCGGCCTCGCGGCGGGCATCGTGCGGTATCCGGCCGGCCGCTACCTGATCGGGGCGGGCGTGGCCGAGGCGGTCTGGGCGACGTATTCGGTGGGCCTGGGCTACTTCGGCGGCCTCGCCATGTCCAACTCGCTGTACGCCGTCGCGCTGGGCCTCGGAGTCTCCCTGGCCGTGGCCGGAATCGGCAGCGTGGCGCAGCTGCTCTCCGGGCGCCGCTCGGCCGGGGAGGGCACGGCTTCCTCCGGCCGCGTGGTGGCGACCGGCGGCGGCGCGCCTGCGGGGGCAGACGCGGCGGAGGCGGAGGCCGGGAAGGGCGAGGACGGCCGGCGGGGGGAGCCGGCGGACCGGGCGCTACGGCGCTGAGGCGGGCCGGCGAGGGGGCGGGGCCGCGTGCCGGGCGCCGCGCTCTCAGGAGGTGGCTGCGGGGGTCCGGCCGGCTTCCGCCAGCGGGACGGGCCCGGTGCCGACGTGCGGGGCGAGGTAGCCGTAGAGCGCGGCCTTGAGCTCGCCGACGTACGCCTCCCGCTCGGCGCCCTCGTGCGCCAGGATCAGGGCCAGGCCGGCCTTGAACAGGCCGAAGGCCATCGAGGCCACCCGCGCGCGTTCGGTGGCCGAGAGGGCGGGGGCGCGCAGTCCGAGGAGGGTCTCCACGCGCTCCAGCAGGGAGCTGTGCAGCGCGTCGTGCTCCACGACGACCGTGCCGGGGATGTCGCTGTCGTGGACCAGGGCCAGGAAGGCGGGGTTCTGGCAGTTGAACTCGATCATCGGGTCGACGATGACCTCGAGCATCTCGCGCAGCGGCAGCGAGGCGTTCTCGGGGGTGAACAGCTCCCCGTGCCCCTCGCGCATCCGCTGGTTGAGGATGCCGCCCAGCTCGATGGCGATGGCCTCCTTGTTCGGGAAGAACTGGTAGAGCGTGCCGGGGGACACGCCCGCCTCGCGGGCGATCGCGTTCGTGGTGGCGGCCGTGTAGCCGACCTTGCAGAACACGTCGGAGGCCGCCGCCAGCAGCTGCGCCACGCGCCGTTCGCCGCGGGCCTGCCGGCGCCGAGGCCTCTGCTCCTCAGACACGTGTAATCCCCAATCACCTTTGACAAACGCGAGTGGTCGCTCGCATTCTGGAGAAACGCGAGTGGTCGCTCGTGTTCGCCATTTTACGGCGGTTCCTCAGGGGAGGGGACACCTCTGCCATGTCGGATGTCAACCGAGAGCGCCCGCCGCGGGGCTGGGCCCGGGCGATGACCGCCCGCCCACGCCTGACGCTGTTGCTCGCGCTGCTGTTCACCGCCCTGTCCGTGGTCGCGGGCAGCGGTGTGGCGGACCGGCTGCGCGGCGGTGGCTGGGAGGCCCCGGGCTCGGAGTCGGCCTACGCGGCCGAGGCGCTGGAGCGGTACTTCCCGGATGCGCAGCCCAATCTGATCCTCCTCGTCGAGGGACGCGGCGCCGGTGTGGACTCCCCGGAGGTGGCGTCCGCGGGACGGGAGCTCGGCCGCCGGCTCGCGGCGGACGAGGACGTCACCGGCGTCACCTCGTACTGGACCACCCGGGCGCCCGGGTTGCGCGCCGAGGACGGCCGTGAGGCCGTGATCGCCGCGCGGATCGGGGGCGACGACGACGCCGTCGCCGAGGCGGTCGAGCGCATCGCCCCCGAGTTCCGGGGCGGGCAGGGCGCGGTGCGGGTCAAGGTCGGCGGCATGGCCGCCTTCCGGCACGAACTGCAGAGCACGATCCAGGAGGACCTGGCGCGCGCCGAGCTCATCGCCCTGCCGATCACCCTCCTGCTGCTGGTGATGGTGTTCGGCAGTGCCGTCGCGGCCGTCCTGCCGCTGGGCGTCGGCATCGTGGCGATCCTCGGGACCAACGCCGTGCTGCGGGGTCTGACGTCCTTCACGGACGTCTCGATCTTCGCGCAGAACCTCACCACGGCACTGGGCCTCGGACTCGCCATCGACTACGCCCTGTTCGTCGTCCGCCGCTTCCGGGAGGAGCTGGACACCGGCGCCGACCCGCTGACCGCCGTGGCCGCCACCTTGCGCACGGCGGGACGCACGGTGCTCTTCTCGGCCCTCACCGTGGCGGCCGCGCTCTCCGCGATGTTCCTCTTCCCGCAGTACTTCCTGCGCTCGTTCGCCTACGCCGGCATCGCCGTGGTGCTCCTCGCGGCCGCCGCGGCGCTGGTGATCCTGCCCGCCGCCCTGGTGCTGCTCGGTCACCGGGTCAACTCCCTCGACCTGCGCCGCGTCCTGCCGCGGCGGCGCAAGGAGCAGGCCGGGCAGGAGCCGGGGGCGGGCTACGCACGGCTCGCGAGGCTGGTGATGCGCCGCGCCCCGCTGTTCGCGATCGGCACGGTCGCCGGGCTGGTCCTGCTCGGGCTGCCCTTCCTGCAGGTGCAGTTCGGCACCGCCGACGACCGTCAGCTGCCGGCCACCGCCGAGGCGCACGTGGTGCAGCAGCACATACGGGACGGCTTCCCCGGCAACCCGGGCGGCGAGATCACGGTCCTCGCCGAGGGCCGCCCCACCGCGGAGCAACTCGGCGACTACAGCGGAAGGCTGTCCGCGCTGCCCGGAGTGGTCGTCGTCGACGGCCCGGCCGGCCAGTACGCGCAGGGCCGCCGGACCGCGGCGCCCGGCCCGGCCGAGGCCGCCAGGGTCACCGACGGCGCGGCGTACCTGACCGTGCTGCCGAAGGCGGAGTCCGTGGACGAGGCGAGCCAGGACCTGGTCGGCAGGATCCGGGCGGTCGAGGCCCCCTTCAAGGCCTCCGCCACCGGCACCGCGGCCCAACTGGTCGACACCAAGGACGTCATAGCCGAGCGTCTGCCCTGGGCGGCCGCCCTGATCGTCGCCGTGACGTTGCTGCTGGTCTTCCTCCTCACCGGCAGCGTGGTGATCCCGCTGCAGGCCGTGCTGCTCAACGCCCTGAGCCTCACCGCCATGTTCGGCGCGGTGGTGTGGGTGTTCCAGGACGGTCACCTGTCCGGGGTCCTCGACTTCACCGCGACGGGGAGCATCGAGACGACGCTGCCGGTGCTGATGTTCTGTGTCGCATTCGGCCTCTCGATGGACTACGGGGTCTTCCTCCTGTCGCGCATCAAGGAGGAGCACGACCGCAGCGGTGACCACCGTGCGGCCGTCGTCTTCGGGGTGCGCCGCACCGGCGGCCTCATCACGGCGGCCGCGGTGATCCTGGCGGTGGTGATGGTGGCCATCGGCACCTCCCGGATCGCCAACACCAAGATGCTGGGCCTGGGCATTGCGCTGGCCGTGCTGATGGACGCGATGGTGGTGCGCACCCTGCTCGTGCCCGCCGTAATGCGGCTGACCGGGCGGGCCACCTGGTGGGCGCCGCGACCGCTCAAGGCGCTGCACGACCGGTTCGGGCTGAGCGAGGGCGGGGACCCGGGCGGGACCCCCGTGCGGGAGGAGCACGACCCCCACCCGGAGCCGGACGCGGAGCCGGTGCCGGAGCCGGCCCGCTCGGGCTGAGCGGCGGCGGGGCCGGCGTCAGTCGGACTCCCGGCGCCCGCGGTTCCCCGGGCGCCGCGAACTCCACAGACGGACGGTGTCCGCGTACCAGAACGGCTTGCCGCCCTCCACGACGTCGGGGGGCGGCAGGTGCCCGTGCTTGCGGTACGAGCGCACGGTGTCGACCTGCACCCGGATGTGAGCGGCGATCTCGGCGTACGACCAGAGGGTCCGGTCCGTCATCTCCCACGCACCTCCCATGCGCCGGCCTCGGGGGGTGGCCGGCCTCGCCGGGACAACGACATGCGATCAAGGGCGGAAGGGGCTGTTGATCATCTGTGACGTGAAGCCCGCGTAACGGTGACAAATGTGGCGGAGACAAGACCGGCCCCACCGATTGTCGGAGAAGCGGTCCGGCTGCGGGACGCCGTGTCCCTCCTCGGCCCTCCGTCAGCCCTCGTAGCGCGTGGGCAGCGAGGACACCGAGGACACCTCTCCCGCGGCCCCCTCGGCGGCGGCCCTGAGGCGGTCGAGGATGGCGGTGCCCGCCCGGGTGCAGGCCCCGGCGTCGTCGAAGAGCACCGACTGCAGGTTGCCGCTGTCCATCAGCGCGATCAGCTCGAAGGCCAGCAGCGGGACGTCGGCGTCCGCGCGCAGCTGCCCCGCCCGGCGGGCCTTCTCGAGGGTGATCTCGACGTACGTGGTCCACTCGAGCCGGGCCTGGGCGACGGCGTCGTGCACCGGCCCCCGGCGGGCCCCGAACTCCGCCGACACCGCGAACAGGAAGCAGCCGCCGGGGAACACCCGCCGCCGCGAGTGGTCCAGGTACGACCCGCACAGCCGCCACACCCGCGCCAGCCCAGCGGGCAGCTCCCGCGAGGGTTCCACGATCTGCCGGACGTACACCTCGCGGGCCGCCCGCACGGTGGCGAGCTGCAGTTCCTCCTTCGAGCCGAACAGGGCGAACACCCCGCTCTTGCTCAGTCCGAGCTCGCTCGCCAGCCGGCCCAGGGACAGCCCTTCCAGACCCTCGACCGAGGCGATCGCCATGGTGCGCTCCAGCACCAGCCGGCGGGTCTGGTTGCCGCGCTCCACCCGGCCGTCCGTACGCGTGGCTGCCATCCGGGCATCCTAGGGAAGGCCGCCTCCGGGCGGTAGGCACCGGGCGTAAGGTCGGTGGGGTGACCTCGACGAATCCCTTCCTCAGCCCGAGCACCCTCCCGTACGAGCTGCCGCCGTTCGCGGACATCCGCGAGGAGCACTACCTTCCCGCCTTCGAGCAGGGGATGGCCGAGCAGCTCGCCGAGACCGGGGCCGTCGCCGCGGACCCCGAACCGCCGGGCTTCGAGAACACCATCGTGGCCCTGGAGCGCTCCGGGGACCTGCTGGACCGCGTGTCGAAGGTCTTCTTCAACCGCGCGAGCGCCGACACCGGTCCGGGCATCCAGGAGATCGAGGCCAGGATCAACCCCGCCCTCGCCGCCCACGCTGACGCCATCCACCTGGACCCCGCCCTCTACGCCCGCGTCAAGGCGCTGTACGACCGGCGCGCGGAACTCGGCCTGGACGCCGAGGCGCTGCGGCTGCTGGAGCGCTACCACACCCGCTTCGTCCGCGCGGGCGCCGAGCTCACCGAGGAGGGCCGCGAGCGGCTGAGGACGCTCAACGCGGAGATCGCGGAGGCCTCCACGGCCTTCGAGCAGAACCTTTTCGCCGACACCAAGGCCGCCGCCCTCGTGCTCGACGACGCCGACGAGCTGTCAGGGCTCTCACCCGACGCCGTCGCCGCCGCGGCCGCCAACGCCACCGCCCTCGGCCACGACGGCAAGTACGTCCTCAGCCTGAAGAACTTCTCCAACCAGTCCGAACTGGCCTCGCTCGACGACCGTGACCTGCGCCGGCGCCTGCTGGAGGCCTCGCTCGGCCGCGGGCTGACCTCCAACCGCGAACTCACCGCCCGGCTCGCCCGGCTGCGGGCCGAGCGCGCCGCCCTGCTCGGCTACGAGAACCACGCCGCGTACGTCGTCGCCGACCAGACCGCCGGCACCCCCGAGGCGGTGACCTCCCTGCTCACCCGGCTCGTGCCGCCCGCGGTCGCCAACGCCGAGCGTGAGGCCGCGGCCCTGGCCGCCGCCTCCGGGCTGGAGGACTTCTCCGCCTGGGACTGGACGTACTGGTCGGAGAAGGTCCGCAAGGCCGAGTACGACATCGACACCGCCGCCATGCGCCCCTACTTCGAGCTGGACCGGGTCCTGCGGGACGGCGTCTTCCACGCGGCCGGCCAGGTCTACGGGCTGAGCTTCACCGAGCGCACCGACCTCGTCGGCTACCACCCCGACGTCCGGGTCTTCGAGGTCTTCAACGCCGACGGCTCGCCGCTCGGCCTCTACCTCGGCGACTACTTCGCCCGGGCCTCCAAGCGCGGCGGTGCCTGGATGAACAGCCTGGTCGACCAGTCCGGGCTCTTCGGCCGCAAGCCCGTCGTGGTCAACAACCTGAACGTCGCCAAGCCGGCCGCCGGTGAGCCGGCCCTGCTCACCTACGACGAGGTCAACACCCTCTTCCACGAGTTCGGCCACGCCCTGCACGGCCTGTTCTCGGACGTGCGCCACCCCTTCTTCTCCGGCACGGCCGTCCCGCGCGACTTCGTCGAATACCCCTCCCAGGTCAACGAGATGTGGGTGACCTGGCCCGAGGTGCTGGCCCACTACGCCCGCCACCAGCGGACCGACGACCCCATGCCCGCCGAGCTGGTGGAACGGATGGAGGCCGCGGAGCGGTTCGGGCAGGGCTTCCGCACGGTGGAGTACCTGGCGGCCGCCGTGCTCGACTGGGCCTGGCACACCATCCCGGCCGGTCACGACCCGGGCGACGCCGAGGAGTTCGAGGCCGCCGCCCTCAAGGAGGCCGGGCTCGCGCTGCCGGCGGTCCCGCCGCGCTACCGCAGCACCTACTTCGCGCACATCTTCGCCCACGGCTACAGCGCGGGCTACTACTCCTACATCTGGAGCGAGGTGCTCGACGCCGACACTGTGGAGTGGTTCAAGGAGAACGGCGGCATGCGGCGTGAGAACGGTGACACCTTCCGCCGTGAACTGCTCTCCCGCGGCGGCAGCGTCGACCCGATGGCCGCGTTCGAGGGCTTCCGCGGCAGGGCGCCGCGCATCGAGCCGCTGCTGACGCGCCGTGGCCTGACCGGCTGACGCTTCCGGGGCCTTTCCCGGCCGAAGGGGAGCGTCCGTTCCGTCGTGCGGGCGCTCCCCTTCCGTTTCCGCCCGGTGACCGACGGGCGACGGGCCGTCAGGCGGCGGGTGTCGTGGCAGCGGGACGGCAGGCGGGTCACGGTCGTACGAATCCGATCGGGCCCCTGATGCTCACTTATCAGGAATGATCTGTACCGGATCGGTCACGGCAACATTACAGACAGCTCTTGTCTCTGCGCGCATGGTGAAGCTCTGCCACGGTGTCTTCACATCCGAGCCTCAGGGGGTTCACCATGTCTCAGCCGTCGCACGCCTCACCGCCGGGCCAGTACCCGCCGCCACAGGAGCCGGACTGGAGCCGGCCGCCGAAGAAAACGGGTGCGGGGAAGATACTCGGCTTCGGGGTCGTCGCCATCGTCATCGGCGGCAGCGTCGCCTTCGCCCTCAACACCGGGGCGGACAAGGGAAGTTCGGGGAACGACTCCTCGGCCGTCAGCGCCTCCCCGGAGGATGGCGGCAGCGGGAAGTCGGCCCCGGGGGACGCGAAGATCACCTCGTGCGGCGTCAACAACTTCAGCAAGTGGCCCAGTGTCGAGGTGGCCGTCACCAACCACAGTTCGGAGACCTCCGACTACCAGGTGACCATCGACTTCCTCGGTCCGAGCGGGGAGGCCGTCGCCCAGACCGTCGCCAACGCGACCGGCGTGGCCGCGGGGGACCAGGCCGAGACGAGTGCCCAGGGTTCCGAGGCGCTCACCGGTGAGGTCACGTGCAAGATCACCGAGGTGCTGCGCAAGGCGGGCTGACCCCTCGCCCGCGCCGGGCCTGGCGCCGGGGCGAGTACGCGGCGCGATCCGCCGCCCCTCCGGCGCCGGAACCTCCGGTTCGCCTTCCGGACCCCGCGGGACGGGACCGCGGGGTCCGTCCGCGCCTCGCCGGAACCACCGCCGTGCGGGCGGAGGTCGGATTCCGTGAAGGTTCCGCATAAGGGCCCGACACCCTCCAGGATGATCCGAAATGGCGGAAAAACGTCAGGGGCCGGCGGCGATCGATGGCGGGTCCCGTGCCTGCCGGTAGGTTCTCCCGGTCGCAATGGGGCGTGATGTGTGGACCGTCCGTTTACGTGCACCCACCACGGACCCCGATTCGGGTGCGGAGTGTCACCGTTGCCCTGATCCTGATTACCTTGCGTGGACCTGCACGTCTCGTTCATCTTCTCTCCGTTCGGCCTTCACTCTTCCTTGAGCGCGATCCCCTCATGGGCCGCGACATTCAGTGCCGCCTGAGGATGCATTTCGGCCTGGGGCACAACGGCGCGAAGGGGAGGGAGGTCGGCCGCCATGGTCCGGCCACGCGTTCTGTACATGTCGGCCCACGGTGATGGCAGGTCCCTGCCACAGGCCTCATCGCCTGCGCGACCGGTGGACCCGGAGGACTCCGGGCACGCCCCGGACGGCTCTCCGCGCACCGCGAGACCCGGCGGGGGAGCCAGACCCGACGGCCCGGACCGCCGGGGCCGCGACGACCGCGGCGACCGGGACGAGCGTCCCGGGGTGCGGGCCACCGCGATCGGCTGGCGCCTGGTCGGCGCCAACAACCGCGAACTGGGCCGCAGCGCGGTCACCTATGCCTCCCTCGCGGAGTGCCAGGCCGCCGTGCTCATGCTCCGCGAGCACATCGGTCAGGTCCGGGCGCAGCTGTCCATGGCCCACGCGGGCGGCACCTGGACGTGGCGCGTCGAACTCGGCGGCAAGGACGTCGCCGTGTCCGGCCGGACGTACCACCGCCTGCGCGAGTGCCAGCAGAACCTCGGGCGCTTCCTGGCCGCGGTCCCGGTCGCCGAGATGACCGAGGGCACGGCCCACCGGCCGCGGCTGCGCGGCCTGCGCGCGTCGTCGTCCCCGGGGTCTACGCGAGGAGAACCGGAGGAACCGCGTGGCGGGCCCCGGCGGGACACCCCCGTCCGGGCCGTGACCGCCGCAGCCGTCGCGACCGCCGGACCCGCCGCTGCCTCAGCCGCCGTACCCACTGCGACCGCCGTACCCACTGCTACCGCCGCATCCGCGGCGCCCGCGGCGACCGCCGGTTCCCGCCTCGGGGCGGTGGCACGATGACCGCACTCGCTCCCGATCTCACCGGCACGGAGCCCGGCCCCGCCGCCGAGGACGTACCGCGCGACATCAGTTCGTCCCCCGAGCCGGCCGACCGCGTCTTCCGCCTCGTCGCCCGCGGCAGCGGTGCCGCGGTGCTCGCGATCATGCTGCTGGTCGGCTTCTTCCTCACCTACCGCGCGTGGGAGGCGCTGAGCGTCGCCGGCTTCTCCTTCCTCACCACCACCGCCTGGGAGCCCGACTCCCACCACTTCGGCATCGCGGCGGTGCTCACCGGCACGGTGCTGATCGGCGTGGTCGCCATCTGCTTCGCCCTGCCCCTGGCGCTGGGCACGGCGCTGTACATCTCGGAGTACGCCCCGCGACGGTTGAAGCGGTTCCTGGTCAGCCTCGTCGACCTCATGGCGGCGGTGCCGAGCGTGGTCTACGGCCTGTGGGGGGCGTTCTTCCTCCAGGGGCACGTGGTCGGCCTCTCCCGCTGGATCTCCACGTACTTCGGCTGGATCCCGATCTTCAAGGTCAACGGGGCCGAGCCCGACAACCCGCTGGCGAGCATGACGGTCTACACGTCCTCCACCTTCATCGCCGCCATGGTCGTGGCGCTGATGGTGACCCCGATCGCCTGCTCCGTCATGCGCGAGGCGTTCTCCCAGGCACCGCCCGGTGAGCGCGAGGGCGCGTTCGCGCTCGGTGCCACCAGGTGGGGCATGATCCGCTCCGTCGTCCTGCCCTTCGGGCTCGGCGGCGTGATCGGCGGGACGATGCTCGGTCTCGGCCGGGCACTCGGCGAGACCATCGCGGTCTACATGATCATCTCGCCGGTGTTCGAGATCCAGCCGCACATCCTGCAGAACGGCGCCATCTCCGTGTCGTCGCTGATCGCCCTCCGCTACGGATCCGCGAGCGAACTCGGCATGTCGGCCCTCATGGCCGCGGGCCTCGCCCTCTTCATCATGACCCTCATCGTCAACTTCATCGCCTCCTCGATCGTGGCGCGCAGCCGCTCGGGTGCGGGGGCGGAGGCCTGAAATGACCGATCTCCTCAAGACACTGCGGACGACGACACCGACCCGCGAGGACGACGCCGGGCCGGAGGTGCGCCGCAGCACCTCGCCCGTGACGGCAGAGGACCGGCTGGCCCTCGGCGGCGCACTGGCCGGATCCGTGGCCCTGACGTTCGTGCTGTTCGGCTGGATCGCCCCGTTCGACTCGCTGCTGGGCTTCGTGGTCGTCGCCTACGTACTCTTCGTCGCCCTGTACGCGGTGCTGGTCTCCCTCGACCAGAACCGCGTCGCGGTGCGCGACCGGGTCGCCGCCGTCATCTGGCAGAGCCTGGCGATGCTGCTCCTGCTGGCCCTGCTCTTCGTGGTCGGATACGCCCTGTACCGCGGCAGGCCCGCGCTGGCGCACCTCAACTTCTTCACCCAGAACATGGGCGGCACGGGCCCTCTGGCCCCGCTCACCCAGGGCGGCGTGCTGCACGCGATGGTCGGCACCCTGGAGCAGATCAGCACCGCGCTGGCGATCACCGTGCCGCTGGGCCTGCTGTGCGCGGTGTTCCTCAACGAGGTTCCGGGCACCTACGCGCGTTTCGTGCGGACCGTCGTCGAGGCGATGACCGCGCTGCCCTCGATCGTGGCGGGCCTGTTCATCTACGCCACCTTCATCCTCATTCTCCACTTCGAGAAGTCCGGCCTCGCCGCCGGGCTCGCGCTGAGCGTGATGATGCTGCCGATCATCATCCGCGCGGCCGACGTGGTCATCCGGCTGGTGCCGGGTTCCCTGCGCGAGGCCTCCTACGCGCTCGGTTCGGGTCAGTGGCGCACGATCTGGACCGTCGTGCTGCCGACCTCCCGTTCCGGTCTGACGACCGCGGTGATCCTCGGGACCGCCCGCGGCATCGGCGAGACGTCCCCGGTGCTGCTCACCGCCGGAGCCAACCCCTCGCTCAACGCCGACCCGCTGAGCGGGCCCCAGGTCTCGCTGCCGCTGGCCACCTTCCAGCTGGTGGCCTCTCCCCAGCCCAACATGATCGCCCGCGGGTTCGGCTGCGCCGGGCTGCTGATGGCGCTCGTCCTGCTGCTCTTCCTGCTGGCCCGCGTCCTCGGCGGCCGCGGCGCGGGTGAGCTGTCCCGGGGGCAGCAGCACCGGCGGGTGCTGGCCTCCCGCCGTGACGCGGAGCGCATGAACCGCCGGCCGGCTCCGCTCGCGCAGTCCACGTCCGCGACCGGGACCCAGCCGTGACCGTCCACCCCGCCCGCCACCAGGGCACCGACCGCACCGATCAGGAGTCACCCGCCATGCCCGGAGCACGTCCGGCACCGTCCGAACGTTCCCGCTTCAGAGCTCTGACAGCCCTCGCCCTGATGCTGGCGGCGCTGCTCTTCGGCGCCTCGCTGCCCGTCGCCGAAGAGGCGGCCGCCGTGACGTACGTCCCGATCGCGGGCGCCGGCTCCACCTGGAGCCAGAACGCGATGGACCAGTGGACGGCCAACGTCCAGCAGTACAACATGAAGGTCACCTACAACGGGACCGGCTCCTCCGACGGCCGCAACCAGTACCGCAACGGCACCGTCGACTTCGCCGTCTCCGAGATCCCCTACGGCATCAAGGACTCGGGCGTCGTCGACACCCCGCCCCGCCGCAAGTACGCGTACATGCCGATCGTGGCCGGCGGCACGTCGTTCATGTACAACCTCAAGATCGGCAACAAGCAGGTGACCAACCTGCGGCTGTCCGGCGAGGTCATCACCAAGATCTTCACCGGTGTCATCAAGACCTGGAACGACCCGGCGATCAAGAAGGACAACCCGGCACTCGCCGCGTCGCTGCCGGCGCGTCCGGTCGTCCCCGTGGTCCGCTCGGACGGCTCCGGCACCACCGCGCAGTTCACGACCTGGATGGCCAGGCAGTACGGCGGGCTGTGGGACGACTACTGCCGCAAGGCCGGCCGCAGCACGCCGTGCGGCACGACGTCCATCTACCCCAAGATCTCCGGATCCTCCGTGGTCGCCCAGGCGGGCTCCAACGGCGTCTCCGGCTACGTCGCCGCGCAGCGCAACGTCGGCACGATCACGTACGTCGAGTACTCCTACGCGAAGGTCACCACGCACTTCCCGGTCGTCAAGGTGCTCAACAAGGCGGGCTACTACGTCGAGCCGACCGACAAGAACGTGGCCGTGGCGCTGCTGAAGGCGCAGATCGACGACAAGACGCTCACCCAGAAGCTGGACGGCGTCTACAACGACACGGACCGCCGGACCTACCCGCTGTCCAGCTACAGCTACATGATCATTCCGACCAAGGTCGAGAACAACTTCAGCGAGCTGAAGGGCAAGACCCTCGGTGCGTTCGCCTACTACTTCCTGTGCGAAGGCCAGAAGAGCGTCGGCAAACTCGGGTTCTCGCCCCTGCCGATCAACCTGGTGAAGGCCGGCCTCGCGCAGGTCCGCCGCATCCCCGGGGTCGACGTCGAGTCGATCGACGTCAAGAAGTGCCAGAACCCCACCTTCTCCACCGACGGCACCAACACCCTCGCCAAGAACGCGCCCTACCCGCAGCCCTGCGACAAGCAGGGAGGCCGCCAGTGCGCCACGGGCACCGGCGGCAACACGACGTCGACCACGGTCAAGGGCGGTTCCGGCTCGTCGGGCGGCTCGGGCACCGGCGGTTCCGGCAGCAGCGGTACGTCCGCCGGCTCGTCCGGCAGCGGGAGCGGGTCCGCCACGGGCACGTCGGGCGGGAACTCGGACGGCACATCGGCCGGCGGCACGAACGCGTCGCCCTCGGTCGACCCCGACACCGGACAGGTGGTCGCCAACGACGGTTCGACGGGCGCCTCCGGGGGTGAGGACGGCGCGTACTCCACGCCGGTCACCACCGCGAGCAGCATCGGCGGCGGCACGCGCACCGCCCTAATGGTGCTCGCCGCGGTGCTGTTGCTGGCACTGACGGTCGCGCCGCCGCTGCTCACGTCGCTCCTGAACCCGAAGCGGAGGCGGTCGTGATCCCCGCGCGTCTCCGCCGGGCGGCGCACCGCGCCGTACTCGTCGCCTGCGCCCTGGTGATGGCCGCGGCGGCGGCGCCCGCCACCGTCTCCCAGGCCGACTCCGGCTCCGGGATGACCGTCTCCGGCAAGGGGGACTTCGCCGACCTCAAGGTGACCGTCGACCAGACGAGCAGCCTGGTCAACCAGGTCGTGAAGATCAGCTGGAAGGGCGCGGTCCCCACCGTCGACGACAGCAAGTACCCCGCCGACTACCTGCAGATCATGCAGTGCTGGGGCGACGACCCCGCGGGTCCGAGCCCCGAGCAGTGCCAGTTCGGCGGTTCGGCCGACCTGGGCGCGGGCACGGGCGGACAGGCGGCCGGCGCCTGGACCAACACCCGGCAGCTCAGCTACGGAGGCCTCAAGGACCCGGCGCAGACGCTGCCGCCGCCCGCCTCGGGCAGCAGCATCTCGTTCGCGCCCTTCCGCGCCGTGAGCGGGGACGTGTTCGACAAGGGCAACACCAATGAGTTCTTCGACTCGAACACCACCAACGAGGTGCCCTACGCGCGCACCGGTTCCAACGGGACCGGGGAGGTCTACTTCGAGGTCCAGACCGCGGCGGAGGCCCCCGGCCTCGGCTGCGGCGACGTCCCGAAGGGGAAGTCCGGCGCGCGTTCGTGCTGGCTCGTCGTCGTCCCCCGTGGCGAGACGGAGGTCGACGGGACCTCGTACAAGGCGCAGTCGGACGGCCTGCTCCAGTCCTCGCCGCTGTCGGCGACCAACTGGAAGGAGCGCCTGGTCTTCCCCCTGCGCTTCGAGCGGACCGGCACGTACTGCCCCATCGGCGCGGCCGAGCGTCCCACCCTGGGCACCGAGATGGTCGCCGAGGCCGTGCACCGCTGGCAGCCCACCCTCTGCCAGACCGGCAACAAGACCATCTACGGGTTCGCGCCGGCGGGCGACGCCGGCGCCCGGGAGAACCTGTCGACGGAGGAGCCGGGCATGGTGTTCCTCAACCGGGCCGCGGATCCGTCCACGTTCGCCCCGGACGCCAAGCCCGTCTACGCCCCGGTCACCCTGTCCGGGCTGACCCTCGGCTTCTTCATCGAGAGCCATGCGGCGTCCTCCGCGCCGGAGGACGTCCGCGCGGACAACGGCCTCCGGCTGGAGTCGCTGAACCTCACCCCGCGGCTGGTCGCCAAACTGCTCACCGAGTCGTACCAGGACGGCAACTCGCGCTTCGCCGAGAGCACCGCGAAGAACCCGTACAACCTGGGACACGATCCGGAGTTCATCAAGTACAACCCGAAGTACAAGGATCTGGACTTCCTCGGTGCCCTCGGTGACGCGCTGGTGCCGCAGCCCCTCTCGGACGCGACCGCGCAGCTGTGGAGCTGGATCGACAGCGACCCCGCCGCCCGTGAGTTCCTCGACGGCACGCCCGACAACAAGGGCAGCCACGGCGACCCGGGTTTCTCGGGCATGACGGTCAACCCGAACTACAAGGACCTGGACCTGCCCGTCGACAACTTCCCGAAGAGCGACCCGTACTGCCAGCAGTTCGAGGACCACCCGGACCAGCCGCTGTGCATCCTCGACAAGCACCCCTACGCGACCGACCTGCGCAACGCGGCCCGCTCCGCCGCCCGCGGCGACACGCTGGCCCGCGGCAACTGGGACCCGACCAGCCAGCCGCCCGCCTACAAGAAGGACCCCCCGCAGCCGGCGGGCAGGCGGGCCATCCTGGCGGTGACCGACACCCCGACCGCCCGGCGGTACGGACTGGTGACGGCGAACCTGCAGAACGCCTCCGGCGCCTTCGTGGCGCCCACCGACGCGGCCATGCTCGCCGCGCAGAAGAGCATGAAGGCCGGCCCGGTGGGCGGCGTCATGGTGAGCGACCCCAGGGCCGCCGCCAAGAACGCCTACCCGCTCACGGTCCTCACCTACGCCGCCACCGTCCCCGAGAGGCTCAGCAAGCAGGAGGGCCGGGACTACGCCGCGCTGCTGCGGTACGCCGTGGGCAAGGGCCAGGCGCCCGGAGTGACCCCCGGCACGCTCCCCGAGGGGTACGCCCCGCTGCCGGCGTCGCTGCGCAAGCAGACCGAGTCGGCCGCCGACGCCGTCGTGTCCCGGTCGGGCCCCTCCGTGCCCGAGGAGGAGGGCGAGAACACCTCCGACGGCACGGGCGGCGGTTCGGGCGGCAGTGGCAGCGGCGGCGGTCAGACCGTCGGCACCACGCCTTCCACGACGCCGTCCTCGCCCCCGCCGAGCACCCAGGCGTCCACGGCGCCGCCGGTCCCCGTGGCCGCCGAGAGCCCGCTGGGCCGCACTCCGGCATGGGCGCTGGGCGCCATGCGCTACGTCCTCCTGGTCGCCCTGGCCGCCGGGCTCGTCGCGGCGGTCTGCGGCCCCCTCCTGCCGAGGGTGGCGCCGCGACTCGCGGCGGGCTTCCAGACCTGGCGTGCGAAGGGCACGTCCGGACGAGAGCCGAGGGGGTGATGCCCGAACCCGAGACCACGACAGGTCCGCGCCAACGAACTGTCTGAAACAACCGTGCCGGGCACCACCCGGCGCAAGCCTATCCGAGAGGTAAACGCAAGTGAACATGCGCAAGTTCGCAGTGGCCGTCATCGGCGCCGCCGGCCTGCTCACCGGTACCGTCTGCGGCAGCGTCGCCGTCGCCGACCCCTCCGGTGCCCCGGCCTTCCGCCAGCTGTCCGGTGTCGGCTCCGACACCACCCAGGACGTCATGAACGGCATGGCCCAGTCGATCACCATCGGCGGCCAGAAGGTCATCGGCTCCTACGACGCCACCGGCACGACGAAGATCTCGACCAAGAGCGGCGCCGCCTGCACCATCGACCGCCCGAACGGTTCGGGTGCCGGCCGCAACGCCCTGGTCGCCTCCCTCCAGGCCGGCGACAACTGCCTGGACTTCGCCCGGTCCTCCAGCCTCAACCTGGGCGCCGTGGACCCGGACCTCACCTACGTCCCGTTCGCCGTGGACGGCGTGACCTACGCGATCACCGGCTCCAGCCAGATCCCGCGCAAGCTCACGCTGAACGACCTGAAGCAGATCTACACCTGCAACAAGGACTACGTGGGCACCGCTCCCAACTTCACCATGACGGCGTACCTCCCGCAGGCGGGCTCCGGCACGCGCAGCTTCTGGGAGTCCACCGTCGGCATCTCGGACACCGACGTGAAGAACGGCGTCTACCCCTGCATCAAGGACGCCAAGAACGGCAACCCGGTGCAGGAGCACGACGGCCGCGTCCTCGACGACAAGTCGATCGTGCCGTTCTCCATCGCCCAGTACAGCTCGCAGGCCACGCAGACCATCGCGGACCTCCGCGGCAAGGCCGTCCTCGGCACCATCGACGGTCTCGCGCCGACCGTGCTGAACAGCAACTTCGGTGTGAAGCGCGACGTCTACAACGTGATCCCGACCAGCAAGGTCGGCACCGCGCCGTGGAGCACGGTCTTCGTCGGCTCGAACTCGCTGATCTGCCAGAAGACCGACGTGATCAACACCTACGGCTTCGCTGCCAACGCCAACTGCGGCGACACCAGCAAGCAGACCCCCTGATCACGCCCTGCTGTTTCCGTCACCTTCGCAACCTCCGAAGAGGGAGAACACGACAGTGTTCAAGAACAAGCTCTCGCGGGCCATGGCGGGCGGTCTCGCGAGCCTCGTCGCCGCCTGCGCGGCCGGCCTGATCGCGGCCCCCGCCGCGCACGCCGCCGAGATCGGCAGCCTGTCCTTCAACCCGGCCACCGGTACCGACACCACGGGCATCGCGCTGACCACCACGGGCGCCTGCCCCGACGAGGCGACCAACGTCATCGTGTCCGTCACCGGTTCGGGCTTCCCGGCCGAGGGCCAGACCGTCGTCGGCAACGCGTCCAAGGAGATCTACCCGATCTCCGGTGACGGCGGGATGGTCATCCCGCTGACGCAGACCATGCGCGACTACGCCAAGGACGCCGGCTTCAACGAGCTGAAGGGCGAGTACTCCTTCAAGGTCACCTGCCGCCTGGCCTTCGGCTCCTCGAACTTCGGCGACTTCACCGGTTCGATCTGGTTCACGTCCAACGAGACGTACCAGGACACCGACCCGAGCGTGAAGACCGACACCACCACCTCCCTCGCGGCCTCCCCGGCCAGCCCGGTCACCGAGGGCGAGACGGTCACGCTGACCGCGAACGTGGCCCCGGCCGCCGCCGCGGGCAAGGTGCAGTTCAAGGACAACGGCACCGCGCTCGGCTCCCCGGTCACCGTCTCCGCCGGCACCGCGGTCCTCACCACGAACGCGCTGGCCGCGGGCGACCACGACCTGACCGCCGAGTTCACCCCGACCGGCGCGGCGTACAACCCGTCCGCCTCCACCGCGGTGGCGTACAAGGTGAACGCCCCGCAGGCGACGGCGACGACGACCTCGCTGGCCATCTCGCCGTCCGACACCACGCCGCAGTTCAGCCCGGTCACCATGAACGCCACGGTCACCCCCGCCGCCGCGGCCGGTTCCGTGAAGTTCCAGGACACCGTGGGCGGTAACACCACCACGCTGGCCACCGTCCCCGTCTCGGGCGGCCAGGCCTCCTACACCACCAGCAGCCTCGACAAGGGTGAGCACGCCTTCTCCGCCACCTTCGTCCCGGCGAACTCCGCGGCCTACACCGGTTCCGACTCCGGCGCCGTGCCGTACCTGATCGGTGACTTCGCGGGCGTCTCCGCCTCGCAGGACATCACCACCACCGTCGAGTCCGGCGCCCTGGTCATCAGCGTCGACAACCCGCACGTCACCCTGCCGTCGCCGGTGCTGAACGCCGACGGCGACCTGCTGACGACCGCGGGCGACATCAACACCGTCACCCTGACCGACACCCGCGCCGGCAACCCCGGCTGGAGCGTCAGCGGCCAGGTGACCGACTTCTCCGACGGTGGCACGCACGCCATCAACGGCCAGAACCTGGGCTGGACGCCGAACGTGGTCGACCACGCCCCGGCGCAGACCGTCACCGCCGGCTCCGCGGTCGCCGCGGCGCAGGGTGTCGCCTCCGGTGACGCCGGTCAGGGCGGTCTGAAGGCCTCCCGCTCCCTGGCCACCGGTACCGGCCTCGGTACCGCGCACCTGGGTGCGGACCTCGCTCTGAACGTGCCGACCTCCACCGTGGCCGGCACCTACACCGCGACCCTCACCCTGACGGCCATCTGAGCCGGCGGACGGCCTGAGGGGCGCTGACGCCCCCGGGGCCGGCCCGGGCCGGGACGGGCAGCGATGCCCGTCCCGGCTCCCGGGTCCGGCCCGTCCGCACGCACGGCCATGTGCCCCGGCACCCTGCCGCGGCCCCCCGTACCACCCCGTCCCACCCGCGCCCGATCGGACGACCTGACATGATCACACGATCAGCCCGCCGTATCGCCGCCGTCCTGGCCGCCTGCGTCCTCGCCGTACTCCCGGCCGCCGAAACGGCGTCGGCCGCCACCCCGCAGGCCGCCGCCTCGCACGCGGCCACCGCACGACCCGGCGCGGGCCCGAACGGGCGCACCACCTTCGGCGTCCAGCCGTCGACGGCCGACAAGCCCGACGGCCGGCCCCACTACTCGTACGGCGTGACCCCCGGAGCCGTCATCCGGGACCACATCGCCATCTGGAACTACAGCGCCGAGCCGCTGACGCTGGACGTCTACGCCGCCGACGCCGTCAACTCCGCCGAGGGCGGCTTCGACCTGCTGCCGCGGGCCACCAAGTCCGCCGACGCCGGCACCTGGGTCAAGCTCGGCAGGTCCCGGGTGACCGTGGCCTCCCGCTCCCGCGTCATCGTCCCCTTCACGCTGACCGTGCCCCGCACCGTGAGCCCCGGCGACCATCCCGCCGGCATCGTCGCCTCGCTGTCCGCGGTGCGCACCAGCGCCAAGGGCGACCGGGTCCAGGTCGACCAGCGCGTCGGCGCCCGGATGTACCTGCGGGTGGCCGGCCGGCTGCGGCCGCTGCTCGACGTCGAGGACGTCCACACCGAGTACCACGGCACGGCCAACCCCTTCGGGACCGGCACCGCGACGGTGTCGTACACCGTGCGCAACTCCGGCAACGTCCGGCTTGCCGCCGAGCAGACGGTCCGCGTCCACGACGCGTTCGGGGGCATCGCCACGGTGAAGGGCTCGCGCGACCTCGCCGAGATCCTGCCGGGCAACGCGCTGAGGATCAGCGTCACGGCCACCGGCGTCCTGCCCACGGTGCGGGACGCCACCACCGTCTCGGTCGACGCGGTCTCCGTACGCGGTGACGTCGCGATCCCCGACCTGCCGAGCCTGACCCGCACCCAGGGCTTCTGGGCGGTGCCCTGGTCGCTGCTGGCCGTGCTGCTCGTCGTCGTCGTGGCGGCCGTCGTGTGGTGGGTCCGCCGCAGGCGCCGCCGCCGCGGTCAGCGCCCGGACGCCGCGCGCACCGCCGCGGCCTCGCCGAAGAAGCCGGCCCCCGCCTCGCGCGCCTCCGCCCCCGTCGCCATGGTGCTGGCCGCCCTCTCGCTGTGGGCGGGCGCCCCCGCGGCCCACGCCGCCGAGCGCGGCGGCCTCACGGTCGCGCCGCAGCACGGCAGCGCCACCGAGCCCATGACCCTCACCGCCGCCGGGCCCTGCCCGGACGGGACGCGGAACCTCATCGCGTGGGTGAAGGGCGCCGGATTCCCCCGCGACGGCAAGGTCGTCGTCGGCAACTCCGAGATCGGCACCTACCCGTCGGCGCCCGGCGGCGGACCCGTGGTCCCGCTGACGTACACGATGCAGGACTACGCCCTCGACGCCGGTTTCAGCACCCTGCGCGGCACCTACACCTTCACCGTCAGCTGCCTGGAGGCCCCCTTCGGCCTCAAGAGCCTGCGGGACTTCAGCGGTTCGCTCCGCTTCGCCTCCAAGACCTCCTACACGGACGGCACCCGGGCCACCCCCGAGAACCCCGGGGCGGCACGTTCCGCCCAGCCCGGCGGTACGGCAGGTCCCGGCGCGTCGTCCACCCCTGGCGGGTCCGGCCCGTCGGCCCCGGCCGGCGGCCAGGGCACCGTGCCCTCCGGCTCCCCGTACGCCTCCGGCGCGCCCGGCCAGGGCGGTGTCACCGGCGTGGTGAACGCCGCCTCGGCCGACCCGGCCGGGGACGGGAGCGGCTCCCTCGCCGCCTGGTCGCTCGGCGGCTTCGCGGTCGCCTTCCTGGTGCTCCTGGCGGGCGCCGCCCAGTGGGTGCGCGGGCGCAGAGGACGCACCGCGTCGGCGGACACGTCCGGCTGAGTACCCGTCACCCACGTCCATCACAAGCAATGAGGAGAAAGAAAGTGTCGTTCACACGTCTGCACCGCTCGACCGCGGCCGCGCTCGGCTCGCTCGTCCTGGCCGGAGGGGCGGTGGGCATCATGGCCTCGACCTCCGCGCACGCGGACACCATCGGCACCCTGAAGGTGAACCCGGCCACCGGCACGGACACCAGCGGGATGGACCTCACCACCTCGGGCATGTGCCCGGCCGAGGCGACCAACGTCATCGTGTCCGTCACCGGTTCGGGCTTCCCCGAGGAGGGCATGAACGTCGTCGGCAACGCGTCCAAGGAGATCTACCCCGCGAGCGAGGGCGGCTTCCGCGTTCCGCTGTCGCAGACCATGCGCGACTACGCGAAGGACGCGGGCTTCGACGTGCTCCAGGGCCGCTACGAGTTCACGGTCACCTGCCGCCTGGCGTTCGGCGAGACCTCGTACGGCGACTACAAGGGGTCGGTCTGGTTCACCTCCAACACCGCGTACCAGGACACCGACCCCGCGGGCGGCACCCCGAGCACCACCCCGAGCACCACGCCCAGCACCACCCCGTCGAACACCACCACGCCGACGACGGACCCGACCGGCACCGGCGAGCCCACGGACACCGGTGACCCGACGGACACCGGCGAGCCCACCGACACCGGTGACCCGACGGACACCAGCGGTGGCGACACGACCGGTGGCGACACGACCGACGGCGGCTCGGAGGGCATCTCCACCGAGGTCGACGGCGGCGCGTCGGGCGACGACGGCGGCTCGCTGGCCGCCACCGGCGCCGACGCCGGCTGGCTGGCCGCCGCCGCGGCCGCCCTGGTCGGGGCCGGGACCGTGGTCGTCCGGCAGGCGCGCCGCCGCGGCCTGCTGTCCTTCTCCGACTCCTCGAACGACTGAGACGGCGGGGAACGACCATGAAGATCACGACCGTGCGCCGGCGGCTCTCGCTGGTGCTCGCTTCGGCGCTCGCGGCCGGCGGCATCGCCGTCGCCGTCGCCGGGACGGCCAGGGCCGAGGTCATCGGCTCCATGGAGGTCGCGCCGGCCACCGGCACGGACCTGTCGGGGATGTCGCTGACCACGTCGGCGCCGTGCCCCGACGAGGCGACCAACCTCATCGTCAAGGTGACCGGTTCGGGCTTCCCGGCCGAGGGCCAGAACGTGGTGGGCAACTCGGAGATCGCCATCTACCCCGGGGCCCCCGGCGGCGGCTTCACCGTGCCGCTGATGCAGACGATGCGCGACTACGCGAAGGACGCGGGCTTCGACGAGCTGAAGGGCCGCTACGACTTCACCCTGACCTGCCGCAAGGCCTTCGGGTCGGCGACGTACGGCGACTTCACCACCGCCGTCTGGTTCACCTCCGACACCACGTACCAGAGCACCCCGCCCCCCACCCAGGCCGCCACAACGACCACCCTCGCCGCCTCCCCGGCGAGCCCGGTGGTGCAGGGCACCGCGGTGAAGCTCACCGCGACGGTGGCCCCGGCCGCGGCCGCGGGCTTGGTCCGCTTCCTGGACGGCTCGGCCCAGATAGGCTCGCCGGTCACCGTGTCGAACGGCACCGCCTCGCTGAGCACCGGCGCCCTGGGCGTCGGCACTCACACGCTGACCGCGGCGTTCACCCCGGCCGACGCGGCGGCGTACAAGCCCTCGGTCTCGGCGGCCCTCCCGTACACGGTCAAGGTCAAGCCCCCGGTGGTCGTCACCGCCGCGAAGGTGACCGGCACCGCCAAGGTCGCCTCGCAGGTGACCTGTTCCGCCACGTTCAGCGGGGCGACCTCGTACGCGTACGGCTGGCTGCGCGACAGCAAGGTCATCAGCGGCGCGACCGCGAAGACCTTCGGCCTGACCTCGAGCGACTACAAACACAAGGTCTCCTGCCGGATCACCGCGAAGAACAGCACCGGCAGCACCGCGGCGACCAGCCCCGCGGTGACCGTGGCCGTCGGCCCGGCCCTGAAGTACACCAAGCTGCCGACCGTCAGCGGCACCGCCAAGGTCGGCAAGCGGCTCACCGCCAAGGCCGGCAGCTGGAAGCCCTCCGCCACGTCCTACAGCTACGAGTGGCGGCGTGACGGCAAGGTGATCCGCGGCGCCACGCACTCCACCTACGTGCTGACCAAGTCCGACCGCGGGCACCGCGTCGCGGTCAAGATCACCGCCAAGCGGTCGGGCTACTCCAACGGCAGCGCCACCTCCAAGTCGGTGAAGGTCGGATGACCCAGCTCGGCACCCCGGTCCGCGTGGCCCCCGGCCACGACCGGCCCGCCCCCTCGGGGGACGGGCCGGCGGACCGCACCCCGCCGGGGCCGCCGGCCGGCCGGACGCGCACGCGTCCGGCCGGCCCCGGCCTGCGGGTCACCGGTGCGGCACTGAGCATCCTGGCGGCCCTGCTCCTCGGCTTCGTCGTGGACGTGGGCCTGCTCGGCCAGGTCCGCCACGCCCGCGACCAGCAGGTCGACTACGCCGCCCTGCGCAACGACCTCGCCAACGGCGTGGCACCCGTGGGCGGCTCGGGCGACGGCCTCAAGCCGCTGACCTCCGGCACCCCGGTGGCGGTGCTCTCCGTCCCCGGGCTCGGCCTGCGCGAGGTCGTCGGCGAGGGCACCACCTCGGAGGTCCTGACCCGCGGTCCGGGCCACCGCCGCGACACCCCGCTGCCCGGCCAGGCCGGCGTCAGCGTCATCATGGGGCGCCAGGCGACCTACGGCGGCCCGTTCCGGCACCTCGGCGGTCTCCACCCGGGCGAGCAGCTCACCGTGACCACCGGTCAGGGCGTGCACCGCTACCGCGTCGCCGCGGTCCGCCGCGCCGGTGACCCCCAGCCCGCGCCGCCCGCGGCCGGCAAGGGCCGCCTGACGCTGATCACCGCCGAGGGCACCCCCTTCATGCCGAAGGGCATCCTGCGGGTGGACGCGGACCTGATGTCCGACGTCCAGCCCGCCTCCGCCCCCGCCGTTCCGGCCGGCGCGCTGCCCGCCGAAGAGGCCGCGATGGCCGTCCAGGAGTCCGCCTGGCTGCCGGTCGTCCTGTGGGGCCAGGCCATGCTCCTCGCCGCCGCCGGTCTCGCCTGGGCCCACGCCCGCTGGGGACGGCGGCACGCCTGGGTCGTCGGCGTCCCCGTGCTCGGCCTGCTCGGCCTCCTCGTCGCGGACCACGCGGCACTGCTCCTGCCCAACCTGATGTGAGGACCCGTTCGTGACCGAGACCACCATCCCGCTCCCGCCGATCACCGAGGACGCCCACGCCGGCGCGACCCTGGACGCCCGCCGCATCTCGTGCTGGTTCGGCGACCACAAGGTCCTCGAACGGGTCTCCCTGACCATGCCCGCCGGGCAGGTCACCGCCCTCATCGGCCCCTCGGGCTGCGGCAAGTCCACCTTCCTGCGGACCCTCAACCGCATGCACGAGCTCGTGCCCTCCGCATCCCTGGCCGGCGAGGTCCTGCTGGACGGCGAGGACATCTACGCCCGCGGACGCCGCCTCACCGAGGCCCGCCGCCGCATCGGCATGGTCTTCCAGAAGCCCAACCCCTTCCCGGCGATGTCGATCTACGACAACGTCACCGCGGGCCTCAAGCTCACCGGCCAGCGGGTCCGCGACTCCCTGAAGGACGACCTCGTCGAGGAGTGCCTGACCAAGGCCGGCCTCTGGAAGGAGGTCCGGGCCCGGCTGCGCCAGCCCGGCGGCGCCCTCTCCGGCGGTCAGCAGCAGCGCCTGTGCATCGCCCGCTCGCTGGCCGTACGGCCCAAGGTGCTGCTCATGGACGAGCCCTGCTCGGCCCTGGACCCCACCTCGACCCGGCGCATCGAGGAGACGATCCGCGAACTGGCCCACGAGGTCACGATCGTGATCGTCACCCACAACATGCAGCAGGCCGCCCGCGTCTCGGACCAGTGCGCCTTCTTCCTCGCGGAACAGGGCACGCCCGGCGGCATCGTGGAGCACGGCCCCACCACGGCCATGTTCGGCAGCCCGACCGACCCGCGGACGGCCGACTACGTGGAGGGCCGGTTCGGGTAAGGGGTGGTCATGCCTTCGTACACGTCCCCACCGCGGGCACGGCCGGCCCGCGGGGTCCTCGCCGTCGTCGGCTCGGCCGCCGACGGCGCCGAGACCCTGCGCGAGGGACTCGTGCTGCCCGCGATCGCCCGCGGCTGGCGCGTTGCCGTCACGCTCACCCCGGCCGCCGCACTCCGGCTGCGCGAACAGGGCGAGACCGGGCGGCTGCGCGACGCCACCGGCCTGCCCGTACGCGACCGGTCGCGGCTCCCCGGCGAGCCGCGGCCCCATCCGGACCCGGACTGCTGCGTGCTGGCTCCGGCCGATGCCGACACCCTGGCCAAGCTCGCCCTCGGCATCGCCGACAACCAGGCCCTCACCCTGCTCGCCGAGGTCCTCGGCACCCCGCACGTGCCACTCGTGGCCGTCCCCGTCGTCAGCGCGGCCCACGCCCGCCACCCCGCGTGGCCGGGCCACCTCGCGACCCTCCGCGCGGCGGGCGTCCACCTGCTGCCCGACCCGGACGTACGGCCCGTGCCGGAACCGGGCGACGCGCCCGGCGGGCGCGGCCTTCCCTGGGCGGACGTCCTGGAGACGATCGACCGCGTGACGGGCTGAGGCCGCCGTCGCGGACCCGGGCCACCGGGGTCCCGGCGTTGGTGCGTTCGCTGTTCGGCCTTCACCTTTCCGCCGCCCCGGGTTGCGGCCGGCCGCGCATCCTTGCGCGATGCGATCGGGCACGGGGAGTGACCCTCGATCGCGCCCGGGGCACGGACACCGTGCCCCGCGACAGGGGGGAACGACGGTTCATGGCAAGCGGTCGGCGATCAGCGGCACCGTTCCGGTCGGTGCGGGTCCGCGCCGGGACGTCGAGCGCGCATGAGCGGGCGCGCCCACCCCAGGCCCTCCGGTCACCCGCAACCGCCCCACCACCACGGCCCGCACCCCTCCACACCGATCAGGAGTCACCCGCCATGCCCGGCCCGCGTCCGGCACTCTTCGCACGCCCGACCATCGTCACCGCCCTCTCCCTCCTGGCCGCCCTCCTGTTCGGCGCCACCCCGGCGACCGCCGCGACACACGTGCCGATCTCTGGTGCCGGGTCGACCTGGAGCCAGAACGCGCTCAACCAATGGACGGCGAACGTCCATCAGGACGGCATGCACGTGAACTACAACGGCACGGGCTCGTGGGACGGCCGCACCCAGTTCCGCAACGGCACCGTGGACTTCGCCGTCTCCGACATCCCCTACGGCCTCGAGGACTCCGGCGTCGCCGACCCGCCGCCGTCGCGCCAGTACGCGTACATGCCGATCGTGGCCGGTGGCACGTCGTTCATGTACAACCTCACCATCGGCGGCCGGCCCGTCACCGACCTGCGGCTGTCCGGCGAGGTCATCGCCAAGATCTTCACCGGCCGGATCACGAAGTGGAACGATCCCGCCATCAAGGCCGACAACCCGGGGCTCGCCGCCACGCTGCCCTCCCGTCCGGTCGTCCCGGTGGTGCGTTCCGACGGCTCCGGCACCACGGCGCAGTTCAGCACCTGGATGAGCAAGCAGTACCCGTCGCTGTGGGACGACTACTGCCGCAGGGCCGGCCGCAGCACCCCTTGCGGGATGACCTCGAACTACCCGATTGCGCAGGGCAGCGGCTTCGTCAGCCAGGCGGGCTCGAACGGCGTGGCCGGCTACGTGGCGCAGTCCCGCAACGAGGGCGCCATCACGTACGTCGAGTACTCCTACGCGGCGATCACCACCAGGTCGCCCGTCGCCAAGGTGCTCAACAAGGCCGGGTACTACGTCGCGCCCACCGCGCAGAACGTCGCGGTCGCCCTGCTGAAGGCGCGGATCAACGAGGACAGCTCCTCGCCCGACTACCTGACGCAGGCCCTCGACGGCGTCTACGACAGCACGGACCCGCGCGCCTACCCCCTCTCCGGGTACGGCTACGCGATCGTCCCGACCAAGGTGGAGCGCAACTTCACCCTGCAGAAGGGCGAGTCCCTCGGTGCCTTCGCGTACTACTTCCTCTGCCAGGGGCAGCAGCACGTGAGCAAGCTGGGCTACTCGCCACTGCCCATCAACCTCGTCCAGGCGGGCCTGAACCAGGTCCGCAGGATTCCCGGCGCCGACGTCCAGAGCATCGACATCAAGGGCTGCCACAACCCCACCTTCTCCACCGACGGCACCAACACCCTGGCGTTGACGGCTCCTTACCCGTCCCCCTGCGACCGGGTGGGCAGCACGCCGTGCGACGGCAGCGTCCCCGGCGGCCGGACGCAGTCGATCACCACGACCCTCGCGCCGGGGGCGTTGCTGATCTCCGTGGCGGGTGACGCGCACGTCGAGTTGCCCGGTCCGCAGCTCGACCCCTCGGGCGAGTACCTGCACACCACGGGGCAGATGACCCCGGTCACCGTCACGGACACCCGCCCCGGCAACATCGACTGGACGGCTACGGGCCAGGTCGGCGACTTCAGGGGCCAGGCCGGAAGCGTCCTCGACGGGAGCAGCCTGACCTGGGCCCCCGCGATCGTCGACCGCGGCAACGTCCGGTCCGTCACGGCGGGCGCCCCGGTCGCCCCCGGCGACGGCAGCGGGCTCAAGGACGTCCGGACGCTGGCCAGCGGAGTCGGCCCCGGCACCACGGACGTCGGGGCCGGCCTCGACCTCGACGCCCCGAGCTCCACGCCGCCCGGCACGTACACGGCGGTCCTGACGCTGACCGTCATCTGACCCGGACCCCGGCAGCTACCACAGCCCCGCCGGTGGACGCCCCACCCGACCACGGTCGGCCACGACGTCCACCGGCGCCGTAGCACTGCGGGCGGCAAGCTTCAGGCCGGGCACGCCTACCCTGGCGGGCGGGTTCGTGCCTCCGGACGGATCCCCCCGGGTCCGGCGGTCCGCGGATGTCGAGGACGTGTGATCGGCTCCGTCCCAGGGACACCAGCGGCCGCACCGGCCGCACGAGGAAGAGGGAGAGACCGGCATGGCGATTCAGCGGATGGACAACGTCGGCATCGTCGTCGAGGACCTGGACGCCGCCGTCGCGTTCTTCGTGGAGCTCGGCATGGAGCTGGAGGGCAGGGCGGAGGTCCAGGGCCCCTTCGCCGACCAGTGCACCGGACTCGACGGCGTGCACTGCGACATCGCAATGGTCCGGACCCCGGACGGCCGCAGCCGGCTCGAGCTGGCGAAGTACCGCAGCCCCGCCGCGATCAGCGCCGGGCCGCGCGACCGGCCGCACAACGTCCTGGGCACGCACCGCGTCATGTTCGCCGTGGACGACATCGAGGACACCGTCGCCCGCCTGCGCCCGCACGGCGCCGAACTCCTGGGCGGGATCGCCCGGTTCGAGGACAGTTATCTGCTCTGCTACCTCCGCGGCCCGGAGGGCATCATCGTCGGACTGGCCGAGCAACTGGGCTGATCAGGCGGAGCCCGGCGGCTGCGCGCCGAGCGGGCGGCACCCGTGCCGTGCCGTACGGGGAAGCCGGGGGCCCGAGCCCCGCGGATCCGCTCGTCCCCGGACAGCACGGGGCGTCCTCGCGGGGCGGTTTCCCGCCGTGCCCCGCGCACCGCTCGGCAGCGGGCCCCCGCGCCGGCGAGTGTGCCCCGCCGTTCGGCGATCGTGGCCGTGACCTGCGGAGTGTCTGCCCAGGCCGGTGGCGTGGGGCGGGTGTTCCGCGGGCCCGCGGCGCCGAGCGGACGGGCACCGGTGGCCCCGTCTCGCCTGCCACCTACGCGCGTTGTGCCGCGGGTCGGCTCGGGGACTACGGGACCCGGATCGAGGCCGGGGGAGTCCGCGTCCCGCCCGCCGGAACCCCGGCCCCCGCGCGTCGGAGCGGCCCGCGAGAGCCCGGTGGCGGCCGGACGGCACCGGGGCGCCCCCGCGATCACGCGCAGGTGCCCCGACCGCTGCGGCGCTCGCCCCGGCAGGCCTGCGACCAGCAAAAAGCCCCTCCCTAAGGGAGGGGCGCAGTGGGTGCCCCCGGCAGGACTCGAACCTGCGGCCAAGCGCTTAGAAGGCGCCTGCTCTATCCACTGAGCTACGGGGGCCGGACGTTGGCCGCGACCGAACCCGCCCCTTGTGTCGACGGTTCCGTGACCTTGCCGGGGACAAGGATAGGGCGAGGCTCATGTGCGGCCGGTTGCTTCGCCTTCATGACACGTTGTGTAGGTTCGGTGAAGCGGTCTGATAATCGCAGGCAGGTGCGAATGTCGCACCAGTTTTGGCGCCTCAGTCGGCGGCTGTTGTGCACTCGTTATGCCGGTGTCTCTTCCGGCCCTTCTGTCCCGTTCCGGGCTTCTTGCGGGCCGAAAGGCGTGAACTAGGCGGAATACGCTTCAAAAACCCATCAAAATGGGGCATTCTGCCACTGTGGCGATCTTGGATGTACGGCCCGAACTCCTCGACGCGCTGTCGGCTCTGCGCGACCGCGTCGCGGACGCGCGTTTTCCCCTTCCCCTTCCCGGTGCCGAGCGGGCCCGCCGCACACGACTGGAACTGCTGGCGCAGCTCGACGACTATCTGGTGCCCCGGCTGAAGGCACCCGAAGCGCCGCTGCTGGCCGTGGTGGGCGGCTCGACGGGGGCGGGGAAGTCGACCCTCGTGAACTCGCTGATCGGACGGCGGGTGAGCGACGCGGGCGTGCTGCGCCCCACCACCCGCACCCCGGTGCTGGTGTGCCACCCGCAGGACCGCGCGTGGTTCGCCGACCCGCGCGTCCTGCCGGGCCTGGCCCGCGCCTGGGCACCGCGGCCCCGGACCGCCGCCGACGCCGACGGGGAGGACGGTGCGGACGGGAGCGACGAGGAGCGCGAGGCGGAGGAGACCAGGCTCTGGCTGCGCCTGGAGACCGACGACACGCTGCCGCGCGGCCTCGCCCTGCTGGACGCGCCCGACATCGACTCCCTCGTCTCCCGCAACCGCGAGCTCGCCGCCGAACTGCTCTGCGCCGCCGACATCTGGATCCTGGTGACCACCGCGTCGCGCTACGCCGACGCCGTGCCGTGGCATCTGCTCCGTACGGCCAAGGAGTACGACGTCACCCTGGCCACCGTCCTGGACCGGGTGCCGCACCAGATCGCCGAGGACGTCTCCCAGCACTACGCGGCCCTGCTGACCCGGGCCGGGCTCGGGGACGTGCCGCGGTTCACCGTCCCGGAGCTGCCCGAGTCCGCGGGGGCCGGCGGCCTGCTGCCGCACACCGCGGTGGCGGCACTCGGCAGCTGGCTGGCGCACTGCGCCGAGGACCCGGCCGCCCGCCACCAGGCGGCGCGGCGCACCGTGTCCGGGGTCCTGGGGTCGCTCGGCAACCGGCTCCCGGAACTGGCCGGCGCCTCGGCCGCGCAGCACTCCGCGGCGGTGCGCCTGACCCGCCGGGTGGACGACGCCTACGACGAGGCCGAGTCGCGCGTCCAGGAGGCCGTGGACGCCGGGGCGCCGCTCTCCGGGGAGGCCCTGGCCAGCTGGCGCGGCTACCCGGACTGCGGCCCGGCGGCCCTGCTGTCCGCCCTGGCCGAGAGCCTGGCCGCGCTGCTGCGGACGGAGGTCGCCACGGCGGACGAGCGCACCCTCGACGCCTGGCGCAGCGACCGCGCGGGCACCGCCCTGGCGGAGGACACCGACCCGGAGGCGGCGGCCGAGGACGCCGCCGAGCGGATCGAGGACGCCGTGGACACCTGGGGGTTCACGGTGAACCGCCTGGCGCACCAGGCGGTCCGCGGGAGCGCCGACGGAGTGGACCCCCAGCACGCGGCGGCGCTGATCGCCGTCGCCGTGCTCGGCGGCCGCAAGGGAACGGTCGCGGGCGAGCGGCTCGCCTCCCTCGTCGGGGCGCACGCGGCGCTGCGGTCCGGCGACCGGGCGCGCGAGGAGCTGGACCGGCTCGTCGGCGACGTGCTCGACGCGGAGCGCGAACTGCGGGTGCTCCCGGTGGACGCACTCGATGTGACGGCGGGCCAGCAGGCCTCGCTGATCGCGGAGCTTTCGGTCGTGCAGAAGTCGTACGGACTGCAGGAGAGGTGATCAGGTGCTCACGGAGCGGGTGGACGCGCTGTCGGAACTGCTCGGGCTGTCGCGCACCCGGGTGAGCCACGAGGCGCTCGACGGGGCGGGGGAGTTGCTGGAACGGGTCGGCGACCGGCGCCGGCTCTCCGCCGACCACACGGTGGTGGCGCTGGCGGGGGCGACGGGCAGCGGGAAGTCGTCCCTGTTCAACGCGCTGACGGAGCTGGACCTGTCGCGGATCGGCGTCCGCCGTCCCACCACCTCCGCGCCGGTCGCCTGCGCCTGGGACCCCCGGGGCGCCTCCGGGCTGCTGGACCGGCTCGGCATCGCGCCCAAGGCGCGGTTCGCCCGGCACAGCGTCCTGGACGAGGGCGCGGAGCGCACGGACGACGGGCCCGCCGGCCTGGTCCTGCTCGACCTGCCGGACCACGACTCGGCGGCGACCGCCCACCGGGACCAGGTGGACCGGGTGCTCAAGCTCGTCGACGTGATCGTGTGGGTGCTCGACCCCGAGAAGTACGCGGACGCCGCCCTGCACGAGCGCTACCTGCGGCCGCTGGCCGGGCACGCAGACGTGACGATCGTCGTCCTCAACCAGATCGACCGGCTCCCGGAGGAGGCCGTCGAGCAGGTCCTGGACGATTTGCGGCGGCTGCTGGACGACGACGGGCTCGCCGTCGGCGAGCACGGCGAGGACGGCGCCATGGTGCTGGCCGTCTCGGCGCTGAGCGGCGACGGTGTCGCGGAGCTGAGGGCGGCCATCGCACAGGTCGTGACCGAACGGGCCGCCGCGAGCCGGCGGCTGTCCGCGGACGTGGACGGTCTCGCCGAGCGGTTGCGCCCGCTGTACGTCGCCGAGGCGGTGGCGGGGCTCACCGACCGGGCCCGCGAGGACTTCACGGCGAGCCTCGCGCACGCCGTGGGCGCCGCGGCGGCGGGCCGGGCGGCGGAGCGTGCCTGGGCCAGGGCCGCCGACGAGGCGTGCGGCACCCCGTGGCGGCACCTGCGCCGGGTCCGCGGCGGAGAGCCGGACGACGACGGCCTCGACGGCCGGCGTCCGGCGCTGTCGGCGTCCCGCGCCTCGGTCGACGAGGCGGTGCGCGCAGTCGCGGCGGAGGCCGTGGAGGGGCTCCCCGCTCCGTGGGCGCAGGCGGTGCGGGAGGCGGCGCGGCGCGGCGGCCGCACGCTTCCGGAGGCGCTGGACGCGGCGGTGGAACGGGCGGCTCCGGACGAGCCGCCGCGTCCCCGGTGGTGGTCGGCGATCGGTACGGCACAGTGGCTGCTGGCGCTGCTCGCGACGGCCGCGCTGGTGTCCGGGACGGTGGCGGCCGCGGGCGCGCTGCGTCTGCCGTGGTGGCTGCCTCCCGTGCTGCTGGCGGTGGGCGCCCTGGGCGGTCCGCTGCTCACCCGGGTGAGCCGGTTCGCGGCCCGCGGCCCGGCGCGGAGGCACGGTCAGGCCGCCGAGCGGCGGATGGCCGACGCGGCGGCCGACTGCGGGCGGGCGCGGGTGCTGGAACCGCTGGCGGCGGAATTGCTGCGCTACCGGGAAGTGCGGGAGCAGTACGGGGTGCTCGCCGGAAACCACTTCCGGGTGACGGAGTTGTCCACAACGGGTCAGTAATCCACAGGTTGAATCCGATTTCTCCACGGGGGGCGGGGAGGGCGCACCATGGAGCCATCGCGGGGCCGGCGGCAGGGGGCCGCCGGCCGGCGACGACAACGGGGGAACATCGGCAATGAACGAGACACTGGTCACCGTCGTGGGGAATGTCGCCACCAGGCCGGAATTCCGGAAGACGCCCACGGGTGTCCCGGTCGCCAGGTTCCGCCTGGCGACGACCGCGCGCCGCTGGGACCGCGAGCGCGGCGGCTGGTCCGACGGGCACACCAGCTTCTACACGGTGTGGGCCTGGCGGCAGCTGGGGGAGAACGTCGTGGCCTCGGTCGGGGTCGGCGAACCGCTGCTCGTCCAGGGCCGCCTGAGGGTGCGTGAGGAGGAGCGCGACGGGCGGCACTGGATCTCGGCCGACGTCGACGCGTTCGCCTGCGGCCACGATCTGACGCGGGGCACCTCGGCGTTCCGGCGGCTGTCCGCGGCCCGGCCGGAACTCACGGTTCCGAATTCCGGGGGTGCCGGGGAGTCGCTCGTGGGCGATCCGCCGGCCGCACTGTCCGGATAAGCCGGACAGCTGGGCATTCGCCCCGCGGGAAAGTGTCGATGATTTATCGACAATTTCACGTTCATGCCTACGCGCGGGTAACGATTGCGATTCGAATTCTCGGGCGGCCGTGAATCCCGGTGGCTTTGGTGCGGTTGGTTCCTAGGATTCAGCGATACCCCGGCTTTCCGCGGGGATCCACAGCTGTCGGCGAGGCCCACCCCACGACCAGCCTCGCACGGAGGGGAAATTCATGTTCACTGTACGGAGGCGGGGAGCTGCCCGCCTTGCCGTCGCGATGGTGGCCTCCGGGCTCCTCGCCACTGGTTCCATAGCCGCTGCCGGGTCCGCCATCGCGGACGACGCGACCCCCACCGCGCCCGGTGCGACGGCGACCCTCGGTGGTCTGAAGACCGCCGCCCAGGCCGAGATCAAGGAGAAGGGCAAGGAGCCGGAGAAGGTCAGCGCCGGCCTCTTCGAGATGTCCGTCGACGGCGGCGGCACGATCCAGACGTACTGCATCGACATCAAGAACCCCACCCAGACCAAGGCCAAGTACAAGGAAGTCTCCTGGGACCAGTCGAGCCTGCACGACAACGTCGACGCGGGGAAGATCAACTGGATCCTGCAGAACTCCTACCCCCAGGTCGACGACCTCTCCGCACTGCAGAAGACGGCCGGGATCAAGGACGGCGCCCTGACCCCGGAGCTCGCCGCCGCCGGTACCCAGGTGGCCATCTGGCGCTTCTCCGACAAGGCCGACGTGACCGCCGTCGACCCGCTCGCGGAGCAGCTCGCGGACTGGCTCGAGGGGAACGCCAAGGACCTCAAGGAGCCCGCGGCGTCGCTGACCCTCGACCCGCCGGCCGTCTCCGGCAAGGCCGGTGACCTGCTCGGTCCGATCAAGGTCAACACCAACGCCTCCACCGTCCAGGTGAGCCCCGCGCCCAGCAACCCCTCCGGCGTCAAGGTCACCGACAAGAACGGCACCGCGGTCACCTCCGCGAAGAACGGCGACGAGCTCTACTTCGACGTCGCGGCCGGCACCGCCGACGGGACGACCTCGCTGACGGCCACCGCCAACACCAAGCTGCCGGTCGGCCGCGCCTTCACGGGCATCGACAGCACCACGCAGGTCCAGATCCTCGCCGGTTCCAGCGACAGCTCGGTCTCCGCGACGGCGACCGGCACCTGGGCCGCCAAGGGCCCGATCCCGGCGGTCTCCGCCGAGGTCAACTGCGCCAAGAACGGCCTGGACGTGACGGCCGCCAACGAGGGCGACCAGCCGTTCACCTTCAACCTGGCCGACAAGGAGTACACGGTCGAGGCCGGCAAGTCCGAGACCATCACCGTGCCGGTGGCCGAGGACCAGCCCTACAAGGTGACCATCACCGGCCCCGAGGGCTTCGAGAAGACCTTCGAGGGCGTCCTCGACTGCGAGACCGCGGGCAGCGGCGGCGACACCCCGTCCTCCTCGCCTAGCCCGGCCTCGGCCGGCGGCTCCTCCGAGGGCACGGCCGACACCGGCTCCACGACCGGCGGTGACCTCGCCGAGACCGGTTCGAGCAGCGCCACCCCGGTGATCGCCGGCATCGCGATCGCCCTGGTCGTCCTCGGTGGCGGCGCGGTGTTCTTCCTCCGCAAGAAGAAGGCGGCCCCCTCCGCCGAGTGAACTGACCCCACAGGCCGCTCATGAGTGAAGGGGGCGGAGGTCGACAGACCTCCGCCCCCTTCGCCGTTCGCCCCGCGGGCGCGCGACGAGCAGCGAACAGCCCCCTCGGAGCGATCTCCGAGGGGGCTGTTCACATGCTCAGGACCCAGGACTCAGGACCCAGGACCCAGGACTCAGGTCCCGGCGCCCGGGACCCGGGGCCCGGGACTCAGTACTGCTCGGTCTCCACGAACCCCGCGTCCGCGCGGTCGTCCGCGCCGAAGGCGGCGGCGGTCGGGTCGAATCCGGGCGGGCTGTCCTTGAGGGCCAGGCCCAGGCCGGCCAGCTTCGCCTTGACCTCGTCGATCGACTTCGCACCGAAGTTGCGGATGTCGAGCAGGTCCGCCTCGGAACGTGCCAGGAGCTCACCCACCGAGTGAACCCCCTCGCGCTTGAGGCAGTTGTAGGAGCGGACGGTGAGCTCCAGCTCCTCGATCGGCAGCGCCATGTCGGCGGCGAGGGCGGCGTCCGTCGGGGACGGGCCCATGTCGATGCCCTCGGCGTCGACGTTCAGCTCGCGGGCGAGACCGAACAGCTCGACGAGGGTCTTGCCGGCCGAGGCCATGGCGTCACGGGGACGCATGGCCTGCTTGGTCTCGACGTCGACGATCAGCTTGTCGAAGTCGGTGCGCTGCTCGACACGGGTCGCCTCGACCTTGTAGGTGACCTTGAGCACCGGGCTGTAGATGGAGTCGACCGGGATGCGGCCGATCTCCTGGCCCACCTGCTTGTTCTGCACGGCCGAGACGTAGCCGCGACCGCGTTCCACGGTCAGCTCCATCTCCAGCTTGCCCTTGCCGTTCAGCGTGGCGAGCGCGAGGTCGGGGTTGTGCACCTCGACACCGGCCGGGGGCGCGATGTCGGCGGCGGTGATCAACCCCGGGCCCTGCTTGCGCAGGTACATCACGACCGGCTCGTCGTGCTCCGAGGAGATCACGAGCTGCTTGATGTTGAGGATGAGGTCGGTGACGTCCTCCTTGACGCCCGGCACGGTGGTGAACTCGTGCAGGACGCCGTCGATCCGGACCGAGGTGACCGCGGCACCCGGGATCGACGACAGGAGGGTGCGGCGGAGCGAGTTGCCGAGGGTGTAGCCGAAGCCCGGCTCCAGCGGCTCGATCACGAACCGGGAGCGGAACTCGTCGACGACCTCTTCGGTCAGTGACGGACGCTGAGCGATCAGCACGAGGTATTGCCTCCAGGTTTGGCGCCCTCTATGTGACGCCATAGACAACACGAAGGGTACGGGGCCCACGGCCTCCCGTGCGGCAGCCCCGCCCGTCCGGCCTCCGGCGGGCAGGACGGGCCCCCTCGCGGGGTCCGGGCGCGACGATCCGCCTCGTGTGCCCCGGGAGCCGGTCGCCGCCGCGTTTCGCGGGTGCATACTGGGGGCAATGACAAAGCCTCCTGCACCGAAGCGTCATTTGCCCACCAGCCCCTTCAAGGCGCCGGTCGCGCCGGCCCCGAAGGTCTTCGCCGTGGGCGACCAGGTCACGCACGACATCTACGGCCTCGGCCGGGTGATCGGCATCGACGAGGGAACCGCGGCGCTGGTGGACTTCGGGTCCACGCAGCTGCGGATCCCGAGCCCGTACAGCAAGATGACCAAGCTGTAGGACCGCCGTGCCGGTTCACGGCACGGCAGGCCCCGCCGGGGTCCGAGACGAAAGGGACACCTCTCATCGATTCGACGTCGCTGTTCTCCGCCCCGGAAGGGCAACCGCGCTCCGTGAGCGCGGCATCCCCGCCCCCGGCGACGAACCCCTTCCAGGCCCCGGACTTCGGGGACGGCGGGACGCCCCCGCCCGACGACGCCCAGGAACCCGCCCCGGGCAAGCACGCCCCGCGCCGCAAGGGCCGCTGAGTCCTGGCACAGCGGGCCGTCGCCTGGTCGGGGGAACGCCTCCGCCCGGCTTTGCGGCACGTCTCCTCCGGCCGCCCGCCCTACGGGCGGACCGTCGCCGTAGCGCGCCCCCATGAGGACGTCGCCCGCACCGGACCGCCGGCCGCCCCGGCCGGGCGGTCCACCGACGCGGAGCCCCGCCGGCCCGGGTGCGGCTCGGTAGGGACCGTCCGTGATCCGTCTCCGGATCCGGGCGCCGCGCGGGCGCTGGTCAGCGGGGTGCGGGGCGGTGTGCGGGTACTCGTTTCCGCCCGGGGGTGGACGGCTGGCAAGATGGGGTGTATCTGCCCACACATCGAATGCCGGACGGTTTCTCTTGGCTGAGTTCATCTACACCATGCGCAAGACGCGCAAGGCGCACGGCGACAAGGTGATCCTCGACGACGTCACCCTGAACTTCCTGCCCGGCGCGAAGATCGGTGTCGTGGGACCCAACGGTGCCGGTAAGTCCACCGTGCTCAAGATCATGGCGGGGCTGGAGCAGCCGTCCAACGGCGACGCGTACATCTCGCCCGGATACTCGGTCGGGATCCTGCTGCAGGAGCCCCCGCTGGACGAGTCCAAGACCGTGCTGGAGAACGTCCAGGACGGTGTGGGCCCGGTCAAGGCGAAGCTGGACCGGTTCAACGAGATCGCCGAGCTGATGGCGACCGACTACTCCGACGCGCTGCTCGATGAGATGGGCAAGCTGCAGGAGGAGCTGGACCACGCCAACGCCTGGGACCTGGACGCCCAGCTGGAGCAGGCGATGGACGCCCTCGGCTGCCCGCCCGGCGACTGGCCCGTGGTCAACCTCTCCGGTGGTGAGAAGCGCCGCGTCGCGCTCTGCAAGCTGCTGCTGGAGGCCCCCGACCTGCTGCTGCTCGACGAGCCCACCAACCACCTGGACGCCGAGTCCGTGCAGTGGCTGGAGCAGCACCTGGCCAAGTACGCGGGCACCGTCGTGGCGATCACCCACGACCGGTACTTCCTGGACAACGTCGCCGAGTGGATCCTCGAGCTCGACCGCGGCCGCGCCTACCCGTACCAGGGCAACTACTCCACGTACCTGGAGACCAAGCAGTCCCGTCTCAAGGTCGAGGGCCAGAAGGACGCCAAGCGCGCCAAGCGGCTCAAGGACGAGCTGGAGTGGGTCCGCTCCAACGCCAAGGGCCGCCAGGCCAAGTCCAAGGCCCGCCTCGCCCGTTACGAGGAGATGGCCGCCGAAGCCGAGAAGATGCGCAAGCTCGACTTCGAGGAGATCCAGATCCCGCCGGGCCCGCGTCTGGGCAGCATCGTGGTCGAGGTGAACAACCTCTCCAAGGCGTTCGGCGAGAAGGTCCTCATCGACGACCTGTCCTTCACGCTGCCGCGCAACGGCATCGTGGGCGTCATCGGCCCCAACGGCGCAGGCAAGACCACGCTGTTCAAGATGATCCAGGGCCTGGAGGCCCCGGACTCCGGGTCGATCAAGGTCGGCGAGACGGTCAAGATCTCCTACGTGGACCAGACCCGCGCCAACATCGACCCCGAGAAGACCCTCTGGGCGGTCGTGTCGGACGAGCTGGACTACATCAACGTGGGCCAGGTCGAGATGCCGTCCCGCGCGTACGTCAGCGCCTTCGGCTTCAAGGGCCCGGACCAGCAGAAGCCGGCCGGCATCCTCTCCGGCGGCGAGCGCAACCGCCTCAACCTGGCGCTCACCCTCAAGCAGGGCGGCAACCTGCTGCTCCTCGACGAGCCGACGAACGACCTCGACGTCGAGACCCTGTCCTCGCTGGAGAACGCGCTGCTGGACTTCCCCGGCTGCGCCGTGGTCGTCTCCCACGACCGCTGGTTCCTGGACCGGGTGGCCACCCACATCCTCGCCTACGAGGGCGAGTCCAAGTGGTTCTGGTTCGAGGGCAACTTCGAGTCGTACGAGAAGAACAAGATCGAGCGGCTCGGCGCCGACGCGGCCCGGCCGCACCGCGCCACCTACAAGAAGCTCACCCGGGGCTGAGCGGGAGATGGCCCGGCACATCTACCGCTGCCCGCTGCGCTGGTCGGACATGGACGCCTTCGGGCACGTCAACAACGTGGTCTTCCTCCGCTACCTGGAGGAGGCCCGGATCGACTTCATGTTCCGGCTGGCGCCCGGGGAGGGCAGCGCGTCGTTCACGGGCGGGTCGGTCGTGGCCCGTCACGAGATCGACTACCTGCGTCCGTTGGTGCACCGGCACGAGCCGGTGACCGTGGAGACGTGGGTGACCAAGGTGGGGGCCGCCTCACTGACCGTCGCGTACGAGGTCAAGGACGCGGACGTGGTCTACGTCCGCGCGTCCACGATCGTCGTGCCGTACAACCTGGAGAAGGGCCGGCCGCGCCGGATCACGGCGGAGGAGCGGTCCTTCCTCGAGGCGTACTACGACGACAGCGCGAACGGGTCCGGTGAGGCCGGCGAGGGGGCCGTTGCCGCATGACGGCACCCCTGCGACTCGCCGATGCCAGGGAGGCGGACGGTTTCGCCGCCTTCCTGGCCCGGCTGCTCCACTGGGACAAGGCCGCCGTCGTCCGGCTGCGCGCATCGGGCACGGTGCTCGCCGTGTTCGGGCAGCCGCCGTTCGGCGGCGGGGTCCTGGCCGTCCGCACCGCCGAACTGGACGGGGCCGCCGGAGACCTGGACTCGACGGTCTCCGCGGGCCAGTTGCTCGACGGCATCGACGACGTGACGGGCACGGTCGCCGTGCCCGCGGCCGTCACCGGGCCGGCCTGGGCCGGACTGCTCCCGCCGCGCGGCGGCTGGGAGCCGGTGCGGGGCCTGCCGTCCGCGGAGGACGTACGCGCCGTGGCCGCGGCTGCGGTGACGGAGTTCCGCGACCGCAGCGAGGCGCTGCGGCCCGAGAGCCGTACGCGGGCCGAACTGGACGCCATCGCCGACGACATCTGGTCCCGGCAGCTCGGCGCCACCGGCCTGCCGCTGCGCGTGGTGCACGCCGCCCACGCGCTGGGCTTCCTCCGCCCGGTCCGCACCGCCGTCCCCGCGCCGCGCACCTCGGAGCAGCCCGCGGTGCTGCTGCTCGCCGCCGGCCCGTGGCTGCGGCTGCGCACGCCGTACGGCTCGGTCGCCGTACGGCGCGGCCTGCCGGGGCTGTCGGTCAGCCCGGTCCGCTAACCCACGACGACCGCCGCGAGCCCGGTGAGCACGGCGACGGCGAACGCCACCGCGCCCAGGAGCACACAGCGGTGCTTGACGACGGCGATCCCGCTCGCGGAGACCAGGGCGGGGAGCAGCGAGGTCGTCATCGGCTCGCGCGCGGTGTGCTCCAGCGCGCGGCGCAGCGGCTCGCCGCCGCCGGTCCGCACGACGTCGGCGAAGAAGACCAGGGGCCGGCCGGGCTGCCAGTCGCTGCGGCTGCAGCGCCGCCCGTACGTCGTGGAGGCCCTCCCGCACCACGCGCACCGGATCGGCGACCTGCCAGTGCACGTCCACCTCCGACAGGAAGTGGAAGTGGTCGCCCTGGCTGGGCACCGACCCGCCGACGGGCAGGGCGTGCCGGCACGCCGAGCAGGGCGATCGCGGCGCGCGGATGCCGTTCCAGGAAGGGCAGGAAGTCGGCGGACCGGACGGCGACCAGCCGCACCGCGTACAGGGTGGACACCCGGGCCGACCGCAAGGAGCCGTCCACCGCGGCGAGTTCGCCGACGACGTCGCCCGGGCCGCGCAGCCCCAGCAGCGCCTCGTGGCCGTTCGCGGACGAGGCGGTGACCTTCAGCCAGCCGCTCAGCACCAGCAGGACGTGCGAGGAGGGCTCGCCCTCGTGGAGCACGACGGTGTTCGGGGGCCGGGACTGCGGGAGTCCCAGCGACAGCAGGTCGTCGCGCGGGCCGTCCTCGAGCCGGGCGAGGTAGGGGACGCGGTCGCCGAGCGCTGCGCTGATCGTCACCCGTCCCCCTGATCACCCGTCGAGGGCACCCAAGGACAGTCAGGGGGCACGGTCCGTGCGGGCCCGGTTCCGGATAGTGACACATCCGGGCTACGGATTCAGCCCGCGGTGTTCACCATCGACGCCGCCGCGTAGACGAGGTAGTCCCACAGCTGCCGTTCGAGGTCGGGCTCCAGGCCCAGCTCGTCGACGGCGGCGCGCATGTGCAGCAGCCACGCGTCGTGCGCGGCCCGGTCGACGGTGAAGGGCGCGTGGCGCATCCGCAGCCGGGGGTGGCCGCGGTTCTCGCTGTACGTGCGGGGGCCGCCCCAGTACTGCATGAGGAAGAGCCGCAGGCGGTCCTCCGCGGGGCCGAGGTCCTCCTCCGGGTACATGGGGCGCAGGAGCGGGTCCTCGGCGACGCCCTCGTAGAAGCGGCGGACGAGCCGCCGGAAGGTCGGCTCGCCGCCGACCGCCTCGAAGAACGTCTGCTGCTCGACGGTGCCCCGCGGGATCTCATTCACGCCTCCCATGCTCTCAGACGGCCCGCGTTGTCCGGAGGGGGTCACCGTCGCAGAGTGGTCGTATGACGGATGGCGACCGGTACGCCGCCGCAGCGGGGCCGCTGCGGGCCCGGCTGGTGCGCCGGATCGCCGCGGCCGGCGGCCCGGCGGACCGGCGGTGGCGGGCGGCGTTCGAGGAGGTGCCGCGGCACCTGTTCGTGCCCGTCTACCACCGGCCCCGCTCGGACGGGGGGTTCACCCGGCTGTCGGCCGAGGACCCCGACCCGCGCGGCCGGTCCCGGTGGCTGTCCGGCGCCTACGCCGACGTGCCGCTGATCACACTGGTCAGGGGCGGGGAGCCGGTCTCCTCCAGCAGCCAGCCCTCGCTGATGGCCGCCATGCTGGAGGCGCTGCGGGTCGAGGACGGGCAGCGGGTGCTGGAGATCGGCGCCGGGACCGGCTACAACGCCGCCCTGCTCGCGCACCGCCTGGGCGCCGGGGCGGTGACCACGGTGGACCTCGACGCGGAGATCACCGAGGGCGCACGCGCGCACCTGGCGGCGGCCGGGCGCCCGGTGGCGGTGGTCACCGGGGACGGGGCGCTGGGCTGCCCGCAGCGCGCGCCGTACGACCGGATCGTCGCCACGTGCGAGCTCCCGTCGGTGCCGGAGGCCTGGCCGCGGCAGTGCCGGCCCGGCGGACTGATCCTGGCGCCCTTCGCGGGCGGGCTGATCGGGCTGCGGGTGACGGGACCGGAGCGGGCCGAGGGGCGCTTCCTGCACACCCCCGCGTACTTCGTCTCGCTGCGGGGCGCGGGCGCGGCCCCGCGCCGGGAGGCCGGCGCCGCGCTCGCCCCGGCCCGCAGCCGCGCCAGCGACACTCCGCCGCGGGTCCTGGAGGACGAGCTGTTCCGCTTCCTGCTCGGCCTGTACGCCGGGGACACGGAGGTCCACTGGACCCCGGGCGGCCCCACGGTCACCGCCGCCGACGGCTCCGCGGCGCACGCCGCACGGGACGGCACGGTCCGGCTCGCCGGGCCGCGGGACCTGTGGTCCGCCGTCGAGGAGGCGTACGTCCTGTGGCGCGCCGAGGGCCGGCCGCCCCGGGACCGCTTCGGCATGAGCCTGGCGGAGGGCCGCCAGTGGACCTGGCTGGACCGCCCGGACGGGCCGCACCGCTGGGAGCTGCGGCCCGTGCCGGGGCCGGCCGGGGTCAGTCGCGGAGGACCGTGATCGTCGTCCAGGCGCCGACGTGGACGCGGTCGCCGTCCGTCAGCGGGACGGGCACGAAGGGGTCGATGGGGTCCTCGCCGCCGTTGACGGTGGTGCCGTTGGTGGAGCCCTGGTCCACCACCGACCAGCTGCCGTCGGGCTGTTCCACGAGCACGGCGTGCTTGTGGGAGACGCCCGGGTCCTCGGGCGCCCGGGACAGGTCGATGTCGGGGGCCTCGCCGGTGCTGTGCCGGCGGCGCCCGACGGTGATCTGCGGGCCCGTCAGCGGCAGCCGCTGCTCGGGGGAGTACGAGGGGAAGTACAGCCCGCGTGCCTCCGGGCCGCTGCGGGCCATCATGCCGGTGAAGTAGTCGCGGTCGGCGGCGATCACGGCGGTCCAGGTGCCCGGGCCCGCCTGCCCGTGACCGGGGCCCGGCGCGCTCGGCGGCGTGAGCAGGAAGTCACCCGAACCGGAGGTCACCGACTCGGGGGCGAGCGGCTCCGCCGGGCGGTTGATCTGGGACGGGCGGGACAGCTGCGACTCGTAGCGCTGGTACGGCGGCCCGTCCGGCGGGTAGCCGGGGGAGGCCGGCGGCGGGGGCGGCCCCTGCGGGACGAAGGTCGTCCCCGCCTGGGTGACGAAGTTGTAGCGGCACTCCTCGCAGAACTGGGCGTAGCCCTCGCGCGGGGTGCCGCAGTTGGGGCAGGGCTCGGCGGCCGCGGTGGCGTCCGGGTCGTAGCCGAACCCGCCCTGGCCGCGGCCGTACCCGGGGTCGTATCCCGGTTCGTAGGCGGGCTCGTAACCGGGGGTGTACCCGGGGGAGTAGCCGCCGGAGTACGGCGGCGGGGGCGGCGGGGGACCCGGCGCCGGGTACGCGGGCGGTGGGGACCCGGGTGCGGGGGCGGAGGAGGACGCCGGTGCGGACATGCGCATTCCGCACACCTCGCACCAGTCGTCCGTCTCGGACCGGTGACCGTTCGGGCAAGTCGACATGTCGCTTTCTCCCCCTCCGCCCCTCTGAGTCCCGCTGCTCTATTTCTTCACACGGACGGTCTTCGTCGAACGTGTCTCGAGGGTCATCTCGTCGGCGTCGGCCACCCGGGCCTTGAGCCGCACAGTACCCGTCACCGCGTCGACCACGTCCACGACCTTGGCCAGCAGCTTGGCGGTGTCGTCGTTGCCGGAGGCGCTGGCCAGCTGCACGGCGCGGCCGAGCTTGGCGGTCGCCGAGTCGAGGTCGCCCTGCTTGCGGGCCTCCAGGCCCTGCTGGATGACCTGGGCCAGCTCCGCCTGCCCGGTGTAGTGGGCGACCTGCGGGTTGATCCGCGTCGAGGCCGCCATGTCGTCCGTCCACACCGCGCGCACCAGCCCCTGGCCCAGCACGCGCGGCGTGCCGTCCGGCTGGGGCAGGACGAGGGAGATCCGGGCCGCCAGCATCTCCTGGCCGACGCCGGCCGAGGGCACCACCACGTTGACGTGGTAGTCGCGCGACTCGTCGCCCCAGGAGCCCGTCGGGTAGTCGCCGGCGCGCGGACCGGCCGCGGTGCGGCGGGCGGTGAGGTCCTCCACGGTCGGCGCAACCTGCTTGACGTACTGGATCTCCGCGCCCTGCGGGGTCCACACACGCAGGGCGACGTCGGCGACCTCCTTGCCCATCGCCGTCTCCATCATCCGCCGGAAGTCGGCCTCCAGGCCGGAGGGGTCGGCGACGATGTCGACGGAGCCGAGCAGCGCGGAGGCGATGCCGGTCAGCTCCTTGACCTCCCAGTCGGTGCCCACGCCGCGCGCGTCGCAGGTGAAGCGGCCGGCGCAGGAGTCGAGCGCGGCGCGCAACTGCTCCGGCTTCTCGTGCTCGTTGCGGCCGTCGGTGAGCAGGATGCCGTGCCGTATGGACACGTCGGCGGTGGCGAGCAGCCGGTTCGCCAGGCGCAGCCAGGAGCCGATCGCGGTGCCGCCGCCGGAAGTCAGGCCGCGCAGCGCCTCCTTGGCCTGGTGCCGGGTGGCCGGGTCGGCGACGGCGAGGCCGCCGTTCGCGGGGTAGACCTCCTTGGCCTGGTGCGTGCCGGCGACCACGGCGAAGGCGACACCGTCGCGGATGGTGTCGACGGCGGCGGCGGTCGCCTCGCGGGCACTGCGCATCTTGGTCGGCGGGTACTCCATGGAGCCCGAGCAGTCCACCATGATCACCACGGCGGCCCCGGCCGCCGAGCCCGGTACGTCGCCCGGCGCATGGGTGGCCAGCGGCAGACCGCCGCTGGTGCCGCCCCCGGTCGAGGTCACGGTGACGATCGCGTTGACCTCGCGCCCGCCCTCGGGGAGGAACTCGTTCTGGTAGATGTCGACGGAGAACTGCGGCACGTTCGACTTGGAGAAGTTGGCCATCGGGTGCGCTCCTAGCGCTTGTTCAACCTTCGGAAGGGAGCATCAGGGAGTGGTCACGCGGCCGGGAACGGCAGTACGGCGACGGTGATGTTGTCGTGGCCGCCGCCGTCGATGGCGACCCCGACCAGGGTGCGAGCGCAGTGCAGCGGGCGGCTGCGGGCGTCCTCGGGCACCACGGAGGCCAGCTCCGCGGCCGACTCCGCGTAGTTCCACAGTCCGTCGGTGCACACCACCACTACACCCGGTTCGTCCGGTTCGAAGGAAGCGGTGTGCGGGTCCAGTTCCACGGCGTCCGCGCCGAGCCAGCCGGTGATGGCGTGGGCCCGCTCGTCCGCGTACGCCTCGGCCTGCGTCATCAGGCCCATCGACACCATGCGTTCGGCCCAGGAGTCGTCCTCGGTCAGCCGGGAGGCGGGCGCGGAGCGGTCGTCGGGGATCCAGTAGGCGCGGCTGTCCCCGATCCAGCCCACGGTGAAGGTCTTGCCGGAGGTGATCGCGCTGACGCAGGTGCACGCGGGCGCGTTGTGGTGGCGCCGGGCCTCCTCCTCGGGTGTCTCGGCCGCCAGGTCCGTCACGGCCTGGGCGGCCACGAGCAGCGCGTCGCGCATCGCCTCGTCGGGGCGGGCGCCACGGGCCAGGGAACGCACGAGCGAGGTGCTCGCGGTGCCCGCGGCCGTCTCGGAGGCGTCGTCCGGACGGTACGCGGAGGACACCCCGTCGCAGACCACGGCGACGACGGCCGGGGTGCCGTCGGGCAGCGCGGTCGTGGCCAGCGCGAAGGCGTCCTCGTTGCGGTGGTGCCGCAGGCCCCGGTCGGTCACGGCGGCCACGCCGTCGCACTCCTGCTCCTGGTGGTCGCGGGGCCGGGGCTGGGCGTGCCCGCAGTGCTCGCAGTAGCCGTCCGGGTCGACGTCGCCCATGCCGCAGGCCACGCACCGCGGGGAGGCGGCGGGCGACCCGCCCGCCGCCGGGTCCAGCCGCGGGTCGGTGATCCGCGCCCGGGGCAGGTCGGCGGTGCCCAGACCGAAGGCGAGGGTGTCGTTGTCCCCCGGTGGGGCCAGCTCGTACGACTCCGGCTCGCCGTCCGGCGGTCCGGGGGCGGCGGCGGCCGAGGCGGGGTCGGGCGGCGCCAGTTCGTACGCGTCCGGTTGCCGGGGCGCGGACAGGTCGGCGCCGCAGACGCCGCAGAACTTGTCGTCGGGTTCCAGAGGCTCGCTGCACTCCGGGCAAACGGTCTCGTGCGGCATGGCGGTTACACCCACGTCCGGGGGCGGAGGCGGTTGGCGCGCTCCACCAGATCGATCCTTGTGCGGCCCTGGTCGGCGAGCCGGGCCAGTACCCGGTACGAGTGTTCCAGGCCGAAGCGCAGGCCCCGTTCGTCCAGGTCCCGGCCCAGGAGCCCGGGCGTGGCGGATCGCGCGGCCGGCACCCCGGCCGCGCCCTGCTGCCCCGCCAGCACCCAGTCCAGCGCGCAGCCCAGCACCTCGGTGGACAACTGCTCGCGCAGCCCGGTGTCCAGGCCCATCCGCTGCAGGTCCTCCACCTGCCGGGCCGCGGCCCGCAGGTCGTCCAGGAGCGGTTCCTGCGGGGCGCGCCCGCGCAGCCGCGCGCGGACCGCCGCCACCCGCGCCGCCGTGAAGTGGATCGAGGACTCGGGGACCGACTCCAGGGCGGCGACCGCCCCGGCCCGGTCGCCCGCGGCGAGCCGGACGCGGGCCAGGCCGAAGGCCGCGCTCACGTAGCTCTGGTCGGTGGCCCACACGAGGCGGTAGTACTCGGCGGCGTTGTCGAGCTGGCCCAGCACCTCGGCGCACACGCCCAGGGCCAGCTTGGGCGCGGGCTCGCCGGGGAAGGCGTCGTAGACCGCGTCGAAGGACAGCGCGGCGGTGGCGTCGTCGCGGGTGACGAGCGCGGCCAGGCCGCGGTGCCACACCACCCGCCAGTCGTCGGGATGTTCCTCCTGCAGCGCGCGCAACTCCTCTGCGGCCGCGCGGGCGTCGTCGCTGTCGAGCCGTGCGCGCACCGTGCGCAGCCGCAGCTCCGGGGACCGCACCGGCGCCGCCTGGAGCGCGGCCACCAGCTCGGACGGGGCGGCCGCCGCGAGACCGGCCAGGAAACCGGCGTTGGGGTCGGCGGGGTCGACGTGCGGCACGGGCAGCGAGAGCGCCGCCGCCCGCACGTCAAGCGGCGAGACGGCGGGTCCGGCCGCCGTGGCCGGCGGGGCGGTCCGCTGGGCGGGCACGGTGACCGGGGAGCCCGGCGCGGTGGCGCCGTAGCCGCCGGGGGCGGGCAGCGCCGCCGACGACGGGGGCAGGACGGGCGCCGGGGCCCCCGCCGGCAGGGCCGGCACGGCGCCGCGCCGGCCGTTCGCGGCGCGGCCGCCCAGGGCGGAGGCGTCCTCGGCGGGCGCCAGCAACTCGGTGTCCACCACGCGCAGTTCCGGCCCGAACAGGGTGGACAGCGCGGGCCGCGGCTTGCCGCTGCCCAGGGCCACCACCTCGCGCAGCACCCCCAGCAACTGCTCGCTCATCTCCTCCGCGGAGGCGAAGCGCCGGCCCGGGTCGGGGTCGGTGGCGCGGACCAGCAGCCGGTAGAAGGACTCGTAGCGGGAGAAGACCTCGATGCCGTCCGGGTCCGGAAGGCTGTCCACGAACACGTTCGTGTAGCCCTGGAAGTCGAAGGTGAGCACGGCCAGCGTGCGCGCCACCGTGTACAGGTCCGAGGCGACGGACGGGCCGACCTCGGGCACTTCGGGGGCCTGGTAGCCGACCGTCCCGTAGATCGGGCTGTCCTGGTCGTCCATCCTGCGGACGGCGCCCATGTCGATGAGCTCCAGCCGGTCCTCGGTCTGGATGGCGTTGTCGACCTTGAAGTCGCAGTAGAGCAGGTTGCGGCTGTGCAGGTGACCGAGGGCGTCCAGTGCCTCGATGGCGTAGGCGACGGCCTGGTCGACGGGGAGCGGTTCGCGTCTGCCGTCGGGGCCCCGGCGGTCGTTGGCGATCTCCTTGAGGGACTTGCCGCCGACGTACTCCATGACGATGTAGCCGTCGAGGGTGCCGCCCCGCGGGTCGAGGTGCTCGACGAAGTTGTAGATCCGCACGATGTTGGGGTGCTCGATCTCGGCGAGGAAGCGGCGTTCGGAGACCGCCGCGGCCAGCGCGTCCTCGTCGCCGGTGTCGAGCAGGCCCTTGAGCACCACCCAGCGGTCGCTGACCGCCCGGTCCACGGCCAGGTAGATCCAGCCCAGGCCGCCGTGCGCCAGGCAGCCCACCACCTCGTACTGCCCGTGCACCACGTCGCCCGCCCGGAGCTTGGGCGTGAACGAGTACGGGTGGCCGCACTTGGTGCAGAAGCCCTCGGTGCGTCCGGGGCGGTCGCCCCGGCTGCGCCCGACCGGCGCCCCGCACTCGCCCTTGCTGCAGTACCTCTTCCGCTCGGGGACCTGCGGGTCCGCCAGCACCGCGGCGGCCGGGTCCGGCCGGGGGATGGGCGGTACGGCCACCAGGCCCGCGCCCAGCTTGCCCCGGGTCGGCCCGCTGGTGGCGGAGCGCGCACTGCGCACGGAGACGGAGGCGGCGCCGCTCGTGCCGCCGCTCAGCGAACGCGACAGCCGCCCGGACACCGAACGGCGTGAGGAGCGGGACGTGCTCGAGGTCCGCGAGGAGCGCGAGGAGGAGCCGGAACCCGGCCCGCTCGCGGCGGCGTTCGAGGGCTGTGAGGACGGTGAGGACGGTGAGGACGGTGAGGACGGTGAGGACTGAGACGGGCTCGACGAGGCCCCGCCGCTTCCGCCGGCCCGGCCGGCGGCCGTTCCCGCCGCGGCGCCGAGCGGCGCCAGGCCGCACGTGTCGCAGAACAGCTCACCCCCGCCGACGTCCTCGATCATCCCGTCGCAGCCCGGGCGCTGGCAGTTCATCGTGCATCCCCCCTGTGGTCGGCAGGTTCCGCCTGCCCCGGCACCAGCAGTTCGGCGACGGCCCGCTGGTAGCGCAGCACCGCGTTCTCCGCCGCGCGCAGGTCGCACGGCGCGCTCCACAGCAGTCGCCGCGCGTGGTCGTACCGCTCCATCAGGAACGGGTCCTCCGCCATGCCGTGGCGCGCCACCTTCGCCCGGTAGGCGTCGAGCCGGCCGCGCAGCTCGGCGCGGACGGCCAGCGGCGCGGTGACCGCGGTCAGCGACTCGCGGGCGCGCAGCAACTCGTCGTCCGCGCGCTGTTCGAGACCGTCCAGCAGCGGCGAGAGCCGGTGCCACTGGCCGGTCCTGCGGAAGTCGACGGCGGCGGAGAGCTGGTCGTGCAGCGCGACCGGCGCGCCGCTGACCGCGGGCACCTCCGAGGCCGCGATCTTGGCGAGCACCTCGACCCGGGCGCTGCGCGCCTCGGTGAGGGTGCGGTCGGCACGCGACAGGACGTCCCGCAGCCGCATCAGCCGGTGGTCGGCGTCGTCACGGACGTGGAGCACGGCCTCGACCTCGCGCCGTATGTCCTCGAGCGTCCGCCCCGCCCGGTCGTAGCGCCCGGTGTCGGGGCGGCCGGCGGACCAGAAGGCGAGCGGGTCGGAGACCACCTCGGCGCGCAGCGCCGCCAGCGCGTCCAGCATCTCCGCGAGGTCGTCGCCCGAGGGGTGGGTGCCGGGGCGCACGCCGACGGACTCTGCGAGCGAACGGACCCGCTGCGCCTCCGCGACCAGCAGGTCGATGCGGGCGGGCAGCGCCGACCACACCGCGTCGGCGGCCGACACCACGTCCATCACCTGCGCGTACCACGCGTTCATCCGCGCCAGCAGCTGCTCCAGGCTGATCCGCTCGCTCAGCCGGGCCGGACCGGTCAGACCGCGCGCCGCCTCCGGCACGACGCCGCCGGAGACGGTGACCCCGGAGCCGCGCAGCAGCTCGGTCAGCTCCCGCAGTTCGCTCTGGGTGGGCCAGCGGCGGCGGCCGCGCAGACCCCGGGCGGTCGTCAGGGCCTCGGTGTAGGTGTCGAAGTGCGCCCACAGCAGGGCGACGGCCTGTTCGGCCGCGGTCCAGCGCTCCTTGGTGGCACCGCTGAGCTCCGCGCCCTCCAGCAGCCTGCGGCCGGAGTGGTCCTGCAGCGCGAGCAGGGACGCCTCGATCGCGTCCCGCTCGTCACCGAGCCGTGCCAGGGCACGGTCGACGTCCTCACGGCTCATCGCCGGTCCGGATGGTCCCGCGACCGCCATCGCACCTTCCTTCTCTCCAGCCGGTCCCCGTGCTTGCCGTCAGTCCTTGTAGAGCGGTTGCGGCGGCCCCTCGATGCCGGGGAGGTCCGCTTCCAGCCAGGTACGGTACGCCTGCATCCAATGGCTGTCCGCGCCGCCGCCGCGGTAGTCCTCCAGCACCCTGTTGACCCGGCGCACCAGGTCGGTGTCCTTGTCGTTCATCGCCACGCCGTAGTACTCGGTGGTGACCGGTTCGCCCACCAGCCGCACCGCCGGGTCCTGCGCCGCCTGGCCGGCGGCAAGGGCGTTGTCGGTGAACACGGCGTCGGCCTCGCCGAGTTGCAGCATCACCAGGCAGTCCAGCTGGTTCGCCACGAGGAGGACGCGCGGCCGCAGCCGCTCCTTCTCCTTCTCCAGCTCGGCCTGGGCGGTGCTGCCCTGGGCGACGCAGATCCGTTTCCCCCGCGCGGAGGAGTCGAACCCCTTGATCGCCGAACCCTGACGGGGGACCAGCAGCTGCTGTCCCGCCTCGAAGTAGGCCGTGGAGAAGGCGATGTGCCGCTCCGTGATCCGCTCGCAGGTGATGCTCACGGTCCGCACCAGCAGGTCCACGTCGCGGTTGTTGACGGCGTCGAAGCGCTTGGCGGTCGGCACGGTCCTGTACAGGATGGCGTCCTCGTCGCCGAGGATGTCCTCGGCGATGGCCTTGGCCAGGTCGATGTCGAAGCCGACGATCTTCCGGGAGGCCGGGTCGCGGTAGCTCCAGCGGTAGCTGTTCTGGTCGACCCCGACGACCAGCTTGCCGCGCTTGCGGATCCGCTCGACCGCGGGACCGCTCGCGGAGGACGGTCGCAGGCTCGCCTCCGGGTGGCCGCCGCAGTCGTCGTCGGCCGCGGCCTTCCCCGGCGCCGCGGCGGGACTCCCGGTGGCCGTCGTCCTGGCCTCCGGCCGGCCGTCCCGGCCCGCGCCCTCCTTCGGCGGCAGCACGGCGGCGGCGGCCGCGACGGCGGCCACCAGGGCCGCCGAGACCACGGCACCCCAGCCCCGCCCGCGCCACCGGCGCTGCCCGTGTCCCTCGCGTCCCATCGGCGGCCTCCCCCCGCTCACCGGTACTCCGAAAGCCGGCGCCCGATGCCGAGCACCGCGCCCGCGGCGCCCAGCACCGCCAGCAGCGCGGCCCCCGGCACCAAACCGCCCAGCGCGCCGCGCCCGTCGGCGGCGGCCTGTTCGAACTCCTGCTGCTCGTGCGCGACGGCACGGGCGAGGTCGGTGTCCACCTGGTCGAAGCAGAAGCCGGTGTACTGCTCGGGCCGCCCGCCGTCCTCGTACGTGCCGCCGATCGTCTGGGCCACGGCGTCCAGGTAGTTGCCCTCGTCGTCCTTCTCACGGGCCTCCGCGTGCAGCCCCCACCAGGCCTTCGCGGCCTCCATGGCGGAGGTGACGCTCTCGCGGCCCCGGTCGTCGTCGGCCAGGCCGAGCGCCTGCGCCAGCAGGCCCGTCCGGCCGTCGGCGTCCGTGCCTGCCAGGCCCTGCAGTTGCTTGTCGTACGCCGCGCTGTAGGCGTCCCCGCTGCCGCGGGCCACGAGCGTCAGATTCTCGTTGCCCCGGGCTTGCAGGGTCTGGATCCGGGCCTCGTTGAGGATCTGCAGCGACTGCGCCCCGTGCGCGTAGGAGTCGTCGAGCTTCGCGCGGGCGACACCGTGCCCGGCGACCAGCCACAGCAGGACGACGGCGGTGGCCACCGTGCCCGCCACCATGCCCGGGTTGAACACCCGCTGCGTGCGCCGGTACGAACGCCGCTGCGCCCACACCAGCGCGGCCAGCGCCACGACGCCGAGCGCCCAGGCGGCCAGCGGCAGCACCTTGGCGTCCGCGTAGTCCTCGCCCAGCCGCTCGGTCTCGATCGTCCACAGCTGCTTGGCGTCGGGGAGGATCTCCTCGCTCATCATCTTGTTGGCGCGCCGCAGGTACGCCCCGCCGACCGGGAAGCCCTGGCGGTTGTTGGCCCGGGCCCGCTCGACCAGCCCGGTGTAGACCGACAGCCGCTGGTTCAGCCGCTCCAGGCGTTCCCGCGCCTGGGCGGAGTCCTCGGAACTGGCCGCCGCCTCGGCGATGTTCCGCGAGGCCGTACGGATGTCCCGGGCGTACCGCTCGCGGTCCTGCGCGGGATCGTCGCCCCCGGCCAGGAAACCGCCGGCGGCGGTGGCGTCGGCGTCGGCGAGCGAGCGGTAGATGTCCGCGGCACGCGCGCTCAGCGGCCCGCTGTGGTGGATCACGTCGTCGGCCGCGGCCGAGCGCTCGGTGATCTGCCACGCCGTCACCGCGCCGAACGCCACGACGCACAGGGCCAGCAGCACCCCGATGACGCGCAGCCTGCCCGGTTCCGTGGTGGCCGCGGCGCGCCACGCGCGTGGTCGCTCCACCCACGCCCGCGGTCGCCTGCCGCCGGGTGCGGGCGTGTCCACCCGCACGGTCGGCGACTCCGTCTCCATCGGCGTCCGTGTCACCTGCCGGCCCTCCCCCCGACCCGTTCGCCCGCGCGACGAGCCCATGACCAGCAGTATGACCGTCGTCACAGACATCCACCCAGGGATTGCGTGGATCTTGCCGTCCGACACGGTCCGACCGCCGCCCGTGGGTCCCCCCGCGCGCCGCCCCCTCGCAGCTCACCACGCACGGGGGAGCGTGTTCGGTTCCCCCGGCGTGCGCGCCGGTCACGACACGGAGCCCACCGATGCGTAGTGCGCCCGCAGCCGCGCGTGCGCCTCGGCGGCCGCGCCCGTGCGGTCCAGGCCCAGCAGGGCGGCGCCCAGCACCGGCGGCGAGGTGACCACCCGGGGTACGGCCTTGGGCGCCGCGGCGGCCAGCAGGGAGGTCACGGAGTCCATCAGCAGGGGGTGACGGGCGGCCAGCACACCCCCGCCGAGGACGACGTCGGTCTCCTCGTCGAGGAGGCCGAGCCGGCGCAGCGCGACCGTGGCCATGACCACGATCTCCTCGGCCTGCCGCTCCACGATCGCCCGCGCGACCGGGTCGCCGTCCTGCGCCGTGGCGAAGAGCACCGGGGTCAGCTCGTGCTTGCGGGAGACCGCGACACGGCCCAGGTGGAGGGCCTCGATCAGGGCGTACATCGAGGTCAGCCCGAAGTGCCCGGGCAGCGTCGTGGCGAGCGCGGTGGAGCCGCCACGGCCGTCCTCGGCGCGCGCCGCCCACCACAGGGCCTCGTCGGCCAGGCCAGCCCCGCCGCCCCAGTCGCCGGAGAGGTGGCCGATCGCCGGGAAGCGGGCGGTACGGCCGTCCGGGAGCATGCCCGCGCAGTTGATGCCCGCGCCGCAGACCACGGCGACCCCGCGCGGCTCGTCGACGCCCGCGCGCAGCAGGGCGAAGGTGTCGTTGGCGACGCGGGTGTCCTCCCCCCAGCCGCGGGCGTGGACGGCGAGTTCGAGCTGCTGCTCCTCGACGGGCAGGTCGGCGTTGGCCAGGCACGCGGAGACGTGCCGCACCAGCGGCCCGCCGGACCGCGGGGACAGGCCCGCGGCGTCCGCGGCCCACTCCACGATCCGCGCGATCACCTCGACCGCCGCCTCGGTGCCGACGACCTGCGGCTGGAACCCCCCGCCGCGGGCGGTGCCGAGCACCGTCCCGTCGGCGGCGACCAGGGCCACGTCGGTCTTGCTGTTGCCCGCGTCGACGGCGAGCACGCCGTCGGGGACGAGAGGGTTCAGGCCCACGCGAGGTGCTCCCGGTTGTGCGCGATCAGACGGTCGGTCAGGGCCTCGGCGTACTCGTACTGGCCGACGAGGGGGTGCGACAGCAGGGCCTTGAACACCCGGTCGCGGCCGCCGTGCACGGCGGCGGTCAGCGCCAGGTCCTCGTAGCCGGTGACGTTGGCGACCAGGCCGCCGAACAGCGGGTCCAGGGGCGGGACGGGCAGCGGGTGCGTCCCGTTCGCGTCCACGGTGGCCGGCACCTCGATGACGGCGTCGTCGGGGAGGAACGGCAGGGTGCCGTCGTTGCGGGTGTTGACGACCTGGACGTCGCCGGTGTTCCGCAACAGGGAGGAGGCGAGCGCCACGGCGGCCTCCGAGTAGTAGGCCCCGCCGCGCCGGGAGAGCAGCTCCGGCTTCTCGTCGAGGGTCTCGTCCCCGTACATCTCCAGCAGTTCGGCCTCGATGGCGGCCACCTCGGCGGCCCGGGAGGGCTTGTCCCGCATCTCCCGCACGACCTCGTCGTGGGCGTAGTAGTACCGCAGGTAGTACGAGGGCACCACACCCAGCCGGTCCAGCAGCGCGCGGGGCAGGTGGAGGTCGCCGGCGATGCCGTCGCCGTGCTCGGCGAGCAGCTTCGGCAGGACGTCCTCGCCCTCGGGTCCGCCGATCCGGACGCCGCGCTCCCAGGTGAGGTGGTTCAGGCCCACGTGGTCGAGGTGGACCTGCTCGGGCGTCACGCCGAGCAGCCCGGCGAACCTGCGCTGGAAGCCGATGGCGACGTTGCACAGCCCGACGGCCTTGTGGCCGGCCTGCAGCAGGGCACGCGTGACGATGCCGACCGGGTTGGTGAAGTCGATGATCCAGGCGTCGGGGGCGGCCCGGCGCACCCGCTCGGCGATGTCCAGCACCACCGGCACCGTGCGCAGCGCCTTGGCGAGGCCGCCCGCGCCGGTGGTCTCCTGGCCGACGCAGCCGCACTCCAGCGGCCAGGCCTCGTCCTGCGCCCGGGCGGCCTGGCCGCCGACGCGCAGCTGCAGCAGCACGGCGTCGGCCCCGGCCACGCCCGCGTCCAGGTCGGAGGTGGTGGTCACGGTGCCGGGGTGGCCCTGCCGGGCGAAGATCCGCCGGGCGAGCCCGCCGACCAGCCGCAGCCGGTCCTCGGCGGGGTCGACCAGGACCAGCTCCTCGACCGGCAGGGTCTCCCGCAACCGGGCGAACCCGTCGATGAGTTCCGGGGTGTACGTGGACCCTCCGCCCACGACCGCCAGCTTCATCCCTTTACTCCCGTCAACGTCACGCCTTCGATGAAGGCCTTTTGCGCGAAGAAGAAGACGACGATCACGGGTGCCATGACCAGCACCGTGGCGGCCATCGTCAGGTTCCAGTTGGTGTGGTGGGCGCCCTTGAAGGACTCCAGGCCGTAACTGAGGGTCCAGGCCGCCGGGTTCTCGCTCGCGTAGATCTGCGGGCCGAAGTAGTCGTTCCAGCAGTAGAAGAACTGGAACAGCGCCACGGCTGCGATGGCCGGCTTCGCCATCGGCAGGACGACGCGCAGCATCGTGCGCAGTTCGCCGCAGCCGTCGACCCGGGCCGCGTCCGTGTACTCCTTGGGGATGGTCAGCAGGAACTGCCGCAGCAGGAAGATGGTGAACGCGTCGCCGAAGGCCATCGGGATGATCAGCGGCCACAGCGTGCCCGACAGGTGCAGCTGCTTCGCCCAGAACAGGTACATGGGCACGATGACGACCTGCGGGGGCAGCATCATCGTGGAGATCACGAGCATCATCGACAGGTTGCGCCCGCGGAAGCGGAACTTGGCCAGCGCGTAGGCGACCGGCGTGCTGGACACGACGGTCAGCACGGTGCCGAGGCCCGCGTACAGCAGGGTGTTGCGCCACCAGGTGAGGAAACCGGGGGTGTCCCAGACGGTGCCGAAGTTGCCCCACTCCCAGGTCCTCGGCCACAGGTCGCGGGTGAGGGCCTGGCTGTCGCTCATCACCGCGGTGAGGAAGACGAAGACGAAGGGCAGGACGAAGAAGAGCGCGGCTGCGATGCCGAGGGCGTGCACCGCGATCCAGTGGAGCGCCGCCTTGCGGGCGGCGTCGCGCCGGGCACCGGAGGGGAGACCGGTGGCGGGCGCCGTGGCGGAGGGGGCGAGGGTGGCGTGGGTGGTCATGGGTGTCAGTCCTCCGCCGTCAGGAAGCCGCTGCGGCGGCGCATGAGGAGCGCGGTGAAGGCCATGGCGAGCGCGAAGAGCACGAGGGCGATCACACAGGCCGAGCCGGTGTCGAAGCGCTGGAAGCCGAGGTTGTAGACCAGCTGCGGCAGGGTCAGCGTGGACTTCTCCGGGTAGCCCGGCTCGAACTGCTGGCCGGAGCCGCCGATGACGCCGCTGGCGACCTTCCCCGCCACCAGGGGCTGGGTGTAGTACTGCATCGTCTGGATCACGCCGGTCACGACGGCGAACATCACGATGGGCGAGATGTTCGGCAGCGTGACGTAGCGGAACCTCGCCCAGGGCCCGGCGCCGTCCAGCTCGGCGGCCTCGTACTGCTCCTTGGGCACGTCGAGCAGCGCGGCCATGAAGATGACCATGAGGTCGCCGATGCCCCACAGCGCGAGCAGTGTGAGGGCGGGCTTGGACCACGTCGGGTCGTTGAACCAGCCGGGCGTCGGCAGTCCGGCTTTGCCCAGCAGGTTGTTGACGGGTCCCGTGCCGGGGTTGAGGAGGAAGGCGAAGGCCATCGTCGCGGCTACCGGCGGGGCCAGGTAGGGCAGGTAGAAGGCGGTGCGGAAGAGTCCCGCACCGGTCTTGATCTTGGTGATCAGCAGGCCGATCCCCAGGCCGAACACGACCCGGAGGCTGACCATGACCACGACCAGCCACAGGGTGTTGCGCAGCGCCGGCCAGAAGAACGGGTAGTCGTTGAAGACGTACGACCAGTTCCTGACGCCGTTCCAGGTGGGGGCGGCGAACCCGTCGTACTTCATGAAGGAGAAGTAGACGGTCGAGACCAGCGGGTAGGCGAAGAAGACGCTGAAGCCGACGATCCAGGGCGACATGAAGGCGAGGGTGCGAAGCGCCTCGCGGCGGCGCTTCGCCCTCAGCATCGGGTGGACGGTGCTCATCAGCGGGCCTGCGCGATGTCCTTGTCGACCTGCTCGTCGACGCCCTTGAGGCCCGCGGCCAGGTCGGTCTGCTTTCCGGCCTCGTAGGCGTAGCCGAAGTCCTGCAGGGTCAGCTGGTAGGTGCCGCCGTTGACGCTGGCGGGGGTGGTGCTGCTGTTCGGGTTCTGCGCGATCTCCACGAAGGTGCGGAAGAGGGGATCGGCGTCGAGGTCGGGGGACTTGAGCGCGGCGAGCGTGGACGGCACGTTGTGGATGGCGTTGGAGAAGCTCACCACCGCGTCGGTGTCGGTGGCCATGTACTTCACCAGTTCCCAGGCGGCGTTCTTCTTGGCGCTGGTGTTGGCGACGCCGATGATCGTGCCCGAGAGGTAGCCCTTGCCGTAGGTGTCGGCCTGGTCGTCCGGTACGGGGAAGGGGGCGACGCCGATCTCGAACTTCGTGCCCGCCTCCTTGGCCATGCCGGCCCGCCACTCGCCGTCGACGGCCATGGCCACCTGCCCGGTGTGGAAGGGGTTCTTGGCGCCCCACTCGTCACCGAAGCCGGACCGGTACTTCTCCAGCTTCTTGAAGCCGCCGAGCGCCTTCACCATGTCCTGCTGCCAGGTGAACATGGCGGCGAAACCGGGGTCCTTGGCGACGTTCGACTTGCCGTCCGCGTCGAAGTACCTGGCGCCCCACTGGGCGGCCAGGTGCGTGGTGGTCGACTCGTAGCCGTGGAAGTTCGGCATGAAGCCGAGCTGGGAGTAGGAGTCGCCCTTGCTCTTGGTGAGCTTGACGGCGTCGGCCTTGAACTCCGAGAGCGTCTTCGGCGGGGAGGCGATCCCGGCGGCCTTGAAGGCGTCCTTGTTGTAGTAGAGGCCGTAGGCGTCGCCGAGCAGCGGCAGCGTGCAGCGCTTCCCCTCGAACTGGGTGTACTCCAGCATCGGCTTGGGGAAGGTGGTGGCCGGGTCGATGCCGGACTTCTTCAGGAACGGGTCCAGGTCGGCGAAGGCGTTGGAGGCGCAGAACTTGCCGACGTTGTCCGTGGTGAAGGAGGAGACGACGTCCGGGGCGTTGGGGCCGCCGGCCCGCAGTGCCTGGTTGATCTTGTCGTCGGTGATGTTGCCCTGCACCTTGACGTGGATGTTGGGGTGGGCCTTCTCGAACGCCTTGACGTTGGCGTCGATCGCCTTCACCTCGCTGGGCGCGGACCAGCCGTGCCAGAAGGTGATGGTCACGTCCTTGGTGGGGTCGTCGCCTGCGGTGTTGTTGCTCGAGCCCGTGCACGCGCTCGTCAGCAGGGTTATCGCGGCGGCTGCCGCGACGGCGGCCGCGGCCGTCTTGGTGGAACCGGACACTTCGCTTCCTCCGGGGGGACTTCGGGCGGTTCGAGGGTGTGCGAGACCGGCGGAGGGACCCGGGGCGGGCCCGTCCGCTGCGAGTGCGGGTGGTGGGTGGGCTGTTGCGGTCAGCGCGAGGTGTCGAACACCTCGTCGCGGGTGGTGGCGAGGGCGCTCTGCAGCGCTCCGGACAGGACGGGGTCGTTCGGTACGCCGCCGAGCACCAGCCGGGGCCGGGGCACGGCCAGTTCGGCCAGTTCGGACTGGACGAGGGAGCGCAGCGGCTCCCCGCCGGCGGCGATCACCCCGCCGGCCAGGACGATCAGGCCGGGGTCGAGGACGGTCACCAGCGAGGCGAGTCCGACGGCGAGCCCGGTGGCGAAGCGCCGCAGCAGTTCCGCGTGCGCGCCGTCACCGGTCCCCGCCGCCGCGGCCAGCAGCGCCGAGGCGCCCTCGGCCTGCGTGCCCCGCGGCACGGGCAGTCCCAGTTCGCGCGCGATGCGCAGCACCGCGTTGCAGCCCGCCAGCTCCTGGAAGCCGCCGGCGTTGGCCTTGGCGACGTGCCGGACCAGGGGGGTCCCCGGCACCGGCATGAAGCCGACCTCGCCGGCGCCGCCGGTCCAGCCGCGGTGCAGCCGGCCGCCGATCACGATGGCCGCGCCGATGCCCTCCTCGTTCCACAGCAGGACGAAGTCGTCGTGGTCCCGGGCCGCGCCGAGCCGCTGCTCGGCGACGGCGGCGAGGTTCACGTCGTTGTCGTACTCCAGGGGGACGGGCAGGGCGGCGGCCAGCTCGTCCAGGAGGGCGGGGGAGTGCCAGCCGGGGAGGTGGCTGGCGTAGCGCAGCCGGCCGGTGCTGGGGTCGAAGGCGCCGGGGGTACCGACGACGATCCGGTGCAGGTCGGTGCGGTGCAGTCCGGCCGCCTTGACCGCGCCGTCGACGGCCTGGACGACCTGTTCGACGGCGCCGCCCTGGCCGCGCCGGCCGCGGCCGGGGGTGGCGAGCTCGAAGACGCCGACCACCCGGCCGGTGATGTCGGCGACGGCGGCGCGGATGCGCTCGGTCGTCACGTCGAGGCCGGCGACGTGCGCTGCCGCGGGGTTGACCGCGTACAGCTGGGCGTTGGGTCCCGGGCGTCCGGCGGTCGTGCCGGTGGCGAGCACCAGTCCGGCCGCTTCGAGGCGGGCGAGGAGCTGGGAGGCGGTGGGCTTGGACAGCCCGGTGAGCTTGCCGATCCGGGTCCGGGAGAGGGGGCCGTGTTCGATGAGCAGGTCGAGCGCGGCACGGTCGTTCATCGCCCGCAGTACGCGCGGTGTGCCGGGGGTGCCAGGGGTGCCTGGGCTTCCGGGGGTACCGGCCACGGTCTCGTCCTCCCTCGTCGTGACGGCTCGCGCCGCAGGCTACGGCACGGGGCTGGTGGGCTGGGTGGGGTCGGAGGGGCGGGTGTGCCCCCTGTTGGTAGTTAGGAAACTTTCCTGTTGGTGAAAGGCAAGGTAGGCGCCCGTAGCCGGAGCGTCAAGGGCGGTTCGCGAGGTCGCCGCCAAAGCGTTACCGGCCGCGCCGGGGCAGGGAAAAGGGGCGCCGGGCGGTGCCCGGCGCCCCTGGAGGGCGGCGTTCGCTACTTGACCGTGCTCGGCTGGGACGACGCCGGCGCGGGCGCCAGCGGCTGGGCCGCCAGCGCCTGCGGGGAGGCCGGGTTGGCCAGCGCGGACGGCGGGGCCACGGCGGCCGAGGGGTCGGCGGGCTCGTCCTCCGCCACCGCCTGCGGGGTGCCGCCGACGATCGCGATCCCGGCCGCGTCGAAGGCCCGCTTGATCCGCCAGCGCAGTTCCCGCGCGACCGCGGCCGCCTTGCCCGGCATGGTCTTGGCCTGTGCCTGGATCAGCACGGAGTCCGAGGTCACCGACTCCAGGCCCAGCACCTCGACCGGCTCCCAGAGCACCTCGTCCCACGGCTGGTCCTTGGCCATCGCGGCGGCGGTCTCCTCGATCACCGCGCGGGCCCGGTCCAGGTCCTCCGTGTAGCCGACCTGGACGTCCACCACGGCCGTCGCCCAGCCCTGGCTGAGGTTGCCGATCCGCTTCACCTCGCCGTTGCGGACGTACCAGATCTCGCCGTTGTCGCCGCGCAGCTTGGTCACCCGCAGTCCGACCTCGACCACGGTGCCGCTGGCGACGCCCGCGTCGATGACGTCCCCGACGCCGTACTGGTCCTCCAGGATCATGAAGACGCCGGAGAGGAAGTCGGTCACCAGGTTCCGCGCGCCGAAGCCGATCGCCACACCGGCCACACCGGCGCTGGCCAGCAGCGGAGCCAGGTTGATCTTCAGTACGGACAGCACCGTCAGCGCCGCCGTCCCCAGGATCACGAACGAGGCCACGCTGCGCAGCACCGAGCCGATCGCCTCGCTGCGCTGCCGCCGCCGCTCCGCGTTGACCAGCAGTCCGCCCAGGGCGCTGGTCCCGGCGGCCTCGGCGCCGCGGTTCATGCGCTCGATGAACTTGGTGATCATCCGGCGCACGACGGTCCGCAGCACCAGCGCGATCACCACGATCAGCAGGATGCGCAGCCCGGCGGAGAGCCAGTCCGCCCAGTTCCGGCTGATGTAGTCGGCGGCGTCGGTCGCGCTCTTGTGGGCGTCGTCGATCGTCGTGACGGTGGACGGCGATGGGGACACGGGCGGAAACCTCCGGGTTGGGCAGGCTTCCCACACTAACGGGGGAGGCGAAGTGTCCCGTTGTGCTGTTCGAGCGCGACGTGCGGTGATTCAGGGCATGTAAAAGGGGTGTGGTTGAAAACACCCTCGCTCCGTTACCCGGTCATGGTGGCGCCGCGACCGGGCTTCCGGAGAGACTGTGGGCAGATCGTCCCGGCGCGAGCCACGCGCCGCCGGCGTAAAAGGAGGCACCCGTGCCGCATGTCCTGGTCCTCAACGCGTCGTACGAGCCGCTCGGCGTCGTACCGCTCCGCCGCGCGCTCATCCTCGTGCTGAACAAGAAGGCCGTGTGCCTCGAGGAATCCGGCGCCTATATGCACAGCGCGACCTGTACTGTCCCCGCTCCCAGTGTCGTCAAGCTCACCAAATTCGTCCGAGTGCCCTTTCGCGGCCCCGTGCCCCTGACCCGGCGGGCGCTGTTCGCCCGGGACGGCGGCCGGTGCGCGTACTGCGGAGGCGTCGCAACCAGCGTCGACCACGTGATCCCGCGCAGCCGCGGGGGCCAGCACACGTGGGAGAACGTGGTCGCGGCATGCCGCCGGTGCAACCACCTCAAGGCCGACCGCCACGTCGCCGAGCTCGGCTGGCGGATGCGCCACCAGCCCGCCCCGCCGTCGGGCCTCGCCTGGCGGATCATCGGGACGGGGCATAGGGACCCGCGCTGGCTGCCATACCTGCAGGCATTCGGCGCGGAGGACGCCATGGCCCGGATCGACGGCATATCCGCCTGAGACCGGGCCTTCGTGTTGTCCTGACCTGTTCCTGACCTGTTCCTGACCGGGCCCAGGGCCCCGGACCGCACCCCCGTGCCGGTCCGGGGCCCCCTTCCGGTGCCCTGCGCCCGCTACTCGTGGCGCAGCTGCGCCGGGTGCACGGTGCGCCGCAGCAGCGGCAGGCAGGCCGCGGTCGCCAGCAGTGCGGCGGCCAGGAGCCCGCCGGTGAGCAGCGCCGGCTCCAGCAGTGGCAGGGCGCGCCGCTCGGCGTTGAGCAGGACGGGCGAGATCAGCGTCAGGCCGCAGACGGCGCCCAGCACGAGCGCGGGGGCGAGGGGCAGCGCGGTCTCCAGCAGTGTGGCGCGCCACAGCACCTTCCGTGGCGTGCCCGCCGCGGCAAGGGCGGCCAGGGTCCGGCGGCGGGTCATCAGCGACTCCACGACGCCCACCGCGACGCCGCTCACGGTGACCGCACTGGCGATCAGGATGGCGAGCCCCGCCAGGTTCCAGCCGCCGATGTAGAAGCCCAGCTCGTCGGCGCTGTAGCCGCTCTCCGCGCGCAGTCCGTCCACCGCCACACGGCGCGCGGTCACCCAGCCCGCGCCCACCAGCGCCGCGAGCATCAGCACCGCGTGGGCCCGCGACGCGGCCCAGGGATCGTTCCGCAGCCGTTGCCCGGCGATCAGCAGCACCGGGCGGCCCGACCGGGCGGCCAGCCTCCCCGTGAGCAGCGCGAGCCCGGCGCTGCTGTGGAGCAGCCCGTAGACGTAGAGCGCGAGGATCACCGACCCCACCACCAGCGGCGCCGGCGCCACCCGCGTCCCCGCCAGCATCAGCGCGGTCCCCGCCAGCAGCGCGACCGGGCCCAGCAGCCAGCGGACCGCCCCGCCGCGCGGGGGGCGCCGCTTCGCGATCACGCCCAGCGGGTCGCGGGCCGACCGGCGCAGCGCGAACCGCGCCTCCGCCGTCGCCAGCAGCGGCACCGCGAGGACGACCAGGGCGGCCGGAGGCCATGGCACGGGTACGTCGGAGGGCCAGGTCAGCGCCTCGCGGTCGTCCTGCACCGCCGTGAGCAGGGCGCGCAGCGCCAGGAAGCCCAGCAGCCCGGCCACCGCCCCCAGGCCGCCCGCGGCGCCCGCCTCCAGTGCGGCGATCCGCCGGACCTGCCGCGGGCCGGCCCCGGACAGGCGGAGTGCGGCCAACCGCTGTTCACGCCGCAGGGCGCCGATCCGGGTGCACTGGCCGAGGAAGGCCAGCACCGGGACCAGGAGCAGCAGGAGCACCACGACGACCCCCGGCCGCAGCCCGGCGCTGTTGAGCAGGCCGTTGGTGTACCGGGGAGGGTCGCCCCCGTACCGGGTGCCGATCACGGCCACGACCGCGGCCGCGAGCGCGAAGCCCGTGCCGAGGGCCGCGCCGAGCGCGGTCAGCGCCAGACGCCACCACTCGCTGCGCGGGGAGCCCCGCAGCATGGCCCAGGCCAGCAGGGCGTCCCCCCGCAGCCCCCTCACCGGGTCACCTCCGCGGCGGGCTCGTCCTCGGTCTCGACGACGCCGTCCCGGACGGTCGCCTCGCGGTCCGCGTACGCCGCGACCTGGGCGTCGTGCGTGATCAGCAGCACGGCGGTGCCGGACTCGCGGGCGGCGTGGACCAGCGCCGTCATGACCTGCTCACCGGCGAGGGAGTCCAGGGCGCCGGTCGGCTCGTCCGCGAAGACCGCCTTGGGCGTGGTGACCATGGCGCGGGCCAGGGCGACGCGCTGGCCCTGGCCGCCGGACATCTCGCCGGGGCGCAGTCCGGCCTGGCCCAGGACGCCGAAGCGCTCCAGCCAGGTGCGGGCACTCCTGTGGGCCGCGGCACGCGAGGTCCCGGCCAGCAGCAGTGGCAAAGCCACGTTGTCGAGGGCGGTCAGTTCGCCGACCAGTTGCCCGAACTGGAAGACCACGCCGAAGTCGGTGCGCCGCAGGGTGGAGCGGCGGTTCTCGCCCGCCTGGTCGAGGCGCTCGACGCCGTAGTGGATCTCGCCCTCGTCGGGCCGGACGATGCCGGACATGCAGTGCAGCAGCGTGGACTTGCCGCTGCCGCTCGGTCCGGTGACGGCCAGCACCTCCCCGGGCAGCAGCCGCAGCGAGGCGCCGCGCAGGGCGTCGGTGGTGCCGTACCGCTTGACGAGGCCGTGTGCCTCGATCAGAGGTGTCGTCATGTTGAGGCGACCTCCTCGGCCAGTGCGCCGAGGCGCTGCGCGGCGTTGTCCATCCAGCGCAGGTCGGCGTCGAGATGGGTGAGGGCGTAGTCGGCGGAGAGCACGGCCGCCAGCGGGGCGCCGGCCGTGGTCTTCACGGTGGTCAGCTCGCGCATCCGCGCGATGTGGGCGGCGCGCTGGAGGCGCAGGAAGGCGGCCGGGTCGCCGTAGCCGGAGGCGATGATCGCCGTGACCTTGGCGAAGATCTCGTTGGCCGCGCTGACCGGCGCGGGCGGTACGGGCTCGCCGAGCCAGGTCCGCAGGGTCTGCGAGCCCCGCTCGGTGAGCCGGTAGGTGGTGCGCTCCGGGCCGCCGTCGCTCTCCGTGGCGTCGACCTCGGCGAGGCCGTCGCGCACCAGGCGCTGCAGGCTCGTGTAGACCTGTCCGTAGGCGAGGGGGCGGGCTTCGGGGAAGCGTTCGTCGTGCCGCCGCTTGAGGTCGTAGCCGTGGCCAGGACCGGCGGCGAGCAGACCCAGCAGGACGTTGCCGGTGCTCATGCGACGCCCCCTCCTTCTATTCACTCAATACATGTACTGAGTGAAAAGTGACACCCGTGCGGCCGTCGCGCAACGGCCCCCGGAAAGTGGTGGGTTGGGGAGGGTGGGCGGTCGCCGGCTCAGCCGGTGACGGCGTACGCCTGCAGCGAGTACAGCGAGTAGCCGTACTTGGTTCCGCGCTCCAGCCCCTGCACCCGGATGAAGCGCGTGCCGGAGGGGGCGTCCAGCCGTACGGACTCGGTGCCGCCGCGGCCGTCGGAGACCACCGCCGCGGTGTGCCAGCTCTGCCCGTCGGCCGAGGTCAGGATCGTGTAGCGGGAGGCGTACGCGTCCTGCCAGCGCAGCACCACCCGGCCGACCCTGGCGGCCCGCGGCAACTCGGCCTGCACCCAGGCGTCGTCCCGCACGGGGGAGGACCAGCGGGTCGCCGGGTCGCCGTCGGTCAGCGCCGAGGCCGGGAAGTCCGGCGTCTCGTCACCGGAGGAGGTGGCCGGGGCGCCCGCGGCGAGGTCGGGGCCGCCGGTGCGCGGACGGGCGTGCACGGTGACGGTCTGCCGCACGGTACGGCCCTCGGCGCGGAACACCAGCGGCACCTCGTACACCCCGGGGGCACCGTCCGCCGGCAGGGACAGCCGCACCGGGACCACCACCTTGCCGCCGCGCGGCAGTCGCACCGTCCCGGGCGTCACGACCGCCACGCCCGGGGGCGCCTCGGCGGTCAGCGACACCTCGGCCGCCGCCGGTGAGTCGTCGGTCAGCTCCGCGGTGACGGTCGCGGGGGCGCCGCCGGGTTCGAGGTCGGTCTTCGTGCGGTCCAGGGTCATCCGGGCCGCGGGCCGGTCCGCGTACCAGGGCACGATCTCGTGGACGACCGGCGGGCGGGCCCCCTCCGACGCCGTGACCCGCACCGCGTCGGCCGGCAGGCCCCGCGCCGGCAGTTCGGTCCAGCCGCTGCCCAGCGAACCGAGCCGGTGCCAGCCCTGGCCGGGCACCCGCACCTCCACCGACCCGGCGGCACCGGGCCCGGTGTCGGTGAGCACGGTCAGCGCCTCCAGCGGGCGGGCCGAGCCGTACTCCAGGGTCAGCCCCCCGGCGGGCACCCGGACGGTGGTGGTGGCGTCGCCGTCGGAGGCCGCCAGGGACGAGGGGTCGGCCGCGAAGGCACCGGAGGTGCCGTCGTCCTCGGTGGTCACGGTGAACTCCCGTACCGACACGGCGTTCTCCTGCGGCGCGGTCGCGCGCAGCCGCACGTACCGCGCCCGGGTGCCCTCGGGCAGCCGCACGGTCACGGTGCGGTCGTCGTGCACCGTGGCGGCGGTCCGCCAGCCGCTCTCGTCGCCCGCCGAGTACTCCAGCACCGCCTCGCGCAGGTAGTCGTCCCGCTCGGGGCCGGGCTGCGCGGCGCCCATGGCGACCCGGACGGAGTGGATCGTGCGGGTGCCGCCCAGGTCGACCCCGAAGGTGTCGTCCTGCTGCGGCGGGGCGTCGCTGGCCCAGGAGGTGCCGTCCTTGCCGTCGGTCATCAGCGACGGGTCGGTCGACCGCGCCGAGCCGAGGGTGGCGGTGGCCTTGCGGCCCGTGGTGCGTACGCCGGTCCACGCGTCCGCCATGGCCAGCGACGTGGCGAGGAACGGGTCGAGCACACCCTGGCCGACGGTGGCGGGGCTGTCCGCTGTTCGCCGGCGGGCCCGCTCCAGCGCCAGCCGGTGCCTCCAGGCCCCGGTGCCGTCGCCGGCGCGCAGCGCCACCAGCATGTCGACGGCGTGTTCGCCCGCCGAACCGTAGCGGGCCAGCAGGCTCAGCCACGGCCGCAGCTCGCCGCCGATGGAGCCGCCCGCCGGCCCGTCCAGCCGTTCCGGGGCGCCGCGCATCGTGGTGAACTCCGCGCGCAGCCGGGCGGCGGCCGCCACCACCCGGTCAGGGCCGCCGTGCGCGTAGGCGTCGAGGAACTCCGCGATGAGCGGCCGCAGGTACGCCGACTCCGACCCGTCCAGCGCCGAGGAGGCCGCGTTGCCCGCCAGGGCGCGCAGCGCGTCCCGCGCCCCGGGGTCGGGGCCCGCCAGGTCGTCGATCGCGGCGCGCCAGGACGCGGCGCGGTCGTACCCGCGCGGGTTCCACGCGTAGTCGGCGACGGTGAACAGCGCGATCCGGGAGGCGGCGGGCTGCCGCATCGCCGCCGCCAGCAGGCCCGCGGTGGCCGTCGCGACCGCGGGCTCGCGTCCGGTGTAGGGGCCGAGGAAGACCCGGTCCTCGGCGAAGTCGTTGACCGGGTAGTCGTCCATCGTCAGCAGCGGGTGCTGCAGCGCCGCCCGCGCGTCGGCGACCTGCCGTCCGGTGATCTCCCCCGGGACGACGCCGACGCCCGTCCACGCCACCTCCACCCGCCGGTCGAGCTCCCGGGCCAGCGTGCGGCGGAAGTCGGTGGCACCGTCCTGGTAGTACTCCGTCGGCAGCAGCGACAGCGGCACCGCGGCCCGGTGGCGCTCCGCCAGGTGGACGGCGAGCGCGTCGGCCACCTCGGCCTGCGCCCGGGCCGCGGCCGCCGGGCCGTCGCCGTAGGCGTCCGCGTCGTCGTCGCAGTGCCACTCGCTGTAGCTCACGTCCTGGAACTGCAGCTGGAAGGCGCGGACTCCCAGCGCCCACATCGCGTCGGCCTTGCGCAGCAGCGCCCCGCGGTCGTCCTGCGAGGAGAAGCACAATGCCTGGCCCGGCGACACGGCCCAGGCCAGGGTCACGTGGTTGGCCCGGGCCCGCTCGGCCAGTTCGCGGAACTCCGCGCGGCGCGCCGCCGGGTAGGGCTCGCGCCAGCGCTCCTGGCGGTAGGGGTCGTCGCCGGGGGCGTACAGGTAGCGGTTCTGCTTGGTGCGGCCGAGGAAGTCCAGCTGGGCGAGGCGCTGTTCCCGGGTCCAGGGCTCGCCGTAGAAACTCTCGGCGACGCCGCGGGTCGCGGCCGCCGGCCAGTCGCGGACGACGACGCCCGGCAGGCGGCGCCCGGTCGCCAGCTGGCGGAGCGTCTGCACCGCGTGGAACAGGCCGTCCCCGCCCGTCCCGTCCAGCGCGACGACCTCATGGCCGCCGGTACGGCCCACGGCCAGCCGGTAGCCGCCGGAGGGCAGGTCCCCGGTGGGCGCGGCGCCCAGGGCGCGCAGCGCTCCGGCGGCCCGCGGGCCGCCGGCGTACACCACCAGCCCGCGCGGTCCGCCGGCGTCCTCGTGGAGCGTGGTCACGCCCGCGCCGCGCAGGACCGCGCGGAGGGCGTCCAGGGCGTACGGGTCGGCACCCGGCCCCGCGACCAGGGTCGCCGTGTCCGGCACGGCGACGGAGGCGCCGCGGGCGCGCAGCGACTGCGGCCTGGGGTGGACGGCCGGCAGGGCGCCGGCCGTCACGGTGCCGTCTGTCGCGGTGGAGGCCGTCGCGGTGTCGTCCGCCACGCCGGGCGCCGCCGGAGGGGTGGCGGGCGGGGTGGCCAGGGCGACCGGTGCGGTCCCGAGCAGTCCGCCGACGACGGCGGCGACGAGTGCTGCCGTGCGGGTCGAGGCGGTTCTCCTGCCCGGGGTCATGGTCCGACAGCCCATCACCCGCACGGAGGGCGTGTCAACGTGCGGACGCGCCCCCTGCGCCCCGTGCGCGCGGCCCGTACCGCCGGTAGCCGGCGGCGGCCGGGGACACGGCCGGACCGCCGAGGGAAAACCCCCGGCCGTCCCACCCCTCCCGCGTGCGAGGATGGCCGAAAACCCGACGAAGGAGACGGACACGTGCCCGGCACGAACCTCACACGCGAGGAGGCGCGGCAGCGAGCGCGCCTGCTCACCGTGGACACGTACGACATCGAGCTCGACCTGAGCGGGGCCCAGGAGGGCGGCACCTTCCGGTCGGTGACCACGGTGCGCTTCGACTCCGCCGAGGCGGGTGCCTCGACCTTCATCGACCTGGTCGCCCCCGCCGTCCACGAGGTGGTGCTCAACGGCACCGCGCTGGACCCGGCCGAGGTCTTCGCGGACAGCCGGATCGCCCTGCCGTCGCTGCAGGCCGGCGCCAACGAGCTGCGGGTCGTCGCGGACGCGGCGTACACCAACACCGGCGAGGGCCTGCACCGCTTCGTCGACCCGGTCGACAAGCAGGCTTACCTCTACACCCAGTTCGAGGTCCCGGACGCCCGCCGGGTCTTCACCTGCTTCGAGCAGCCCGACCTCAAGGCGGCCTTCACCTTCACCGTGAAGGCCCCGGCCGGGTGGACGGTCGTCTCCAACTCCCCGACCCCCGAGCCGGCCGGCGACACGTGGAGCTTCGCGCCCACCCCGCGCATCTCCACCTACATCACCGCGCTGATCGCCGGTCCCTACCACGCCGTGCACAGCACCTGGGAGGGCGAGGGCGGCCGCAGCGTGCCGCTGGCCCTGTACTGCCGCCCGTCGCTGACGGAGTTCCTCGACGCCGAGGCCATCTTCGCGGTCACCCGGCAGGGCTTCGACTGGTTCGAGGAGAAGTTCGACTTCCCCTACCCCTTCGCCAAGTACGACCAGCTCTTCGTGCCGGAGTTCAACGCCGGCGCCATGGAGAACGCGGGCGCGGTCACCATTCGCGACCAGTACGTCTTCCGTTCCAAGGTGACCGACGCCGCCTACGAGGTGCGCGCCGAGACGATCCTCCACGAGCTGGCCCACATGTGGTTCGGCGACCTGGTCACCATGGAGTGGTGGAACGACCTCTGGCTCAACGAGTCGTTCGCCACCTACACCTCCATCGCCTGCCAGGCCTACGCGCCCGGCAGCAGGTGGCCGCACTCCTGGACGACCTTCGCCAACTCCATGAAGACCTGGGCGTACCGGCAGGACCAGCTGCCGTCCACCCACCCGATCATGGCGGAGATCAACGACCTCCAGGACGTGCAGGTCAACTTCGACGGCATCACCTACGCCAAGGGCGCCTCGGTCCTGAAGCAGCTGGTGGCCTACGTCGGCATGGACGCGTTCTTCACCGGCGTCCAGGCGTACTTCAAGCGCCACGCCTGGAAGAACACCCGCCTGACCGACCTGCTGTCCGCCCTGGAGGAGACCTCCGGCCGCGACCTGAAGACCTGGTCGAAGAAGTGGCTGGAGACGGCCGGCATCAACATCCTCCGCCCGGAGATCGAGACCGCCGCCGACGGCACCATCACCTCCTTCGCCGTCCGCCAGGAGGCCCCGGCGCTGCCGGCCGGCGCCAAGGGCGAGTCGATCCTGCGGCCGCACCGCATCGCGGTCGGCGCGTACGACCTCCAGGACGGCAAGCTGGTGCGTGTGCAGCGCGTCGAGCTGGACGTCGACGGCGAGCTGACCGCGGTGCCGGAGTTCACCGGCGTCAAGCGCCCGGCCGTCGTGCTGCTCAACGACGACGACCTGTCCTACGCCAAGGTGCGCCTGGACGAGGCCTCGCTGGCCACCGTCCGCGAGCACCTCGGCGACTTCACCGAGTCGCTGCCGCGCGCCCTGGTGTGGGCGGCCGCGTGGGACATGACCCGCGACGGCGAACTCGCCACCCGCGACTACCTGGAGCTGGTGCTCTCCGGCATCGGCAAGGAGTCCGACATCGGCGTCGTGCAGTCCCTGCACCGCCAGGTGAAGACGGCGCTGGAGCTGTACGCGGCCGACGGGTGGCGCGAGACGGGCCTCGCCCGCTGGACGGAGGCGGCGCTGGAGCACCTGCGCGCGGCCGCCCCCGGCAGCGACCACCAGCTCGCCTGGGCCCGCGCGTTCGCCGCGACGGCCCGCACCAAGGAGCAGCTGGACCTGATCGCGGGGCTGCTCGGCGGCACCGAGACGATCGAGGGCCTGGCCGTCGACACCGAGCTGCGCTGGTCCCTCCTGGAGCGGCTGGCGGCCACCGGCCGTGCCGACGAGGAGGCCATCGCCGCGGAGCTCGGCCGGGACGCCACGGCGGCCGGCGAGCGGCACGCCGCCACCGCGCGCGCCGCGCGTCCCACGGCCGAGGCTAAGGCCGCGGCGTGGGCCTCGGTCGTCGAGGCGGAGACGCTCACCAACGCCGTCCAGGAGGCGGTCATCGCGGGCTTCTCCGAGCCCGACCAGCGCGAGCTGCTGGCGCCGTACACGCAGCGCTACTTCGCGGCGGTCTCGGACGTCTTCGGCTCCCGCAGCCACGAGATGGCCCAGCAGATCATCGTCGGCCTGTACCCGGCGCTCCAGGTCTCCCAGGAGACCCTGGACGCCACCGACGCCTGGCTGGCGGCGGCCGATCCGGCGCCCGCGCTGCGGCGCATGGTGACGGAGTGCCGTGCCGGCGTCGAGCGGGCCCTGAAGGCCCGGGCCGCGGACGCGGCGGCCGGCTGACCGTCACCCGGAGCCGGACGAGGCCCCCGCGGCGCACCGCCGCGGGGGGCCTCGTGTCCTTCCGGTGCTCCTACCGCCCGGGAGCCGACGCGCCGTCCGGGCGGGCACCGGCGGCGGCCGGGAACGCCTGAGACCGGGCCGTGGTGCTCCGCGGCCCGGTCAGCGAGGTGCGAAGGGGTCAGCCCTGGGACTTGCGGGACTTGTCGGTCACCATGACCAGGCCCGCGATGACCAGGAACAGGACGACCGGCAGCACGAGGTACAGGCCCAGCGTCTCGACCACGCTCAGGCCGGGACCCGGGTCGTCGCCGTCGTCGCGGGTGTTCGCGAACGCGGGGGACGACATCAGCAGCATCAGCGCCGTGCCGGCCGTCACGGCACCGGCGCGCAGGGCGTTCTTGTTGGGCTTGTCCACGCTCTCAAAGTAGCGAACGCTCCCGCGGCCCGCGCGTCCGGGGTGGTGTTACGGCCCGTCCGGCCCCGCCATCGCGGTCCGCACCTCGTGCGCCAGCGCGTGCAGCCGCGGCGAGGCCGTCAGCTGTTCCAGGGTGAGCGGGCGCCCCTCCGGGTCCGCGACCGGAAGCCGCCAGTTGGGGTACTCGTCCCAGGTGCCCGGCAGGTTCTGCGGACGGCGGTCGCCGACCCCGTCCGGCAGCCACACCCCGACCATCCGGGCCGGCGTCCGCGCCAGGAAGCGGTGGACGGCCTTCACGACCGCCTCCTCGTCCCGGGTGCCCTCCGGCAGCATGCCGAGCCGGCCGAGCAGTGCCAGCCACTCCGCGACCTCCACCGCGTCCTCGGCCTGCTCCACCTCCAGCGGCCGGGTCAGCAGCCCCAGCCGGTGCCGCAGCCCCACGTGCTCCCCGGTCAGCCGGGCGGTCGTCGTGGGCAGGTCGTGAGTGGTCACCGTGGCCAGCGCGTCCGCCCGCCAGGCCGAGGGCGGCAGCGGCCGGGCGTGCGCGGAACCGCGGGCCCCCTCCCAGTCCCGCTCGAACCAGAGCACCGACGTGCCGAGGATGCCCCGGTCGGCCAGCTCCTCGCGGACGCCCGGCTCGACCGTGCCGAGGTCCTCCCCTATGACCACGGCACCGGCGCGCCGCGCCTCCAGCGCGAGGACCCCGAGCATCGCCTCCGCGTCGTAACGGACGTACGCGCCCTGCGTCGGCGGCTCGCCCTCGGGCACCCACCACAGGCGGAACAGCCCCATCACGTGGTCGATGCGCAGGCCCCCGGCGTGCCGCAGCACGTTGCGCAGCAGGTCGCGGTAGGGCGCGTAGCCCGTGGCGGCCAGGGCGTCCGGGCGCCACGGCGGCAGGCCCCAGTCCTGGCCGTGGGCGTTGAAGGCGTCCGGCGGCGCGCCGACCGACATCCCGTGGGCGAGGGCGTCCTGCAGCGCCCAGGCGTCGGAACCGGAGGGGTGCACCCCGACCGCGAGGTCGTGGACGATGCCGACCGCCATGCCCGCGTCCCGGGCCGCACGCTGTGCCGCGGCCAGCTGGGCGTCCGTCAGCCAGGCCAGCCAGCAGTGGAAGTCGACCTGGTCCAGCCGCTCGCCGCGGAGCCGCGCGACCTGCCCCGAGCGCGGGTCGCGCAGCCCCGCCGGCCAGCGGTGCCAGTCCGGGCCGTGCAGCTCGGCCAGCATCGACCAGGTGGCGTGGTCGTCCAGCGCCTGCCCCTGCTCCGCGAGGAAGTCGCAGTACGCGGCCCGCCGTCCCGGCGACAGCGGCACCTTGCGGACCAGCGCGAGCGCCTCGCGCTTCAGCTCCCAGACCGCGTCCCGGTCGATCAGGGCGTCCTTGAGCAGCACCGAGTCGCGCAGCACCGCCGCCTTGCGCAGCAGGTCGGCCGCCCGCTCGCGGTCGTCGGCGTCGAGGTAGGCGTACTCGGGGATCTCCTCCACCCGCAGGTACACCGGGTCCGGGAAGCGCCGCGAGGAGGGGCGGTACGGCGACGGGTCTGTCGGATGTCCGGGCACGGCCACGTGCAACGGGTTGACCTGCAGGAAGCCCGCGTGCAGCGCCCGGCCCGTCCACGCCGCGAGGTCCGCGAGGTCCCCGAGGTCGCCCATGCCCCAGGACCGCGAGGACAGCACGGAGTACAGCTGCGCCATGAAGCCCAGGACCCGTTCCGGGGGGCCGGGCAGCCGCTCCGGCGCCACGACGAGCTGCGCCTGCGCGCCGCGCCCGTCGGGTGCCTGCGCGCGCAGCACGTGCCGCCCCACGGGCAGCGGCGCTTCCCCGTCCCAGGAGGTCTCGGTGCCGTCCTCCGTGGTCAGCCGCAGCGCAGTGCCCTCGGGCAGCCGGTGCCGCAGTGGACGTCCGCTGCGCATCACGACGCTGCGGGGGAGCAGCCGGCGCCCCGCGCGGTGGTCGTGCTCGGCCAGCGCGTTCCGCACGGCCGCCGGGGTCGAGGCGTCGACGCCCAGCGCGGCCAGCACCGCCACGACCGTCCCGTCCGGCACGCGCACCTCGCGGTCCGGCGACGGACGGTAGGTGACGTCCACCCCGTGCAGCGCGGCGAGTCTGTCCCGGTCGGCGGCTTCGGTCATGGGATGCCCTCCTGGGGCGTCATCGCGGGTGCGCGTTCTCCGGACAGCCTCAGCCATACCCACTGCGTGGCGGGGCAGTCGCATTCCGTGCACGACGTCACCGCCCAAGAGTGGCGCCCCCGGCCGCATCGGACGCCGCGCCCTCCCCGCGAGGGCGGACCCGGTCAGGCGCCGGCCCACCGTCCCCCGAACGGCCCAGGCGGGCGGGGACGTGTTGCTCGTGCCAGGTGCGGGGCTTCGCGTCCGGGTGCGGCGCACACGCCTGGTGGCGTCGAGATACCGGTGTACGGCGGCTGCCGCACCGGAGGCCCACGGGCGCGACGCCCGGACCGGCCTTGGTGGCCGGCTGCGGGGCCCACTGGGTGCTGCCCCGCTGCTATCGAACGGTCCAGGCGGGCGGGGGACGTGTTGCTTCGTGCGGGTGCGGGTGCGGGTGCGGGTGCGGGTGCGGGGGCGCGCGACGCGAACGCCGGCGACGGGCGGCTGCGGCCCCGGGCGCACCGGGGCCCGACGCCCGGGGCGCGCTTCGCACCCGAGGCACCGCCGTGCCCGTCTGCCGGACGGCCCAGGCGGGCGGGCGGGGGGTCCGGCACGACCGGGGCGACGGTCAGGACACCCCGGCCCCGCGGGGCTCAGGCCGGCGGCCGGCCCGGTGCCGCCGGTTCGAACGCGCGGGACGTGCGGGCCCGCCAGGGGGAGGCGGCCTCCAGTTGGGCGGCGAGTGCGAGGAGGGGGCCCTCCTCGCCGTGCCGGGCGCCGAGCATCATGCCGATGGGGAGCCCCTGCGGCGACCACTCCAGCGGCAGCGACACCGCGGGCAGCCCGGCGATGTTCCAGGGCGCGGTGAACGGCGTGAACGCCAGTTGCGCCGCGAAGTCGGCCTCCGGGTCGGCGTCGTCGCGCAGGGCGCCCACCGGGGCGGGCGGCTGCGCCAGCGTCGGGGTGAGCACCGCGTCGTACGGCTCGACGGCGTCGGCCAGTTTGCGGCCCACCGCCTGCATGACGCCCAGCGTGCGCGCGTAGTCGAGGCCGCCCACGTCCTGCCCCTGGGCCCGCAGCCACCGCGTGAGCGGCAGCAGCTCCCCCTTGCGCTCCGGCGGCACGGGCGTGAGCGCGGCCAGCACGGCCCACACCGGGGTGAACGCGTCGCGGTCGCCCGGGGCGAGCGGTTGCGGCACGTCCACGACCTCGTGCCCGAGCCCGGCCAGCAGCGCCGAGGTGCGCTCGTACGCCGCCAGCACCTGCGGGGCGACCTCCACGCCCGCCACGTCCGGCACCGCCCAGCGGGCGATCCGCAGCCGTCCCGGTTCCCGTTCGCACCACCGCAGGAAGGAGCGCTCCGGCGGCGGCAGCCGGAAGGGGTCGCCCGGCGCGGGCACGGCCAGCACGTCGAGCAGGGCCGCGGTGTCGCGGACCGTGCGCGCGATGGGCCCGTTGACGGCGAGGCCGCTCGCGTCGCCCCAGGGCGCGGGGCTCACCCGGCCCCGGCTCGGCTTGAGCCCGACGACCCCGCAGCAGCTCGCCGGGATGCGGAGGGAGCCGCCCCCGTCGCTGCCGTGCGCCGCCGCCGCGAGTCCGGCCGCCACGGCCGCGGCCGCGCCGCCGCTGCTGCCGCCCGCGCCGCGCGCCAGGTCGTACGGGGTACGGGCCGGCGGGCCCACGGCGCCCTCGGTGTACGCGGGCAGCCCGAACTCGGGGGTATTGGTCTTCCCGGTCAGGACGGTCCCGGCGTCCCGCAGCAGGCGGACGAGGTACGCGTCCTGGTCGGCCACCCGGTCGGCGAGGACCGCCGAGCCGGAGGTGAAGCGCACCCCGGCGACCGGCGTCAGGTCCTTCACCGGCACCGGCACGCCGAGCAGCGGCGGGAGCGGTCCGCCCTCCTTGAGCAGGCGCTCGGCGCGCCGCGCGTCCGCGAGGGCGCGTTCGGGCGTGACCGTCAGGTAGGCCCCGACCACGGGGTCGAGACGCTCGATCCGGTCGAGGTAGTGGGCCGTCAGCTCCACGGGCGACAGCTCGCCCGCCCGGACGGCCGCGGCCTGTTCCAGCATCGTCAGTTCATGAGGGGCGGACACCACGCCAGGGTAGGGCCGGACGCGGGACGGGCGGGGTGAACGTTTTCCCCCGTTGCCGCGTCATAGGGGAAATCGCGGAAGGGGAGGGGTGTGGCGCTGCTGAGACGGAGGTCCCGGCCGGGGGACGGGGAGGACCCCCTCGCGCCGGAGCACCTCGATCGGGTACGGGCCGTCCTGGCGCTCGGCGGGGTGACCGCGGGGGACCTGCAGGACGGGGTGCAGCAGGTGCGGCTGAAGCTGCTGGAGCACCGGGCGGCCGGCCGCGAGCCGTTGCGGGACCCGGGGGCGTGGGCCGCCGTAGCGGCCTCCAACGTGGCGATGGACTGGCACCGTTCGCGCCGCCGGCAGGAGCGGCTCGGCGAACGCCTCGCGGCCCTGACGCCCCGGGACGAGGCCCGGCACGGCGGGGGAGAGGCGCATGTGCTGGCCCTGGCGGTCGCCGACGGACTGCAGGAACTGCCGCCGCGGCAGCGGCAGGTGCTGACGCTGCGCTTCTACGCCGACCTGCCCGTGGCCGAGATCGCCGCGGCGCTCGGCGTCCCGGAGGGCACGGTCAAGAGCCGGCTGCACGCCGCCGTCCGCGCGCTGCGCGGCCGGCTGCACACCAAGGAGGTGGTGTGACGATGCGCGGGGACGAGTACGAGGCCCACGGGGCGGACGAGGCACTGTCGGCCGCCCTTGCGGACGTGCCGCCGGACGGCCCCGCGGGCGGGGAGGAGTACGCCGCCGCGCGCGCCGACGTGGACCTGCTGCGCACCCAGGTGCGGCTGATCGGCGACGCCCTCGCCGCACGGCCCGCCCCGCCCGCGGAGCGCCGCCCCCACGGGCGCAGGGCGCTCGCGTGGTGCCTGGCCGCCGTCGTGGCGGGCGTGGTGGGGATCGGCGGGGTCGTCCTGGCGCGGAACGCCGCACTGGGCGGAGACTCGGCGGTGGGCGACGCGAAGCTCACGGCGGAGGGCGTCGTCGCCTGCGCGAGCGACATCGCCGAGGGCACCGTGCGCGAGGTGACGCCCACCGGGCAACCGGGGGACCTGCGTGTGGTGATGGACGTCGACCGCCGCCTCAAGCCCGCCGGGGGCGCTCCCCGGCTGGCGTTCACGATCCACATCGACGACGACCACGACGACGTGGCTCCGCCTCCCGAACCCGGGTCCCGCGTCCTGGTGATGGTCTCTGTCCTCCCGGAGGAGCCGGTGGACCTGTACGAGGGCGCCGAGGACATCGCCTCCGCCCGCGCCTGGATGGAGAGGGCACTCACGGCCTCCCGGGGGCTGCCGTGCGAGAGCGACACCGCATGAGGGGAGTACGGGACATGGGAAGCGGGAGGGGACCGGCCCTCACCGTGGCGGCGCTGCTCGCGCTCGCCGCGCTCGCCGGCTGCGGGACCGGCGGTGGCGAGGCCGAATCCGAGTCGGTCCGCAGCACCGACGCGGAAGTGCTGGCCTGCACCGAACTCGTCGCCGAGGGGAGGGTGGTGCGGGTGACGCCGGGAGAGGCAGCGGACCGGGTGTCGGTGCGGATGGAGGTCGACCGCTACCTCAAGGGCGGGCGCGGGGACCGCCGGCTGACCTTCCCTGTCGACCGTGACGAGGAGGGGGAGCCCGAGATGGCCGTGGGGAGCCGTGTGCTCATCAGGGTCGGGCTGCGGCCCTGGGGCTCCACCTTCGTCCACCAGGGCGAGGACATCGCCCGGACGCGGGAGTGGGTGGAGCGGGCGCTGCCCCGTTCACGCTCGCTGCGCTGCGGGGAGCAGGAGTACGAGTGGCGGCAGAGCTGAAGGGGCGGCAGAGCTGAAGGGGCGGCAGAGCTGAAGGGGCGGGTGCTCCGGGGAGCACCCGCCCCTTCAGGCGGTGATCAGGCCGTGGCCGCAGGTCAGCCCGCGTTGACCTTGTCGATCAGCACGCTGCCCGTGCCGGCGGCGGTGCCGTCGGCGTTGAGCAGCTGCACCTCGCCGAAGAACTGACGTCCCTCGGGAGCCGGGGCCGCGACCAGGACGTTCGCCGCGACGTTCGCGGAGGCGCCGTTGGCCAGCGGCACGGACGCCGCCTCGTCCACGACGACCGAGCCCAGCGTCGCCGAGTAGAAGACGTCGCGGTAGTCGTACTCGGTGGTGCCGGCCGGGACCGAGTAGCCGTCCACCTGGATGGTGTACGTGCCGGCCGCCGGGTTGGCGATGCTCACGGCCTCCTCCGAGTCGCCGTCCGCGGACTGGCCGACCTGCGTGCCGTTGAGGAACACGGTCAGGTCGAGGTCGGCGGAGGTGTCGGAGGTGCCGCCGATGGCGACGTCCAGCCGGGACGCGCCCGCGGGGACGACGACCGTGCTGGTGACGCTGTCACCGTCGGCGATCGTCTTGCGCGAGGCCGCGGCGGAGCCGAGCGCGCCGCCCTTCAGCTTGCCCTGCACCGGTGCGTAGCCGTTGGTGACCTTCCAGGAGACCGGGGCGGCGGTGCCGACCGTGGCCTCCTCGACGGTCTGGACCTCGGGGTCGAAGGAGACGCCGAGCGCGGTCGCGGTCAGGTTGTACGGGTTGTTCAGCACCGGCGAGGTACGACGCGCCTCGACCTCGATCTCCCACACGCCCGGGATCGGGTCGGTGTAGGAGCGCAGGTCGGGACGGCACCCGTTGGTGGTGGTGTAGTTCGGGTAGCAGAACGTCGTGGTGGTCGGGTCCGCCGGGATGCCCCACGGGGTGATCGCGATGAAGCGGGTCTGGCTGCCGGTGGCCAGGCCGCCCATCTTGATCTCGAGCGTCTTGGCGCCCTCGGGGACGGTCACGAAGTAGGACTTGGTGCCGTTGCGCTGCACCGAGCCCGACGCCTTGACCGCGAAGGACGGCTTGGCCTGCGGGGTGGCGACGACCACGGTGTTGAGGATCTGCTGGTCGGTGCCGCGCGTCGCCGGGTCGTCGACCGTCAGGATCGCGCTGTGCAGACCGGTCGAGCCGGGCTTGGCCTTGACGCGCACGGTCACCGGCTTGTTCAGCGGCAGCCACACGTTGTCGTAGTCGGCGAAGCGGAACGTGCCGTCGTTGTTCACCCACTCCAGGTCGTGCCGGACGGACCGGTTCGGACCGGTGGTGCGGGTGATGGTGACGTCGTACGTCTTGGTCTGGCCGGCCTTCAGGCCGCCCTCGCGGTCGTAGATGCCGGTGCCGTAGCCAGGCGTGGCGAGCGCGCCCGAGAAGAACGTGTCGACCGGGGCCTTGACCGTGTAGGTGTGGGCGCTCGCGCCCGCCCTGATCAGGCGCCAGGCGTCGACGATGTCGATCAGGCCGGAGCCCTGCGCGTATGCCGGGACGTCCTTGATCTTGTGCGCCGTGCTGGTCAGCGCGGTGCGCAGGGTGGCCGGGCTCAGCGGGACGCGGGTCTGCTTGGCCGCCGACAGCAGCAGCGCGGAGGCGCCGGCCGCCTGTGGGGAGGCCATCGAGGTGCCCTGCAGCATGGCGTAGCCGGGCGGCAGGGTGTAGCCGGCCTCGGCGACCGGGCCACCGGGCTCCCAGGTCGGGATGGTGTTGATGGAGGCACCCGGCGCGGAGATGATCGGCGCGAAGCCGCCGTCCTCACGCGGGCCGCGCGAGGAGAACGGCATCATGTCGTACGCCTTGGTGACCTGCGAGCCGTAGTTGGCCGCCCAGGTCTCCTTGGAGATGGTCGCGCCGACGCTCAGGACCTTGTCGGCCAGGCCGGGGTCGCCGATGGTGTTGGCGCCGGGGCCGCTGTTGCCGGCCGAGATGACCATCTGCACGCCGTAGTCGTCGATGAGACGCGTGTACAGCTGCGCGCGGGCGTTGTTGCCGTCGTTCAGCGGGGGCAGGCCGCCGATGGACATGTTGACGATGTCCACACCGCGGTTGACCACGAGGTCGATCATGCCCTCGGTCAGCGCGACGTTGGTGCAGCCGCCGCCCCAGGTGCAGGCGCGCGAGGAGACGATCTTCGCGCCCGGCGCGGCGCCGTTCATCTTGCCGCCGAACAGGCTGTTGGCGGCGGTGATGCCCGCCACGTGGGTGCCGTGCTCGGACTCGATGACGCCGATGTTGACGAAGTCGGCCTTCTTGCCGACCCAGGTGCCGCCGTACGGGTCCGTGGGGACGTCCTTGCGGACCTGCACCACGAAGGGGATCCGCTCGGAGATGGCGGTGGCGGGGTTGTCGGTGCCGAAGTAGCCGATCTGGAAGCCGTCCTTGTACGGCTTCATCTCGGTGTCGTCGGCGAAGTCCCCGTTGTCGTTCAGGTCGAGGCGGACGGTGCCCTTGGCCGGGTCGTACAGGACGCCCCAGTAGTCGGTGGTGTCGCCGTCGCGGTTGAGGTCACCGGCCATGTCGCCGCCGGCGGTGGCCGACTCGAAGAAGACCGTGACCTGCTGCGTCGCCTCGGGGGCCGACCAGGTGCGGCCCTGGTAGCTGACGCGCGGGCCGTTGGTCATGCGGCGCCAGGTGCCGTCGCCGTCGGTGATCGGGTCGGTGGCGGTGACCCAGTCGACGATCTTGCGCTCGCCGGTGGTGGTCTTCTGCAGCGCCGGGTGGCCGAGGTCGACGCCGGAGTCGAGGATGCCGATGGTGACGCCGCGTCCGTCGGCCTTCGGGTTGTCCTTGACGAAGTCCACCGCGCCGGTCTCGAAGGCCGGCTGGTAGGGGTTCTTCGCCGGGGTCTTCGCACCGGGAGCCGGGTACGTGGTGGAGCCGTGCCCGTGGTCGTGGCCGTGGCCCTTCGAGGAGCCCTTGCCGCCGTCGGCCGACGGGGACGGGTCGTCGAGGACGATCTCCTGCTTGAGGTCGATCGCCTGCACCGACGAGAGCTTCTGCGCCGCCGCGATCGCCGCGTCCGCCTTGGCGGTGGGAACCGTGGCGCGGACGTAGCCGAGGTTGTCGTAGGTGCGGTCCACCGACGCGCCCTTGAGCGCGTCGAGCTCGTCCGAGACCTGCTCGGTGGAGCCCTTGCTGGTGGCGATCATGAGGGTGACGTTCTTCTCGCCGCCGGCCTTGGCCTCGGCGAGGAGTTCGGCGTCGGCCGCTCCGAGCTTGTCGTGCGCGGTCTTCACCGCCGCGTCCGCCGGGTCGCCGGTCGTGTCGGCGAAAGCGGTGGAGGCGGAGATTCCGGTCGTCGTCAGAGCGGCCACCAGGCCCGCCGCGAGCGCGACTCGGACCACGCGTCTCTTCCCGCGTATGTGATCGAGAGACATGGGCATCCTGTTCAAGATTTGGGCGCCAGTTGACCGACACATTGCGCCATCTGTGGGGTTGTTGGGGAGTGCCGTAGATGGCGTAAGACCGACATGACGCGAATACGTCAAGAAGCCGGGACCCCGGCCGGGGCGCGAAGCAGCCCGAACCGGTCCATTGCGCGCGGGCGTTCGGTGCTGCGGGGGACTTCCGGCGCGGGACGCGGACACGGCGGTGGATGAACAACGGATGAGCGTCCGGACACCTGCGGACCCGGCGCCGGTGACCCGCGGGAGGACTGCTGATCCAAGTCCGCAGATGGGTGCCGGACGTTCCGTTTCCGTTGCACCGCAGGCCACCCCGGGTGCCAACGATCCGGTGAGGAGCGGCACCGCAGTGCCGCCGCAGCCACCGTCCACCGGGGGAACCCGTCATGCCTGGTCCCGTGTCCGCTGCCGCCCTCAGCCGCCGCAACGTCCTGATCGCCTCGGGTGTGACCGCCCTCGGCGCGGGGCTCGGTTTCGCCCTCGTCCCCGGCTCGGGCGACGCGACGGCCGCGCCCCCGCTCGCGGAGCCGACCGGACCCGCCCCCGGCCTTCCTGCCGCCCCCACGGCACCCGCCTCGCCCGCCGCGGCGCAGCCCTACACCGCGGGCACCACCCTGCACTCCGTCGCCGCTCCGCGCGGCCGGGGCGGCTACCGCCGGCTGGGCGACGGCCCCGGCTGGAAGCGGGTCACCCGGACCGAACTGGCCGCCGCCAGGAGCGGCCGCGCCGAACGCCGCACGCCCCTTTCCTGCTTGGTGCAGTTCACCGACCTGCACCTCACGGACGTGCAGAACCCGCAGCGCTACGAGTTCATGCGCTCCGCCTCCCCGGCCGGCTGGCGTCCCCAGGAGGCGCTGACCAACGCCGGCGCCGTCTCCCTGGTCGAACGGGTCAACGCGCTGCGGCACGGGCCCGCCACCGGCACGCCCATCGGCTTCGTCATGACCACCGGCGACAACACCGACAACAACTCGCGGATCGAACTGGACTGGTTCCTCGCGGTGATGAGCGGCGGCCGCTTCACGCCCGACTCAGGCGACCCGGGCCACTACGAGGGCGTGCAGGACTCCGGCCTCAAGGGCTTCTGGCAGCCCGACGCCGCGCTGCGCGACGCCGACAAGGCGGCCGGCTACCCCCGGCTGCCCGGCTTCCTCGCCGCCGCGGTCCGCGAGCTCAACAGCCCTGGCCTGCAGGTCCCGTGGTACTCCACCATCGGCAACCACGACCAGCTGTACGGCGGTTCGTACGCCGCCTCGTCCTTCTTCCACGACCTCGCGCTCGGCTCGCGGAAGTTGTTCTGGCTGCCCCCGGCCGAGGCCGAGGCGGTGGGCGACTTCCTGCGCAAGGGGCCCGACCCCCAGGGCACCCGCTTCCGCCAGGCCTGGAACCGCTACCGGAGCAGCGCCCGCACCGTCACCCCCGACGAGCGCCGCGCGCCGGTCACCCCGCGCGAGTACATCGCGGCCCACCTGGACCCGGCGCACGCCGGGGCCGGTCCGGTCGGCCACGGCTACACGACGGCCGAACTCGACTCCGGCCGGCTCTACTACACGTTCCGGATCTCCGACGGCGTCCTCGGCGTCAGCCTCGACACCACCGACCGGGGCGGCGACTACCGCGGTTCCCTCGGCACGGGCCAGTTGGACTGGCTGGACCGGACGCTCACCGAGCACGCCGACGACACCGTGCTGGTCTTCAGCCACCACCCCAGCTGGTCGATGACCAACCTGGTCCGCGACCCCGCCCGCCCCGCCGAGCGGCGGCACGGGGGCGACGAGGTGCTCACGCTGCTCGGACGGCACCGCAACGTGGCCGCCTGGATCAACGGGCACAGCCACAAGAACAAGATCGTCCCGCACGGCACGTTCTGGGAGGTCTCCACCGCCTCCCACGTCGACTACCCGCAGCTGGCCCGGATCATCGAGCTGACCGACAACCACGACGGCACGCTCTCGCTGCACTGCACGCTCGTGGAGTCCGCGGCCCCCTACCGCACCGACTTCTCCGACCTGTCGCAGACCGGACTCGCCGCGCTCTACCGCGAGCTCGCGTTCAACGCGCCGGGATCGCGCGCGACGCTCTCCGGCGAGCCGGGCGACCGCAACGTGGAGCTGCTGCTGAAGAAGCGCTGACCGCCCCCGGTCACCGCGGCAGCACCACCACCCACGACGCGGGGTCGCGGTCGGCGGCGGCCATGAGGGCCGTACGGACGACCGTGGCCTGCTGCTCCAGGGACTCGCGCAGCTTGCGCGGAGTGATGTGCACGACCGAGATGCCGAGCCGCTCCAGGTGCTCGCGCTTGCGGGCGTACTCGGCCCACTGGGTGTCGTCCTCCTGCCGGGGCACGCGCGCGTCGAGCTCCACCGCGACCGCGTGCTCCGGCCAGTACGCGTCCACGCCGCCCAGGTGCGGGCCGCCGGGCAGCCGCAGGTCCACGTTCCACAGCGGGTCGGGCAGCCCGAAGCAGCGCACCATCGTGTACAGCCGGCTCTCGGCGATCGCCCGGCCCTCGGCCACCAGCGCGTCCACCGCCTCGACCACATGCGGCCGGGAGAGCAGCCGGGCCCGGCTCAGCTCCGCGACCAGCGCCGACGCCTCGCAGTGCCCGCCGCGCACCGCCTCGGTCAGCACCTGCCGCACCGCCCGGGCGTCCTCCAGCTCCTCCACCGCGTCCGCCAGGGCCCGGGGCAGCGGCGCGCACGGCACGCCCTGCACCCCCTGCGGCCGGGGCAGCGCGGGCGTGCGGACCAGCCCCACGTCACCGACGGCGCGCAGCCGGCGCTGCCGGGTCACCAGCAGGTCGATCCGGTCCAGGCCGAGCAGCGGCGGCACCGAGGAGAACCGGTGCAGGGCGAGCGCCGCGAGCCCCGTGACCATCGCCTCGCGGCCCGCGTAGAGCAGCGCAGCCCGGACCCGCTCGTCGCCGGTGGGGCGGCCGCGGTGCAGGACGTACACCCGGGGGAGCACCTCCTGCCACGGCCCGCCGGGGCGGCAGCGCTCGGCCAGCGTCTCGGGGGTGACGCCGTGCTCCCGCAGCTGGCGGGCCGACAGCACGGTCGGCCGGGTGCGGGAGAGGTGGTCGAGGGGGCGGGGGCTGAGGGGGATGTTGTGGTTCATGGCGGGTGGATTCCCGCTTCCCTCGGGGAGGCTAACGGCTGTTACCGTTCCGTCGACAAATGCGGACATCACCGCACTAAAGTTCAGGCGTTCGGTTGCCGAGCGTGATTTTTCACCTATCCGGGTGACCAGCCTTCGTTCACCTGCTGCCCCGCCCCGGCGATGCTGCCGCACCACCGGGGCCGGACGGTACCCCGCGTACGCCATTGGGGTGATCGGTCACCTGTTCCCATCCGGGAGGGGGCCTCAGACGGCCCCGGCCGCCGCGTCCCGGTCCTGCGCCCGCAGCGCCCGCGCGAGGTCGTCCCGGCACTCGGCGACCAGCCGCCGCAGCGCCGGCGGCGCGTCGGCGTGGCCGTCCAGCCAGGCGTCGGCGGCGTCGAGCGTGGCGGGCCGGTCCTGGTGGTGCGGGAACAGCCCGCGGACGACGGCCATGCCGATCTCGATCGAGCGCTCCTTCCAGATCCGCTCGATCACCTCGAAGTAACGGTCCGCGTACGGGGCGAGCAGCCCGCGCTGGCCCGCCTGGTCGAAGCCCGCGATGGTGGCCTCGACGAGCGCGTTGGACAGCGCGTCGGACTCCACGACCGACGCCCAGCACTGCTCCTTGACGGCCGCGGAGGGCCGTGCCGCCAGGCAGCGCACCTGGTGCCGCTTGCCGGAGGCGGTGTCGTCGCGGGCGAGCTCCGCTGCGACGGCGGCCTCGTCGGCCGCGCCGCCGGCGGCCAGCGCCTCCAGGAAGGTCCAGCGCAGCTCCTGGTCGACGTCGAGCCCGTCGATCTTCTCGGTGCCGTCGAGCAGCCCGCGCAGCACGGCCGTCCCGGCGTCCCCGGAGGCCACGGCCGCGTGGAAGCGGGCCCAGGCCAGCTGGTGGCCGCTGCCCGGGGCCGCCGCGCGCAGCTCGCGCAGCGCCCCGTCCGCCAGCTCACGCGCGCCGTGCTCGCGCCAGGCGGGCGCCGCGTAGTCGTTCAGGGCCGTACGGGCCTGCATGTGCAGCCCCTGCAGCACGCCGATGTCGGTCTCGGCGCCCGCGAAGCGCAGCACCAGGTCGAGGTAGTCGCGGGCGGGCATCAGCCCGTCGCGGGTCATGTTCCACACCGCTGACCAGGTCAGGGCGCGGGCCATCGGGTCGGTCAGCGAGCCCAGGTGCTCCCGGACCGTGGCCAGGGAGTCCTCGTCGAAGCGGATCTTGCAGTAGGTGAGGTCGTCGTCGTTGACCAGCACCAGGTCGGGGCGCTCGGCCCCGGTCAGCTCGTCCACCACCGTGCGCGGGCCCGCGACGTCGGTCTCCACGCGCGCGTAGCGCTCCACGACGCCCTCGGCGGTGCGCCGGTAGAGCCCCACCGCGACCCGGTGCGGCCGCAGTTCGGGGTGCGAGGTCGCGGCCTCCTGCAGCACGGCCAGCTCGGCGACCCGCCCGTCGGCGTCGTAGGTCACCTGCGGGGTCAGCGAGTTGACGCCGGCCGTCTGCAGCCACGACCGCGACCAGCCGGCCATGTCGCGCCCCGAGGTCTCCGCCAGCACCGACAGCAGGTCGCCCAGCTCGGTGTTGCCGTAGGCATGGCGCTGGAAGTAGCGGCGCGCGCCCTCCAGGAAGGCGTCCCGCCCGACGTACGCGACCAGCTGCTTGAGCACGCTGGCGCCCTTGGCGTAGGTGATGCCGTCGAAGTTGAGCTTGGCGTCCTCCAGGTCGCGGATGTCGGCCGTGACCGGGTGGGTGGAGGGCAGCTGGTCGGCGCGGTAGGCCCAGGCCTTGCGGCGGTTGGCGAAGGTGATCCAGCCCTCCTTGTAGCGGGTGGCCTCCACCAGTGAGAACGCTCCCATGAAGTCCGCGAAGGACTCCTTCAGCCACAGGTCGTCCCACCACCGCATGGTGACCAGGTCGCCGAACCACATGTGCGCCATCTCGTGCAGGATGACGTTCGCCCGGCCCTCGTAGGACGCCTGCGTGACCTTGCCGCGGAAGACGTACTCCTCGCGGAAGGTGACCAGCCCCGGGTTCTCCATGGCGCCGATGTTGTACTCGGGCACAAAGGCCTGGTCGTACTTCCCGAAGGGGTACGGGTAGCCGAAGTGGTCGTGGAAGAAGTCCAGGCCCTGTTTGGTGACGGTGAAGATCTCGTCGGCGTCGAAGTGGCGGGCGAGGCCCTTGCGGCACAGCGCGCCCAGCGGGATCTCCAGCTCGGAGCCGTCCGGCAGCGTGCGCCGGTAGGTGTCGTGGACCATGTGGTACGGCCCGGCGACGACCGCCGTGATGTACGTGGAGATCGGGCGGGTGGGCGCGAAGTGCCGGGTCTCGCCGCCGTCGGAGACCCCGGTGACGCGCTCGTTGCCCAGCACCACCCAGGACTCGGGGGCGGTGACGGAGAAGGTGAACGGCGCCTTCAGGTCGGGCTGCTCGAAGTTCGCGAAGACCCGGCGGGCGTCGGCCGGCTCGTACTGCGTGTAGAGGTAGACCTCGCCGTCCTCGGGGTCGGTGAAGCGGTGCATGCCCTCGCCGGTGCGGCTGTAGGCGCACTGCGCGTCCACCACCAGGACGTTCTCGGCGGCCAGGCCGTCCAGCGCGATCCGCGTCCCGTCGAAGACCTCCGCCGGGTCCAGCTCCCGCCCGTTGAGCGTCACCGACGTCACGGCAGGGGCGAGCAGGTCGGCGAAGGAGGAGGCGCCGGGCTCCGCGCAGCGGAACCGGACCGTCGTCACGGACCGGAACGCCGGCTCCTGCGGGCGCAGCGCCGACCGCAGGTCGAGGGCGACCTCGTAACTGTCCACGGCCAGCAGCCGTGCCCGCTCGCGGGCTTCGTCACGCGTGAGGTTCTCACCGGGCACGGGGTCTCCATCCTTCGCACGCCGTTGTGGGATCTGTCTTGTGGACGCCACGCATCTTCGCACGTCGGCCCGGACGGCGGCGCACGGGAATGGCGATGGCACCGAGGGCGTTGCGCCGTGGGAAACGACGCGTCGACGCGTCATGCCCGGAGGAGAGAAACGTGACCGAGACCACAACCACCCCCACCCCGGTGGACTTCTGGTTCGACCCCGCCTGCCCCTGGGCGTGGATGACCTCCCGCTGGATGCTGGAGGTGGAGAAGGTGCGTCCCGTCGAGGTGCGCTGGCACGTGATGAGCCTCGCGGTGCTCAACGAGAACCGCGACGAGCTCCCCGAGGAGTACCGCGAGTTCCTGACCACGGCCTGGGGCCCGGTCCGCGTCTGCATCGCCGCCGAGCAGAAGTACGGCAGCAAGGTGCTCGGCCCCCTCTACACCGCCCTGGGCACCCGCATCCACAACCAGGGCCTGGGCCACAAGGACCACGAGGTCATCGTCGCCGCCCTGGAGGAGGCCGGCCTGCCCGCCGACCTCGCGGACTTCGCCCGCAGCGACGCCTACGACACGGAGCTGCGCGCCTCCCACCAGGAGGGCATCTCCAAGGTCGGCCAGGACGTCGGCACCCCGGTCATCGCGGTCCCCGGCGCCGACGGCGAGCAGATCGCCTTCTTCGGCCCGGTCGTCACCCCGGCGCCCAAGGGCGAGGCCGCCGCCCGCCTGTGGGACGGCACCCTGCTCGTCGCGTCGACCCCCGGCTTCTACGAGATCAAGCGGACCCGCGACCAGGGCCCCGTCTTCGACTGATCCCGGCCCGTCCGGTCAGAAGTGCCGGAGCAGTTCGGGGAAGGCCGCCAGCCGCAGCACCCGCTCGTCGGCCGGGTCCAGCTCGGACTGCTCCAGCACCCAGGTGTTCTCGTTGGGGATGAACACCGCGCTCATCCCGGCCTCGCGCGCGGGCAGGATGTCCGACTTCGGGGAGTTCCCGACCATCCAGCTCCTGTCCGGCGCGAAGCCGTACTCCGCCAGCAGCGCCCGGTAGGTCCCCGCGGCCTTCTCCGGCACGATGTGCACCCCGCGGAAGCGGTCCGCCAGCCCCGAGGCCGCCACCTTGCGCGCCTGCTCCTCCTCGTCGCCCTTGGTGAGCAGCAGCAGTTCGTGGCGGGTGCCCAGCTCCTCCAGCGTGCTCGCCACGCCGGGCATCAGCTCCACCCGGTGCTCCACGAAGGCCACCGCCAGCTCGTCCACCCGCCCGAGCTCGGCCTGGGTGACGGGCCGTTCCCGCAGCCGCTCCAGGAGCTCGCCGAGGCTGCGCAGGAAGACCTTGCTGCCGTAGCCGTGGACGACGGCGTTCGCCGCCTCGATCTCGTTGAGCAGCGCCCTGATCTGCGCGCGGTCCAGGACGGGATGGTCCACCCAGTCCAGGAAGTCCTCTATGACCCGCTCGAAGACCACGTTGTTCTCCCACAACGTGTCGTCCGCGTCGAAGACCAGTACCTGCCCCGTCAGCCGTGCCTCGTCCATCCCGCGAGGGTAGCCAGAGCCCGCGCCCGCCGGCCCCGCATTTTCCCGGCGGCGCTACCCGTGCCGTGCGGCGAGCGCCGCGTCCAGCTCGGCGCGGGAGGGCGGGTCGGCGCCCACCCGCGTGCAATTGAGGGCCGCGGCCGTGACGCAGCGCTCCAGCACGGCGGCGAGGGCGTCCGGCGCGGCGGGGACGCCGGCACCGGCGACCGCGTCCAGCAGCGCCGCCTGGAAGGCGTCGCCCGCCCCGATGGTGTCGACGACGTCGACCTCGGGCGCCGCCACCCGTACGAGGGCGTCCCCGGTCACCGCGAACGCGCCCGCCGCGCCCAGCGTGACGACCGCGAGCCGCGGCCCCTCGGCGAGCAGCGCCCGCGCCGCCTCCTGCGGGGCCAGCCCAGGGAAGAGCCAGGCGAGGTCCGCGTCGCTGGCCTTGACCACGTCGGTGACCCCGGCCAGCCGCAGGCACGCCCGGCGGTAGGCGGCACGGTCGGGCAGGACGGCGGGCCGCACGTTGAGGTCGGCGACGACGGTGCGCCCCGCGGCCGCGTGCAGCTCGCGGCAGAGCTCCAGCACCCGCGTCGCCCCCGGTTCGACCACCGTGGCCAGCGAACCGGTGTGCAGCACCGCGGTGTCTGCGGGCAGCGGCAGCCGCTCCGGGTCCCACGCGGCCAGGAAGTCGTACGAGGCGGAGCCGTCCCGGTCCAGGTAGGCCATCGCCAGCGTGGTGCGCCCGGCCGGGCTCGCGGCCCGCACGACCTCGACCCCGGTGGACTCCAGGTGCGCCCGGACCAGTTCGCCGGGCGGGTCGTCGCCCCACGTGGTGACCAGGGTGGTGGGCCGCCCCAGCCGGTGCAGGCCGACCGCGACGTTGGCCGGGCTGCCGCCGGGCACCGGTGTGACCTGCCGCTCCCCGGCACGCCACAGCAGGTCGACGAGGACCTCGCCGACGACGCCGACGCGGGAGGGGGAGGACGGAGCGCTCATGCGGGCAGCATAGGAGGCCGCCGGCCGGCCGCCGGAGCCGTGTCGCACCCGGCCGGCGGCGCCGCTCGGGCGGTCGTCGACGAGGCGTTGGAGAAACCCCACTAAGCCCCGGGTGACGAAGCTCACGCCCTGCGCGGCTTCCTTGTAGGAAGGCGACCAACGCCGTGATCGGGCCTTTGTGATCGGCGGACGATGATCGGTGAGGGCGGTGCGGGTTAACGTCACGGTGTCCCGAACCGACCCTCATCCCGCGGAGTCACCCGATGGCCAGCGCAGTTCCCGCCGCTTCCGCCGTACGGACCCACCCGGTCCTCGCCGACCTCATCCCCGCGTCGCGGCTGCGCGACGCGGCGCTCGTGACCGGTGGCGCCGTACTGACCGGCCTGGCCGCGCAGTTGTCGGTGCCGGTCCCCGGGTCGCCGGTGCCCGTGACGGGCCAGACCTTCGCCGCGCTGCTGGTGGGCACCGCCCTCGGCGCGCGCCGCGGCTTCCTGGCGCTCGCGCTGTACGCCGTCGCCGGTGTCGCCGGGGTTCCGTGGTTCGCGGAGGGGTCGTCCGGCGCGGCGGCGCCGAGCTTCGGCTACATCCTGGGCATGGCGCTGGCGTCCGCGCTCGTGGGCGCGCTGGCCCGCCGGGGCGCCGACCGCGGCGTGTGGCGGATGGCCGGGGTCATGGTGGCCGGCAGCGCCGTCACCTACGCCGTGGGCGTCCCCTACCTCGCGCTGGCCGCACACCTGACGCTGGGCCAGGCCGTCGCCCTGGGCCTGACCCCCTACCTCATCGGCGACGCGCTGAAGGCCGCGCTCGCCATGGGTGCGCTGCCCGCCGCCTGGAAGCTGGTCGGCCGCCGCGGCTGACCGGGTACGCGGCACGACGCACCCGGGTGGAGGGGGCGGGGCGATCGCCCCGCCCCCTCCTTGCGTCCTCCGTCAGTGCCGCGGCGCCGGCCCGCGCCGGGTCAGCCACAGTCCCGCGGCGCCCGCGGCCAGCAGCAGCCCGCCGCCCAGCAGCAGGACGGCCGTGCGCCCGGGGACGCCGGTGTCCGGCAGGGAGCCGGGTGCGGAGGGGCCGGCGCTCGCGGAGGTGTCGGGGCCGAAGGGCACGTTGTCGGTGCCCAGCAGCAGCGGGGTGTCGGGGGCGTTCGGCGTGGGCTCGCTGGTGCCGAACGGGACCGGGCCCTGCTGCCACAGCAGGGTGCCGGAGTCGCCGAGCATCACGGGCAGGCAGATCTTGCCCCTGCCCTGGAGGTCGTAGGTCGCGGACACGGTGTAGGCCTTGCTCTTTCCCGCCGCCAGTTTTCCGACGGCGCAGCTGAATCCGCTGTTGGAACCCTCCGGGAGCTTCGCCTCCGGAATCGGGTCGCAGCCCTTCACCGCGGTCACCTCGAGGGCGTCGAAACCGACCACCAGGAGCCGCAGCTCAGGGGACTGCGCGTCGCCCTTGTTGACGACCCGGGCCGTGATCGAGGTCTTCTCGGTCTTGTTGTCGACGGAGATCCTGGCCGGCAGTTCGGTGCTCACCTTCACCCCGGCCGGGGCGCTGGGACCTGGCGTACCCCCCTGGCCGCTGCCCGGTACGGGCTCGGCGCCGTACACGGGTCCGGCGAACGCCAGCGCCAGCACGGCGGCCGCCGCCGCCGATTTCCGAACATGAATTCGCCGATTGAAAAGGCGCATTGCTCTTCCCCCTTCTGCACCGCATCAGCGGTATCTGAAGAGGTACCACAAGATTCCGGGCAACTATGCTGTGATGGTGGCAAGTTCATACTTCTGTCCCGGTCCGCGCGTGAATTGCGGGCCGCCGGACAGGAATTGAGGGGCATGGGGAATTCCCTCCGCAGTGGGGAGTCCGGGCATGGTGGGAAATGCGGGTGGTGAGGTGCGCGGCCGGCTCGTGGTGGGCCGCTACCGGCTGGGGGAGCCGATCGGCCAGGGCGGCATGGGCCGCGTCTGGCGGGCGGTGGACGAGGTGCTGGACCGGCAGGTCGCGGTCAAGGAGATGCGCCTGGACGACAGGGAGGCCGAGGACGCGCGGGTCCGTCGTGAGCGCAGCCTGCGGGAGGCGCGCGCCACGGCCCGGATCGACCACCCGAACGTGGTCCGGATCTACGACGTGGTCCAGGAGGCCGAACGGCTCTGGATCGTGATGGAACTGGTCGACTGCCGCTCCCTGGAGCAGGTGCTGGTCCAGGACGGCCCGGTGGACGTGGCCGAGGCCGTACGGATCGGTACCGGGCTGGCCCGTGCACTGCGGGAGGTGCACGCGGTCGGCGTGCTGCACCGCGACATCAAGCCCGGCAACGTGCTGATCGACACCCGGGGCAGGGTCGTCCTCACCGACTTCGGCATCGCGGCGATCCAGGACGCCACCGCGCTGACGATGGCCGGGATGCTGGTCGGCTCGCCCGACTACATGGCCCCGGAACGCGTGGAGGGCCGCCGGCAGGGGCCGCCCTCGGACCTGTGGTCCCTGGGCGCGACCCTCTGCGCCGCCCTGGCGGGAGCGTCCCCCTTCTCCCGCGCCACCACCCTGGCCACGCTGCACGCCGTGCTCTACGAGGAGCCGTTGCTGCCGGCCGGCGCCGGGCCGCTGCGGGCCGCCCTGGCGGCCCTGCTGCGCAAGGACCCCGAGGAGCGGATGACCCTGGACGGACTGGACGAGGCGCTGGCCGCCCTCGGCGCGCCCCCGGGCGGCCCGACCGTCGTCACCCGGCAGCCGCCGCCCCCGGAGGAGGGGCGCACCCCGACGCTCGCCGTCGGAAGGGCCGCCCCGGCACCGGAGGCCGCACCGGACACGGCGCCGGAGGCCGAGCCGGAGGACGCCGTCCCGCCGGGCTGGGAGCACCGCACCCCGGCTTCCCCCGCCCCGGAGCCGTCCCCCGAGCCCCCGCCGGTCCCCGCACCCGCACCCGCACCCGCCCCCGCGCCGGAGCCCGGCCCCGGACCGGGCCGTGCCGCCGGGCCGGCCCCTTCGCGGCTCCGCCGGGCGGCGCTGCTGAGCGCCGCGGGAGCGGCCGCCGCGGCCGTCGCCGTCACCGGCGTCCTGCTCACCGCGCCGCGCACCGGCCACCGCGAGGGCCCCGTCGTCGCGGGCACCAGCCGCCCGCCCTCCACCGGCGCCACCTCGCCCGCCGCCCCGTCCACCGGCACGCCCGCCCCCGGGGAGCGCAACGAGACCGGCTTCGCCTGGGTGCCGCCGCGGGGCTGGACGCGCAGCGCCAAGAGCCCGTCCAACGTCCACTACCACGCCCCGGACGGACAGCAGGAGATCGCCGCCTCGTACGCACTCGCACGGGGCGGCGATCTCCTGGAGCAGTGGCGCGCCTTCGAGGCCGGCTCCCACGACGTGCCCGGCTACCGGAAGACCCGGCTGGAGCGGACGTCGTTCCGCGGTCGTCCGGCCGTGGTCTGGGAGTACTCCTTCACCCAGGCCGGCGCGGCCTGGAAGGCGCGGCAGCTCGGCTTCACCGCGGGGGGCAAGTCCTACCAGCTGAACGTCTGGTACGCGGCCGCGACCGGGTCTTCCGCGCCGGCCGCCTACGACCGGGTCGGCGCGTCCTTCCGGCCCTTGTGAAGCAGCTGGCGCGCCACCGCGACGGCCACCACGCCGAGCGCCACCAGCACCGAGACGACCACCTGGTCCCGGCCACCGCCGTCGGCGGTGTCGGTGAGCATGTAGCCGAGCACGAACACGATCATCGCGATCGTCGCCCAGGTCAGGTACGGGTACAGCCACATCCGCACCCGCAGCCGCTCCGGGGCCTCCCTCAGGATGATCTTCCGCATGCGCAGCTGCGAGAAGCAGATCGCCAGCCACACGAACAGCGCGATCGCGCCGGAGGCGTTGAGCAGGAAGAGGAAGACGGTGTCGGGGTACCGGTAGTTGAAGAAGACCGCGACGAAGCCGAAGACGACCGAGCCCAGGATCGCCGCCTGCGGCACGCCGCGCCCGGTGGTGCGGGCGAACGCCTTGGGCGCGTCACCGCGCAGGCCCAGCGAGAAGGCCATGCGGGAGGCGGTGTAGAGGCCGGAGTTGAGGCAGGACAGCACGGCCGTGAGCACGATCACGTTCATGATCTGGCCGGCGTGCGCGATGCCGATGGAGTTCAGCGCCGCGACGTAGGAGCCGTCCTCGGCGATCGACGGGTCGTTCCACGGCAGCAGCGACACCACGATGAGGATCGAGCCCAGGTAGAAGACGCCGATCCGCCAGATGACGCTGTTGGTGGCCTTGGTGACCGCGCGCTCGGGGTCGGCGGACTCGCCGGCTGCGAGCGTGACGATCTCGCTGCCCATGAAGGAGAACACGACCAGCAGCACACCGGTGAGGATCTTGCCGGGGCCGTTGGGGAGGAAGCCGCCGTGCTCGGTGAGGTTGGCCAGCCCCGCGGTGTCGCTGTGGCTGCCGGGCAGCACGCCGGCCACGGCGAGGGCGCCGAGCACGATGAAGCCGGCGATGGCCACGACCTTGATGCCGGCGAACCAGAACTCGAACTCGCCGTAGGAGGCCACCGAGGCCAGGTTGGTCGCGGTGAGCACGACCATCACGATCAGCGCCCAGCCCCACTGCGGCACGGCCGGGACCCAGCCCTCCAGGATCTTGGCGCCCGCGGTCGCCTCGACCGCCAGCACCACGACCCAGAAGAACCAGTACAGCCAGCCGATGGAGAAACCGGCCCAGCGGCCCAGCGCGCGGTCGGCGTAGGCGGAGAAGGAGCCGGAGGTGGGGTTGGCGGCGGCCATCTCGCCCAGCATGCGCATGACGAAGACGACCATGAGGCCGACGAGGGCGTACGACACGAGGATGCCGGGACCGGCGGCGGCGATGCCGGAGGCGGAGCCGACGAAGAGTCCGGCGCCGATCACACCGCCGATCGCGATCATCGACAGGTGGCGGTTCTTGAGCCCGGCCTTGAGGCCCGAGCCGTTCCCGGGCTCCGTCGGGGCCTCGGGGGCCGGAGCGGTGGAGCCTGCCGTGGGGGTGGGGGGACGTGTACTCATGGGGTGGCATGAAACACCGCCCGGGTGCGAGCAGGGAACCTTTGATTCCGTTTCGTTGTCCCATCCTCAGCGGACCCTCAAATTCCCCCCACGGAACACCCACGGCATGTCGCCGGGGGTGCCCGTGCGACACTCGTCCGCATGCGCGTGTACCTCGGTTCCGACCATGCCGGCTTTGAACTCAAGAACCACCTCGTGGGGTGGCTCAAGGCCAACGGGCACGAGCCCGTGGACTGCGGCCCCCACGTCTACGACGCCCAGGACGACTACCCGCCGTTCTGCCTGCGCGCTGCGGAGCGCACCGCGGCGGACCCCGGCTCCCTCGGCATCGTGATCGGCGGCTCGGGCAACGGCGAGGCCATCGCCGCCAACAAGGTCAAGGGCGTCCGGGCCGTGCTGGCGTGGAGCCGGGACACCGCGACCCTCGGCCGCGAGCACAACGACGCGAACGTGATCAGCGTCGGCGCCCGCATGCACACCACGGACGAGGCCACCGCGTTCGTCGAGGTCTTCCTGGGCACGCCCTACTCCGGCGAGCCGCGCCACACCCGCCGCATCGGCATGCTCACCGCGTACGAGACCACCGGCGAGCTGCCCCCGATCCCCCCGCACCACCCGCAGGAGGGCTGATCCGGGCATGCCCGAGGGGCATACGATCCACCGCCTCGCCGCGGACCACGGGGAACGCTTCGCCGGCCGCGTGGTCCGCGCGAGCAGCCCGCAGGGCAAGTTCTCCGACGGCGCCGCCCTCCTGGACGGCGCCGTGCTGGAGTCCGCGGAGGCCCACGGCAAGCACCTCTTCCTGGGGTTCGGCCCGCTCGGCTGGGTCCACGTCCACCTGGGGCTGTACGGGAAGTTCGGCTTCGGCACCGGCCCCGGCGGTGCCCCCGTCGGCCAGGTCAGGCTGCGCCTGGCCACCGACGAGCACCACGCAGACCTGCGCGGGCCGACCGCCTGCGAGCTGATCACCGGGGCCGAGAAGCAGGCGATACACGACCGGCTCGGCCCGGACCCGCTCCGGCCGGCCGACACCGGGGAGCGCGCCTGGGCCCGGGTGGCCCGCAGCCGCACCCGTGTCGCCGCGCTGCTGATGGACCAGAAGGTCGTCGCCGGCGTCGGCAACGTCTACCGCGCCGAGGTCCTCTTCCGCCACGGCGTCGACCCGTACCTGGCGGGACGGGACCTGGACCGCGCGCGGTGGGACGCGATCTGGGCCGATCTGGTGGCCCTGATGCGCGAGGGCGTGCGCAACAACCGCATCGACACCGTCCGCCCCGAGCACACCCCCGAGGCCATGGGCCGGCCGCCGCGCGTCGACGACCACGGCGGCGAGGTCTACGTCTACCGCCGCGCCGCGATGCCGTGCCACATCTGCGGCACCGAGGTCCGCACCGCCGCCCTGGTGGCGCGCAACCTCTTCTGGTGCCCCTCCTGCCAGCCCGCCCGCGGCTGACGCCCGGTCACCCCGTGGCGGCCGGCCCCGCGAGCGGTGCGGGGCCGGCCGCGGGACGGGCGCCCGTACGGGCTCCGGGCCGCTAGGGCGTGTCGTCAAATGCCCGCCTGCCCAGCGACGCCTGGTACGGCACTCCCCCAGCTCCGCTGGGAGGTGCCCCCACGCTGCGTTGTCGAATCGTCCGAGTAGCCCACTACGAGGACGACTCTCCGCCTTGCGATGCACCGCACCTGGCGGCACCTCCCGGCGCAAGCCGGGGGAGCCGCTGGGCCCGCCCTTCGGGCGGTGGGGGCACCTCCCAGCGGTAGCTGGGGGAGCTCATTTGACGACACGCCCTAGAAGCCGTGCGGCAGCCAGGGGGCGACGTCACTGCCGAAGGCCACCGCCGCCTCCCGCAGCGCCCCCTGCCGCAGTTCCCGTAGGCGGCCGGCCCGCGCCAGCGCGGTCAGCGAGACGTCGCCCAGGTAGGCGGCGCCCAACTCGCGCACCGACAGCGCCAGGTCCGCGGCGTCCGTGGTCCGCTCGCACACGGCGCCCTTGGTGTCGCCGCCGAGCCGCCAGCGGCCCTCGTTCCACGGGCAGAACGGGTCCGAGACCTCCAGCACGACGTCCAGCGGTGCCGCGTAGGTGCGGGCCGACAGGGCCGCGCCCACCTCGACCGGGCGCAGCAGCAGGCCCTCCTTGAACCGCACGCCGCAGCGGCGGACGTCGTCGACCAGGTGCAGGACCGGGTCGTCGGCGGGACGGTTGCGGGAGGTGATGCGGCAGGTGAGGTCGATGCCGAAGAGGTAGCGCCACAACGCGGCACACGTGTCCGGATCCAGTGCCTCCAGGTCGCGGAGCACCACCGTCCCGTCGGGCCCGCCCGCGTTCCAGGAGGACTTCACCGCGTAGCGCGTGTAGCCCCGTACCTCGCCGTCGCGCTCGGCGACCACGCACAGCAGGTTCGACGCGCCGTCCCGGTACGCCTCGGGGTCGAGCACGCCCTTGCGCCGCCAGTTCGGCCGCCGCTCGAGCATGCCCGGCCGGCCGGGCACCAGCCGCGCGTAGACCTCCTCGCAGGCCGCCAGGGCCTCCTCCGGGTCGGCGAAGCGCAGGGTGACCTCGTCGGCGCCCGCGGGCACCGTCAGGCCCGCCCGCAGGGTGTCGACCTCCACCGCCATCTGACGGGTGGCGACCTCGTAGCCGTACCGGCCGTAGATCGCCGGCTCGGAGGCCGTGAGCACCGCGAGGGGCTCGCCCCGTTCGCGCACGTCGTCCAGCTGCCGCCGCATCATCGAGCTGAGCAGCCCGCGCCGGCGGTGCGTCGAGGCGACGGTGACCATCGTGACGCCGGCCGCCGGGACCACGTCGCCGCCCGGCACCGCCACCCGGAAGGAGAACGCCCCCGCCGTGCCGACGACCTCCGTCCCGTCCCACGCGGCGATCGACCGGGTGAGTTCGGTCACCCCGCGGTCGAACTCCCGCTCCTCCGCCGGCACGCGCGCGCTGCCGAACGCGCGTTCCAGCGTGCTGAACCACTCGTCCCACTGTCCGGACTCGAGAACCCGCAACTCCACCGTCATGTGCCCTGCCTACCAGCCGCCCCAAGGGCGGGCGACCGGTTTTCGCCGGTCGCGGCGGCGAATCGGCGCACCATGAAGGGCACCTCCGATGCGGAGAACGGGTGAGGGTGGATAGGGTCGCCGGGAAGATGGCACGACGCCCGGTAGGAGACGGATTCAGGGCCCGGTGGCGCAGGACGGTCCACCGGGCTCGTGTCGGCCTGCGCAAATCCGCCGTGGACTACTTCCGCGGCGACGCGGCCGACTGGCTCGCCCTCACCGTCCTGATGATCGGCGTGCCGCTGATCGCCTGGGGCACGGTGCTGGCGCCGCAATGGTGCCCGCCCACCACCTTGGTGCTGCCCGTCCTCGTCGGCGGCCTGCTGCTGCGCCCCTCCAGCCTCCTGCTGCTGTACGGGGCCGGCGCCGCCGCGATGGTCGTGGAGTCCGCCGTGCTCGGCCCGTACGGCGAGGGCGTGGGCCGGGTGACGCCGGGCACCGTGCTCGTGGTGGCGGCGGTGGCGCTGGCCGGGCTGATCGTCGCGCAGTTCCGCGCCCGGGTCGGCGTGCCCTGGATGCGCGGCGGCACGATGCTCTTCGACCTGCGCGAGCGCATCCGGGTGCAGAGCAGGCTCCCCCGGCTGCCCGAGGGCTGGCACGCCGAGATGGCGCTGCGGCCGGCCGGCGGCCAGTCCTTCTCCGGCGACTTCGTGGTGGCCACCCGCACCTCGGGCGGCCGCATCCTGGAGGCGGTCCTCACCGACGTGTCGGGCAAGGGCATGGACGCCGGTTCGCGCGCGCTGCTGCTGTCCGGCGCCTTCGGCGGCCTGCTCGGCTCGCTGCCGCCGCACGCCTTCCTCACCGCCGCCAACGGCTACCTGCTCCGCCAGAACTGGGAGGAGGGCTTCGCCACCTCCGTGCACCTGGTGCTGGACCTGGAGACCGGTGACTACGAGCTGCTCTCCGCGGGCCACCTGCCGGGCATGCAGCTCAGCGCGGGCACCGGCCGCTGGGAGGAGAAGGCGGCCGAGGGCCCGCTGCTGGGGGTGTACGACGGCGCCGAGTTCCACAGCGTGAAGGGCACCCTCCGCTCCGGCGACGTCCTGCTGCTCTTCACCGACGGCCTGGTCGAGGCCGCCGGCCGCGACCTCACCGAGGGCATCGACCGGCTCATCGGCGAGGCCGACCGGTACGTCGCGCACGGCTTCCGCGGTGCGGCCTGGCAGCTCATCGAGGCGGTCGCCAAGGACGTCAACGACGACCGTGCCCTGCTCATCGTGTGCCGGGACTAGGCGCCGGCCGGAACGCCCAGGACATCCTCGGCTCGATCGCGAAGCGGAAGATCCTTTGCACGGGCGGGGTGCACAGCGCGGTGACCACCACGACGGCGATCGCGGTGACGGCGACCTGGCCCAGAGGGGTGTGGATCCACTCGTGGTCGTACCAGCGGCCGAAGCGCGAGCCCTTGGCGATGAAGCCGTGCAGCAGGTAGCCGTAGAGCGTGCCGGCACCCAGCGCCGTGAACCACGTGCGACGGCGCGGCACCCAGGCGAGGAAGCACACCGTCAGCGCCAGGGAGCAGCAGAACAGCGCCGGCGTCATGACCGGACCCGCCCACCAGGGCGCGCCCAGTTCCTGGGCGCTCGTGCGGTGGTAGAGCCAGGCCCGGTCCATCCGGGGCACCAGCCAGTAGGTGACGACCAGCGCGGTCAGCCCGACCGGGACCGACAGCACGCGCACCGCCCGGCGCCGCGCGAGGTGGAAGTGCTCGGCCTTCAGGCACGTGCCGAGCACGAAGAAGGGCAGGAACTGCAGGACGCGCTGGAGTTCCAGTTCCGCGCCGATGGCCGGGGTGACCGAGGCGAGCGCCGCGATCAGCAGGGCGACCGCGACCGGCTGCCGCACGACCCGCCAGACGGGAGCGGTGAGCCGCCAGATGAAGAGGGCGGCGAGGAACCAGGTGAGGTACCAGGGGTCGAGCAGGCTCAGCGACTGGGGCGCGGCGTCGTCGGCCCAGTTCCGGAAGAGCGAGTAGGCGGTCTCGAAGAGCAGGTACGGGACGGCGACGCCGGTGATCAGTCTCCTGACCCGGTCCGGACGGGCGTCGAAACTCTTGGAGAAGTAGCCGGAGATGACGATGAACGCCGGCATGTGGAACGCGTACACGAGGTTGTAGAGCGCGCTCGCGGTCCTGCTGTGCCCGGTGAGCGGTTCCCAGGCGTGGCCCATCGCGACCAGGACGATGGCCAGGTACTTGGCGTTGTCGAAGAACGGGTCGCGTCCGGCGGGGGCGGCGGGGGCCGTGGCGGGAGCGGGGGAACCGGAGGGCGCGGCCGGCCGGCCCCCGGCGCCGGTGGGGGCCTCCTGGCGTGGTGCGGGGAGAACGGAATTCCCGGTCTGGGTCCTGCCGGGGAACAGGGTGTTCGTGCGGGGGAGCTGGAACATTTGAAGCACCATAGCGGGCGCCTCTGGCTGAGCGAAATTCTTGGCCGGAATGGCCGCGGCGGCACTGACACCCTGGAATGCGTCCCCAGGTGGCTGACCGTTCTGTACCGCTATGGGTGGTCATAGAAGGGTTGAACGGGGCATATCGACAGACCGGTTGACGTCTGTGCAGGTTTTTTGATGATCCTTTGTGTGGCAAGTGGGTGCGCGGGGAAATAGTTTGGGGAAATCCATTCGAACGTGCCGTGCAATTGCGAGATTCGCCTCGTCCGAAGCGATCAGTGGTGGTCGCGATGTCCCGAGTCACAGGTGTGCGACCCCCGCACGCGGGGAAGGGTGTGTCCCGCGTGGTCACGGTGTCGGTGGCAGGTGGCACGATGGACGTCGCGGGGGTGCGGCTGCGGTGGCTCTCCCCGGAACGGTGAGGCGTCAGACCGAGGATGTGATCCCCAGTGGCCATCTCCCTGTCCGTGGTGCTGTTGTTGGCGATCATCATGATCGTCCTGATAAGGGGCAAGACGCTCAAGGTCGGCCCGGCCATCATCGCCGCGCTCTTCGGCTTCTTCCTTGCCTCCACGGGAATGGCCCCGGCGATCAACAAGTTCCTCGACTCGCTGGCCGACACCATCAACCAGATAAACCTCTGACGCGGTTGACCGGCGCGGGGGTGCCTCGCGGCGCACCCGCCGCATGGGTCGCGCCCGTCACGAGCGCGCACGTCGCGCGTCGGAGGTGAAGTCACCCGTCACCCGGCGCGGTGGCCGCGCCGGGTGACGGGGAGTCAGGCGACGGCCGGCGCGCGGTCCTCGGCCGTTCCCACGATGCGGCGCAGCGCTGCGGTCCGCTCCGCGGGGTCCTGCGCGGACAGCAGCGCCGCCATCACGGCGATGCGGGCCTGGCCCGCGCGCAGCGTCCCGGCCAGCACGCCCCCCGCCGCGGCGAGGTCCACCGCACCGCCCCCGGTGTACATCGGGGCCACCGGCCCCGCCGCCACCCGGGTGCTCACGGCGACCAGCACGCCGGCCTCCACCGCCCGGCGCACCGCCGCCACGAAGTCGGGCGTCGCGTTGCCCGCCCCGGTGCCGACCAGCACGATCCCCTGGGCCCCCGCACCCAGCGCGGCGTCGAAGAGCACGGGGTCGGCGTTCACGTGGTGCATCACGACGTCGACGCGCGGTGCCGTGGCGCCGGGGGCCGGCAGCGGCAGCGCCGCGGCACGCGGCCGCGGGGCGCCCCAGGCGATCTCGCCGAACTTCACCCGGCCGAGCGGCCGCCCCGAGGGGTCGGCGAACGCCTGGACGTCCAGGGTGTGCGCCTTGACCGTGCCCCGGGCGGCGTGCACGAAGCCCCCGAAGGCGATGACCACGCCGATGTCCTGGCCGGTCGCCGCGGTCAGCAGTGCGTCGTAGAGGTTGCCCGCCGCGTCCCCGTCCACGGAGTCCAGGGGGAGCTGGGCGCCGGTGAGGACCACCGGGCGCCGGTCGTCGTGGTGGAGGTCGAGGAGGAAGGCGGTCTCCTCCATGGTGTCGGTGCCGTGCGTCACCACGACGCCGTCCACGGCCGGGTCCGCCAGCACCTCGTGGACCGTCCGCAGCAGTTCCAGCTGGTGGGCGGAGGTCAGCCGCGAGCTGTTCACGGTGAACAGGTCGCGGACGCTCACCTCGACGCCCTCGGGGACCGCGCCCGCCGCCAGCACCTCGTGGCCGGCGGCCTCGGCCGCGTACCCGGCCCCCTGCCACCGGCTGGCGATCGTGCCGCCGGTGCCGATCACGACGATGTGCTTCACGTTTCCCTCGCTCGTGCGTTCGCCCGGTCCTCCCGCCGCAAGGATATGCGCTGACCCCTGGCATCGGATTGCCAATCAGCCCGCGTAGACCCACCAGGCGTGGTATTCATCGCCCCTATGGACGCCATCGACAGAAGAATCTTGCGCGAGCTCCAGGCCGACGGCCGGCTCACCAACCAGGAACTGGCCGCCCGGGTCGGCCTCACCCCGTCCCCGTGCCTGCGCCGGGTGCGGCAGCTGGAGGAGGACGGGGTGATCCAGAGCTACCGGGCCGTCGTCGACCCGGCCGCCGTCGGCCGCGGCTTCGAGGTCTTCGCCTCCGTCGAGGTGCGGCGGGACCGCGAGTCCGTCGCCGCCTTCGAGGAGCAGGTGCAGGCCATCCCCGACGTCGTCGAGGCCTACCGGCTCTACGGCGCGCCCGGCTGCCTGCTGCGGATCGCGGTGGCCGACAGCGACGCCTACGAGCGCTTCTGGACCGAGAAGCTGATCGCCCTGCCGGGCGTCAGCGAGGTGAACTCGCAGATGATCATGAAGCGCATCAAGGGCCCCCAGGGCGTGCCGGTCGGTTAGGGCCCGTCGGCGTCCCGGTCCCGTCCCGGAGCCGTCCCAGGCCGGGGGAGCCCGCCGACCGGGCCCTGGGTACCCGGCCCCGGCGGCCGCGATCGCCGGGCCGCCGAGACCGACGACCAGCGCCGCGGGGTACCCGGCTCCGGGACGGTGGCCGTCCGGCGCCCTAGGCGGGGTTCCCGGCGGCTCCGGCGGTTCCCGCGGTCCCGGCGGCACCCGGGACGCGTCCGAGGGCGTCCCGCACCGCTTCGGCGGAGCGCGCGACGACCGCCGAGCCGTCCTCGGCGGTGATGATCGGACGCTGGATCAGCCGCGGGTGCGCCGCGAGCGCCCCGATCCAGCGCTCCCGCTCACCCGGCTCGCGCGGCCACTCCCCGAGCCCCAGTTCCTTCGCCTCGGCCTCCTGGGTCCGCACGATGTCCCACGGCTCCAGCCCGAGCCGCTCCAGCACCGCGCGGATCTCGTCGGCGTCCGGCGGGTCCTCCAGGTAGCGGCGCACGGTGTACTGCGCGCCTTCCTCGTCCAGCAGGTGCAGCGCGGAGCGGCACTTCGAGCACGCGGGGTTGATCCAGATCTCCATCCCGCCAATGTAGTGAGGCGTTCAGCCGTCGTCGCGCCCGTCGTCGCGCAGCCTGCGCCAGATGCGAGTGCGGTGCAGCACGTAGACGGCGACGAGCATGACCAGCGCCTGGAGTCCCACGGCGAGCAGCCAGAAGACGATCTTGCTCTCCAACTCGTCGGTCATGTAGGTGAAGTTCATCCCGAAGAAGCCGGTCAGGAAGGTCAGCGGAAGGAAGATCGTCGACACGATGGCCAGCCGGTTGATCACCCCGTTCTGCTCGCCGGACACGAGTGAGGAGTAGCTGGCGAACGCCCGCCGGGCCGCGTCCTGGAGCGACTCGATGCTGGCGAGCACCATCCGCGCGGCCCGCTGGTAGGAGGCGGCGAGCCGCTGCCGCTCCTCCGGGAAGTTGCCGCTCATCATCCGCCGGGTGATGGTCTCGTCGGTCGCCTGCAGGTACGGCAGCAGCGCGTGGTGCAGCACGGCCGCGCGGCGGCGCAGCCGCGCCAGCCGGTACACCTGCTGCGGGTGCCGGCTCTCGAACATCTCGTCCTCGAGGTCCTCCACCTGCAGCAGCGCCTCCACGGCGGACTTGCGGAAGGTCTCCAGGGCGTCCTCCAGCAGCAGGAACAGCGCGGCCGTGGTGTCGGCGGGCCGTTCGCGCGGCAGCCGGGTGAAGAACCGGCCGACGAGTGCGTTCGGCCCCCGGTGGACGGTGACCAGGTACCGCTCGGTCACGAAGACGTGGAGGTGGACGACCTCGCCGTCGTCGACGACGGGCACGACGAACCGGGCGTTGTCGCCGTGGAACTCCGCCCGCGCCGCCTCGCCCTCCCTGCCCAGCCATGCCAGGTCCTCGGCCTCCAGGCCGAGTTCACGGGCGATCGGCAGCTCGTCGGGCCGCCCCTCCCCGGGCACCTCGACGTCCACGAGCAGGAACCGGCACGCCGCGAGCCGCTCACGTACCTCCGACAGGGCGGCAGAGGCGGCGACGCCCTCGGGCATCGACACCACCGTAACGATCATCGTTCCTCACCGTGGGTCACCGGCACGCCTCCCAGCCTGCGCAGACTCCGGCGCCCACGCATGCGGAGGTGGCCGGTCAGGGGAGGCCGCGGTCCCGGCGGGCGCCTCCCAAGCGAGGCTGCGACCGCGTGTCACGCCCCGAATTCCAGCGACGTGACGCGGGCCGGGGCCAACTGGCGTCACGAGGTCCCGCAACACCAACCGGAAAGAGGTTCACCGGGACGTTCCCCCGGTGCCGGGCCGTCCGAAGAGGGTTCGCCCGCAATGCCGGCCGCTCCCGCCCATGCCGGCGCTCATGCCGGCGTCGCCGAGGCCGTACCCCAGCGGCACGCGCTCCACGTCGCCGACGGCAGCGGGGTGAACAACGACATCCCCGCCTTCGACAACTGAGAGCCCGGCTTTCCGGTCCGCACAGCCGGCTCCGCCCCGGCCGTGCGGACCGCGAGCCGTCATCCTCGCGTCTGCATTAGTATCGAGTAATACGGTCGCGAACGGAACCATGAAGGCCCGTCGCGACGCCGAGCGGACGGGAGCAGGCATGAAGATCGCGGTTGCCGGTGGTACCGGCGTGGCCGGGCGGTTCGTGGTGGAAGAGGTGCGCGCCCGCGGCCACGAGCCCGTGGTGCTGTCACGCGGAGAAGGCGTCGACCTGCTGAGCGGGTCGGGGCTGGACGCTGCGCTGACCGGGGCCGAAGTGGTGATCGACGTCAGCAATGTGACGACGAACCGCAAGTCGGTGGCCGTGGGCTTCTTCGACAAGGCCGGCCGGAACCTCGCGGCGGCGGCCGGGCGGGCCGGCGTGCGGCACCTGGTGACGCCGTCGATCGTGGGCGTCGACCGGGTCGGGCACCCGTACTACACCGGCAAAATGCGGCAGGAGGAGATCATCCGGGGCGGCGCCGTGCCGTGGACCATCATGCGGGCGACGCAGTTCCACGAGTTCGTGGGGCAGGCGCTGGAGGGAGTCCCCGGGCCGCTCGCGCTGGTGCCGACGGCCCCGGTGCAGCCCGTCGCCGTACGCGAGGTGGCGGAAGCCCTCGTCGGCCTCGCCCTTGAGGCGCCGCAGGGGATGGCCCCGGAGTTCGCGGGCCCGCAGGTCGAGTCGCTGGTCGACCTGGCCCGGAGCCTCGTCGCCGCGGGCGGCGCGCGCCGCCGGCCGGTCGCGCCCCTGTACTTCCCCGGTGCGATGCGCAAAGGCGGCCTGTTGCCCTCCGGACCCGGCCCCCGGGGCACCGTGACCTTCGCCGACTGGCTCAAGGAGCAGAGCCCCGCGACACCTTCGTGACGGGACCTCGCCGGGGCGGATCCGGCGTCCTCCACCTCGACCGCGACGCCGACGGGGTGGTCACGTGCCCCAGTGGCAGTAGCTCGCGTCGCAGTGATCCGCCCCGGTCACAGGCTGTCCGTGTGAGGGCGCTGCGGCCGGCCTGCCCCGGGCCGCGCACCTGCCGCTGTGGTCCACGCCGCCCGGGCCGCTCGCCGACACGGCCGGTGCCGGGCGCTCAGGGCGGGAGCGTCCGGCCGTCGGATCCGCGGCAGGCGTCCGCCTGCCCCGTCAACGGGGGTCGCAGGTGCATCCTCCGCCGGCGGTGGCCGGCGTGCCGTCGTGGGCCGGCGCGCCCTGTTCGCCGGAGGCGCAGCACCCGGCCGGGGCGTTCTCTGCGCTCTTGCCGAGGGTGCCGGCGTCGGCCTTGACGACGTAGACCTCCCAGGGCTCCTTGCCGGGACCGGTGACCCAGACCTTGTCCTGGAGGGCGTAGCAGCAGGAGGTGTCGTTCTCCTCGAAGGTGGCCAGACCGGCCTCCTGGAGCCGTCCTGTGGCGGCTGCGACCTGGTCGGTCGACTCGACCTCGACGCCGAGGTGGTCGAGCCGGGTGTCCTGTCCTTCCTCGCCCTCGATCAGGACGAGCTTGAGCGGGGGCTCGGGGACGGCGAAGTTGGCGTAGCCGGGACGGAGCTTGGCGGGCCCGACGCCGAAGAGCCTGGAGTAGAACGCGATGGACCCCTCGAGGTCGGCGACGCGCAGGGCGAGTTGAACGCGGGACATGACGGACTCCCTCATCTGCCGTTCCGCAGCTGCATCGACGTTCATCGATACAGCTTGACGAATCCGAGGTTGCCAGCTGCATCGACAGGCGTCAACATAGACGCATGTCGAAATCAGAGCTGCGGGTGCTCGGCCAGGACGAGCAGGACCTCGCGTGCTGCTCGCCGATCGTCCGGGAACCGCTGGGCGAGGCCGAAGCCGTCGACCTGGCGCGGATGTTCAAGGCGCTGTCGGATCCCGTGCGGTTGCGCCTGCTCTCCCTGATCGCCTCCCACGAGGGCGGCGAGGCCTGTGTGTGCGACCTGACCGGGCCGTTCGACGTGTCGCAGCCGACGATCTCGCACCACCTGAAGGTGCTGCGGGAAGCGGGTCTGGTGGGCTCCGAACGGCGGGGTACCTGGGTCTACTACTGGGTGCTGCCGCCCGCGCTTGCCCGGCTCTCCTCCCTCCTCCGGGCCCCGGCCGAGCCGGCCGCCGCCGCGGCCCGCGCATGATCGCCCTCGGCCGCCGTGTTGCCGCGGAGTTCCTCGGCACCGCCGCCCTGGTCGCCGTCGTGGTGGGCTCGGGCATCCAGGCCTCGGAGCTGTCCCGGGACGCGGGCGTGCAGCTTCTCGCCAACTCCCTTGCGACGGTGTTCGGCCTGGGCGTCCTGATCGTCCTGCTCGGCCCGGTCTCCGGCGCGCACTTCAACCCCGTCGTCACCCTCGCCGCCTGGTGGACCGGGCGCGGCACCGGTGACGGCCCGGCCCCGCGTGAGGTCGCGGCCTATGTGCCCGCCCAGTTCGCCGGGGCCGTCGGCGGAGCGGTCCTGGCCGACGCGATGTTCGCCGAACCGCTCGTGCGGTGGTCGGCGCACGACCGGTCCGCCGGGAACCTGTGGCTGGGGGAGGCCGTCGCCACGGCGGGCCTGATCCTGCTCGTCCTCGGACTCGGCCGTACGGGGCAGCGGCGCGTCGGACCCGTCGCCGTCGCCTCCTACATCGGCGCGGCGTACTGGTTCACCTCCTCCACCAGCTTCGCCAACCCGGCCGTGACGGTCGGGCGCACCTTCTCCGACACCTTCGCCGGCATCGCCCCCGCCTCCGTGGCGCCGTTCGTCGCCGCCCAACTCCTCGGCGCCGTCGTCGGCCTGGCCCTCGCCGCCGTCCTCTTCGGCCGCGACACGCCGACCGCGCCGCCCGCCGTTGCCGCGACGCCCGCCGCGCCCGCACTCGCCGCCACCCGTCACTGACCGAGGAAGAACCCCGTGAGCACCTCCGCCGTCCCGTCCGTGCTGTTCGTCTGCGTCCACAACGCGGGCCGCTCCCAGATGGCCGCCGCCTTCCTCACCACCTCGCCGGGGACCGGCTCGAGGTCCGCTCGGCCGGCTCGGCCCCCGCCGACGCGGTCAACCCGGCGGTGGTCGAGGCCATGGAGGAATCCGGGATCGACATCTCCGCGGAGGTCCCCAAGGTCCTCACCACCGAGGCCGTGCGGTCCTCCGACGTGGTCATCACCATGGGCTGCGGCGACGCCTGCCCGTACTTCCCCGGCAAGCGCTACCTGGACTGGCAGCTCGACGACCCCGCCGGCCGGGGCGTCGACGCCGTCCGCCCGATCCGCGACGAGATCGAACGGCGCGTGCGCGGCCTGCTCACCGAACTGGGCGTACCAGCGGGGGCATGAGCCGTGCACCGTGACCGAGGGCGCCCTTCCGAGGCCCCCGTTGGGGTGAGTTGACCGGCCCGCGTCGGCAGGACACCGGCCTCGGCCACGGCACGATCCGCGTAGCCCGTTCGGTCACCGTTCGCGGGCCGGCCCGGGCGGTCGTGACCGGGAGCGCCGCGATCACCGGGGCGGCCGCGGGCGTGATCGCGAAGGCCGTGAGCGCGATGCGCGCAGGAAGGGGCACGAGGCGGGTGCGGACGGCCGGCCCAGCCGGGGGACGACGAAGGCCCAGGCCGGGGGAGATGTACCCCTGACCTGGGCCTTTGCCCGCAGAGCGGGCGACGGGAATCGAACCCGCGTAGCCAGTTTGGAAGACTGGGGCTCTACCATTGAGCTACGCCCGCAACGGCCAGTCATTCTGGCACATCAGATCGTAGCCGATCGACCCGGCTCCCGCGCACGGCATATTTGGCCGTCAGGGTGTGCGGAGGCATGTACTCTACGTGTCGCACCGACGGGGTGTGGCGCAGCTTGGTAGCGCGTCCGCTTTGGGAGCGGAAGGTCGTCGGTTCGAATCCGGCCACCCCGACCAGTGCTCGGCCGTCCCGCGCCGAGCGGCCCGGCCGCAGGATTGTGGTACCGGTAGGATGGGTCGTCGGCCACGCGATACGCGGAAAAGCCAGGTCGAACACCAGCCGCCCCGCACGACGCCGAGCGGCCGCCCATCAACGTAAAGCCCCCAAGGAGACCCAACCGTGAAGAGCGCCGTCGAGACTCTGAACCCGACCCGGGTTCGACTCACTGTCGAGGTGCCCTTCGAGGAGCTCAAGCCCAGCCTCGACGCGGCGTACAAGAAGATCAACCAGCAGGTCACGGTGCCGGGCTTCCGTAAGGGCAAGATCCCCGCGCGCGTCATCGACCAGCGGTTCGGCCGTGGCGCGGTCCTCGAAGAGGCCATCAACGACGCCCTGCCGAAGTTCTACACGGAGGCGGTCAACGAGGGCGAGCTCAACGTCCTCGGCCAGCCCGAGGTGGACATCACCGAGTTCAACGACGGCCAGGAGCTGAAGTTCACCGCCGAGGTGGACATCCGGCCGGTCATCGAGATCCCGGACTACTCCGGCATCGAGGTCACCGTCGACGCCATCGAGGTGACCGACGAGGACGTCGACAAGGCCCTGGAGCAGCTGCGCGAGCGCTTCGCCTCCACCACCGTCGTGGAGCGCGCCGCCGCCGAGGGCGACGTCGTGGTCGTCGACCTGGAGGCCTCGGTCGACGGCGAGGTGCTGGAGGACGGCGTCGCCAGCGGCGTCACCTACACCATCGGCTCCGGCCAGCTGCTCGACGGCATCGACGAGGCCGTCACCGGCCTGGAGGCCGGCGGTTCGGCCACCTTCGCCTCCGAGCTCAAGGGCGGCTCCGCCGCCGGCAAGACGGCCCAGGTCAAGGTGGACGTCTCCACCGTCCAGGCCCGTGAGCTGCCCGCGCTGGACGACGACTTCGCCCAGCTGGCGAGCGAGTTCGACACCCTCGAGGAGCTCCGCGCCGACGCCGTGAAGCGCCAGGAGCGCATCAAGCAGTACGACCAGGCCACCCAGGCCCAGGAGAAGGTGCTGGACGCCCTCCTGGAGCTGGTCGAGATCCCGCTCCCGGAGAAGCTCCTCAAGGACGAGGTCGAGACCCGCGTCCACAACCTGGAGCACCACCAGTTCCCGGCCATGGGCCTGACCTGGGAGTCGTTCCTCGAGAACGAGGGCAAGACCCGCGAGGAGTACGACGAGGAGATCGAGGGGCAGGCGAAGAAGGGCATCAAGACCCAGTTCGTCCTCGACGAGCTCGTCAACACCGAGAAGCTCTCGGTCAACCAGGAGGAGCTCACCGAGCACCTCATGCGCCGTGCCGCCTCCTCGGGCATGAGCCCGGACCAGTTCGCCCAGGCGGTCGTCGAGGGCGGTCAGGTCCCGCTGCTCGTCGGCGAGGTCGCCCGCGGCAAGGCGCTGGCCCTGGTCGTCGAGGCCGCCACGGTCAAGGACACCAACGGCGAGGTCGTCGACCTGGAGGACGAGGAGGACGAGACCGGCGAGACGGTCGCGGCCACCTCCGAGGACGCGGACGCCGAGACCGCCAAGGGTGAGGGCTCCGAGGCCTGAGCCTCGCCCCGCAGCGACATCCGACGGGCCCGGACGACAGTTGCGTCCGGGCCCGTTCTGCTTCTTTTCGCTCTCCGCTTACACCCTCCCTGCGCTCACAGCGAACAGTTCCGCGTGGGGGATTGCCGGGCCCCACCTGCGCGTTAGGGTCCGTAAGTACGAGGGCCCGTGCCCTACGAGAAGTCCCTGTGACGGCGTCCGCGCCGTCCGACAACGAGCAGGTGGATACGTGACGACTCCGATGCCTTCCGCCGCCGGCGAGCCGACCATCGGTGGCCTCGGCGACCAGGTCTACAACCGGCTGCTCGGCGAGCGGATCATCTTCCTCGGCCAGCCGGTGGACGACGACATCGCCAACAAGATCACCGCGCAGTTGCTCCTCCTTGCCGCCGAGCCGGACAAGGACATCTACCTCTACATCAACAGCCCCGGCGGCTCCGTGACGGCCGGCATGGCGATCTACGACACCATGCAGTTCATCAAGAACGACGTCGTCACCATCGCCATGGGCCTGGCCGCCTCCATGGGCCAGTTCCTGCTGACCGCCGGTACCCCCGGCAAGCGCTTCGCGCTGCCGAACACCGACATCCTGATGCACCAGCCGTCCGCCGGCCTGGCCGGCTCGGCCTCGGACATCAAGATCCACGCCGAGCAGCTCCTGCGCACGAAGAAGCGGATGGCCGAGCTCATCGCGGAGCACTCCGGCCAGAGCGTCGAGGCGATCACCCGCGACTCCGACCGCGACCGCTGGTTCTCCGCCGACGCGGCCAAGGAGTACGGCCTGATCGACGACGTCATCACGCACGCCGTGAACGTGCCGGGCGGCGGCGGCACCGGGGCCTGACCGGGCCTGAGCCCGTACAGCCCCGCAGGACCGACCCCAGCCCACTGCTCATCTCCAGGACGGTGAACGTGACCACCCAGAACTTCCCCGGCAGCGGCCTGTACGACCGCGCGAACGCCGCCGAGGCCCGCTACGTCGTCCCGCGCTTCGTGGAGCGCACCTCCCAGGGCGTCCGCGAGTACGACCCGTACGCGAAGCTCTTCGAGGAGCGCGTGATCTTCCTCGGGGTGCAGATCGACGACGCCTCCGCCAACGACGTCATGGCACAGCTGCTGTGCCTGGAGTCGATGGACCCGGACCGCGACATCTCGGTCTACATCAACAGCCCCGGCGGCTCCTTCACGGCGCTGACGGCCATCTACGACACGATGCAGTTCGTGAAGCCCGACATCCAGACGGTCTGCATGGGCCAGGCGGCCTCCGCCGCGGCCGTGCTGCTCGCCGCCGGCACCCCCGGCAAGCGGATGGCGCTGCCGAACGCCCGCATCCTGATCCACCAGCCGTACTCCGAGACGGGCCGCGGCCAGGTCTCGGACCTGGAGATCGCCGCCAACGAGATCCTGCGGATGCGGGCCCAGCTGGAGGAGATGCTGGCCAAGCACTCCAGCACCCCGATCGAGAAGATCCGCGACGACATCGAGCGCGACAAGATCCTCACGGCCGAGGAGGCCCTCTCCTACGGTCTGGTCGACCAGATCGTCTCGACCCGCAAGGGCTCGTCGGTCGCGGTCTGACGCCCGGCAGGGCATTCTGCGACAAGAAGTCCCCTCTTGGAGCGACCGGGTTGTGCAGGTCACGGCCCAGTAGCTCCAAGGGGGGCCCGCACTGGGGGCGCGGCAAGGTACCGTCGATAGGCAAGCACCAGGACTCGTCGAACTGACGGGACCCAGGCGAAGGGGAAGCACCTCGTGGCACGCATCGGTGACGGCGGCGATCTGCTCAAGTGCTCGTTCTGCGGAAAGAGCCAGAAGCAGGTGAAGAAGCTCATCGCAGGACCCGGTGTGTACATCTGCGACGAGTGCATCGACCTCTGCAACGAGATCATCGAGGAGGAGCTCGCCGAGTCCTCCGAGGTGCGGTGGGAGGACCTGCCGAAGCCGCGCGAGATCTACGAGTTCCTGGAGAGCTACGTGGTCGGCCAGGAGCCGGCGAAGAAGGCGCTCTCCGTCGCGGTGTACAACCACTACAAGCGGGTGCAGGCCGGTGAGAACGGCGGCGGCCGCGGGCACGACGACGGCATCGAGCTCGCCAAGTCCAACATCCTGCTGCTCGGCCCCACGGGCTCCGGCAAGACCCTGCTCGCCCAGACGCTGGCCCGCATGCTGAACGTGCCGTTCGCCATCGCGGACGCCACGGCGCTCACCGAGGCCGGGTACGTCGGCGAGGACGTCGAGAACATCCTGCTCAAGCTGATCCAGGCGGCCGACTACGACGTCAAGAAGGCCGAGACGGGGATCATCTACATCGACGAGATCGACAAGGTCGCCCGCAAGAGCGAGAACCCGTCGATCACCCGGGACGTCTCCGGCGAGGGCGTGCAGCAGGCCCTGCTGAAGATCCTGGAGGGCACCACGGCCTCGGTGCCGCCGCAGGGCGGGCGCAAGCACCCGCACCAGGAGTTCATCCAGATCGACACCACCAACGTGCTCTTCATCGTCGGCGGTGCCTTCGCCGGTCTGGAGAAGATCATCGAGTCCCGGGCCGGCGCCAAGGGCATCGGCTTCGGCGCGACGATCCGCTCCAAGCGCGAGATCGACTCCGCCGACCAGTTCTCCGAGGTCATGCCGGAGGACCTGGTCAAGTTCGGCATGATCCCCGAGTTCATCGGCCGTCTGCCGGTCATCACCAGCGTGCACAACCTCGACCGCGAGGCGCTGCTGCAGATCCTGGTCGAGCCGCGCAACGCCCTGGTCAAGCAGTACCAGCGGCTCTTCGAGCTCGACGGTGTCGAGCTCGAGTTCGAGCGCGGCGCCCTGGAGGCCATCGCCGACCAGGCCATCCTCCGCCAGACCGGCGCCCGCGGCCTGCGCGCCATCATGGAGGAGGTGCTGATGTCGGTGATGTACGAGGTGCCCTCGCGCAAGGACGTCGCCCGCGTCGTCATCACCGAGGACGTCGTGCACTCCAACGTGAACCCGACCCTGGTCCCGCGCGAGCCCCGCATCATCGGCAAGGGCGAGCAGAAGAGCGCGTAGCGCGCACCAGCCCGCGCACGTGAAGGGGGGCGCCCGGCATCTGCCGGGCGCCCCCCTTCACATGCGGGTGGGTCACTTCTTGACGCGGACGTCGTTCCGGAACTTCGCCGTGGTCTCCGCGAAGTCGGCGACGGAGGGCGCGTCGGGGATGGTGCCGGAGCCGGTCGCCTCCGGGGAGGGGGACCAGATCAGCAGCGCGACGGTGCTGTCGTCGCCCCAGACGCAGAAGGGCGACTTGAAGACGCCGTAGTCCTTCTCGCCGCACTTCATCACGTCGCCGTCGAAACCGGCCGGGTGCTGCTCGCTCGCCGCGCTCCCGGCGAGGGCAGCCGAGATCATCTTGTCGACCGCGGCGCCGGGGTCGTCGATCCCGCCGTAGGCGCCGCCGAACCCGATCTGCTCGCCCCCGCTGGTGTAGGCGGCGGAGATCGATGTGCCGTTCGAGATGTACTGGTCGCTGCCGGACTCGGACTCCGCGAGCTTCTGGCTGGAATTGCTGTACGTGCCGTCCACGACCGTCGCCGGGGTCGTCAGCTTGTAGTCGCCGCCCCCGCCGCTGCTGCTCATGAAGAAGACGATGCCGCCGCCGATGAGCGCGACGGCGACCACGAGGCCGACCAGGATGCCGATGACCTTGCCCTTGCCGCCGGACCGGGGCGGCGGCGGGGCGCCCCAGGCGCCGGGCTGCCGGCCGTACGGACCCGGCTGCTGACCGTACGGGCCGGGCTGCTGGGGGTAGCCGTAGCCGGCGCCCGGCTGCGGGGCCGTGGGCTGCTGCGGGTAGCCGTACCCCGGTCCGGGCTGCTGGGGCGGGCCGGGCGGCACCGGCGGCTGCTGGGGCTGGCCGGGCTGGCCGCCGTAACCCGGCTGCGGCGGCGGCTGGTTGAAGCTCATCGGTGAGAGTCCCCTCGTTGAACTGCTGTCTCCTCGTCATCATCCTCGCGGATTGTTTAAGCCGCCTTTACATCGGAGTCGTCAGGACTTGGTAACAAGACGGTGCAGATGCCCGGTTGATCACCCCCGGCGCCCGGACGGCCGGGGCGGTGCCCACCGGTCCGACACGGCTGAACGAGCGTCAGAATTACCCCGTACGCCGGTCGTTCGGGCCGGCGGGCCGCCACGCCCCCGCCGCCGGCCCGGGCGGGGTGTCCGCCCGCCGGTGCCGGAGCCCTCGCCGGGCCCGCGGCCCGCGCCGCGGCCCGCCCCCGGTCCGGACGGCGGCGGCACCCCGGCCGGGTCCCGCGGCGGGCACGCGTCGCCCGGGCGGACCTCGCCCGTGCCCCGGCCCCGCCTCTCGCGCCCGGCACCGGTGGATTCGTAACGGGGCCCGCCGCGCCCGTAAACTGAGCGCCGTGACCGACAACACTCAGCAGGCCGCCGCGAGCGGACCGAACAGCGCGACCCCCGAACTGCCGACCCAGTACGCGCCGGCCGAGGTAGAGGGGCCCCTGTACGAGCGCTGGGTAGAGCGCGGTTACTTCGAGGCCGACGCCAAGAGCGACAAGAAGCCGTACACCATCGTCATCCCGCCGCCGAACGTCACCGGCAGCCTCCACCTGGGCCACGCCTTCCAGCACACGCTGATGGACGCCCTCACCCGCCGCAAGCGGATGCAGGGCCACGAGGCGCTGTGGCTGCCCGGCATGGACCACGCGGGCATCGCCACCCAGAACAAGGTCGAGCAGCAGCTCGCCGAGGAGGGCAAGTCCCGGCACGACCTGGGCCGCGAGGCCTTCGTCGAGCGCGTGTGGCAGTGGAAGGAGGAGTACGGCGGCAGGATCCTTGGCCAGATGCGCCGTCTCGGCGACGGCGTGGACTGGTCGCGCGAGCGCTTCACCATGGACGAGGGCCTCTCCCGTGCCGTCCAGACGATCTTCAAGAAGCTCTACGACGACGGTCTTATCTACCGCGCCGAGCGCATCATCAACTGGTGCCCGCGCTGCCTGACCGCGATCTCCGACATCGAGGTCGAGCACGAGGACCGGGACGGCGAGCTGGTCTCGATCCGCTACGGCGACGGCGAGAACTCCATCGTCGTGGCCACCACCCGGGCCGAGACGATGCTCGGCGACACGGCCGTCGCCGTCCACCCCGACGACGAGCGCTACCGGCACCTGATCGGCACCGAGATCGACCTGCCGCTCACCGACCGCCGGATCCCGGTCGTCGCCGACGAGCACGTCGACCCGGAGTTCGGCACCGGCGCCGTCAAGGTGACCCCGGCGCACGACCCCAACGACTTCGAGATCGGCCGGCGCCACAACCTGCCGTCCCTGACGATCATGGACGACCACGCCCGGATCACCGTCCACGGCCCCTTCCAGGACATGGACCGCCTCGAGGCCCGGGACGCCGTCGTCGGCGCCCTGCGCTCGCAGGGCCGCATCGTCGCCGAGAAGCGGCCGTACGTCCACGCGGTCGGCCACTGCTCCCGCTGCAAGACGATCATCGAGCCGCGGCTGTCGCTGCAGTGGTGGGTCAAGGTCGGCCCGCTGGCGGAGGCCGCCGGTGACGCCGTCCGCGACGGCCGGGTGAAGATCCACCCGCAGGAGATGTCCGGCCGCTACTTCCAGTGGGTCGACAACATGCACGACTGGTGCATCTCGCGCCAGCTGTGGTGGGGCCACCGCATCCCGGTCTGGTACGGCCCCGACGGCGAGACGGTCTGCGTCGGCCCGGACGAGCAGCCCCCGGCCGGCGAGGGCTGGACGCAGGACACCGACGTCCTGGACACCTGGTTCTCCTCGGGCCTGTGGCCGTTCTCCACCCTGGGCTGGCCGGAGCGCACCCCGGACCTCGAGAAGTTCTACCCGACCGACGTCCTGCTGACCGGCCACGACATCATCTTCTTCTGGGTCGCCCGGATGATGATGTTCGGCCTGTACGCGATGGACGGCCAGGCGCCCTTCCACACCATCGCCCTCACCGGCCTGGTGCGCGACGAGCGCGGCAAGAAGATGTCCAAGTCCTTCGGCAACGTCGTGGACCCGCTGGACTGGATGGACAAGTACGGCTCGGACGCGCTGCGCTTCACCCTCGCCCGCGGCGCCAACCCCGGCACCGACGTGCCGATCGGCGAGGACTGGGTCCAGGGCTCCCGGAACTTCACCAACAAGATCTGGAACGCCACGCGCTTCGCGCTGATGAACGGCGCCACGGTCGAGGGCGAACTGCCCGCGCCCGAGGAGATGTCGGCGACCGACCGCTGGATCCTGTCCCGGCTGAACGCCACGGTCGCCGAGGCCGACGCGCTCTACGACGACTACCAGTTCGCCAAGCTCAGCGACGTGCTCTTCCACTTCGCGTGGGACGAGGTCTTCGACTGGTACGTCGAGCTGTCCAAGACCACCTTCCTCGCCGGCGGCCGTCCGGCCGAGGTCTCGCAGCGCGTGCTGGGCGAGGTCCTGGACAAGCTGCTGCGGCTGCTGCACCCGGTGGTCCCCTTCGTCACCGAGACGCTGTGGACCACGCTCACCGGGCGCGAGTCGGTCGTCGTCGCCGACTGGCCGGCCGACTCCGGCTTCCGTGACGCGGTCGCCGAGCGGGAGATCGCGGCGGTGCAGTCGCTGGTCACCGAGGTCCGCAGGTTCCGCGCCGACCAGGGCCTGCAGCCCGGCCAGAAGGTCCCGGCCCGGCTCGACCTGGGCTCCACCGGCCTGGAGGCCCACGAGGCCGCCGTCCGCCAGCTGCTGCGCCTGCAGCCGGAGGGTGAGGCCTTCACCGCGACGGCGACCCTCCCGGTGGCGGGCGTGACGGTCGCGCTGGACCTCTCCGGGGCGATCGACGTCGACGCCGAGCGGAAGCGGCTGGCCAAGGACCTGGCCGCCGCCGAGAAGGAGAAGGCGCAGGCCACGGCGAAGCTGGGCAACGAGGCGTTCCTGGCGAAGGCCCCGGAACCGGTCGTCGCCAAGATCCGCACCCGCCTGGAGGCGGCCGAGGCGGACATCGCCCGCATCACCGCGCAGCTGTCCTCGCTGCCGCAGGGCTGACGCACCGGGGGTGGGCAGGCGGAAACGCCTGCCCACAACCCGGATCTACCTGGCCCCTTCGTACAATGTGGTCGTGAGCAACCCGCGCCCCGAGAACGACGAGCCCCTTTCCGACCCGCTGGCCGCGATGGGTCTGGGCGGCGACGAGGACGAAGCCGGCACCGACCCCGGCCGCGAGGCCGACCTGGCGGTGATCGAGGCGGGCAGCCGCACCCTCCGGGCCGGCGGACCGGTGCCGCAGGACGACGGCGTCCCCGCCCGCCCCACCGACCCGGAGGTCGACAAGGCCCTCCGCGAGGTCGAGGCGGAGCTGGCGGGCCGCTGGCCGGAGACGAAGCTCGAGCCGTCCCTGGACCGGATGAACGCGCTGATGGACATCCTGGGCGAGCCGCAGCGGAGCTACCCCTCGATCCACATCACCGGTACCAACGGCAAGACCAGCACCGCCCGCATGATCGAGCGGCTGCTGCTCGCCTTCGACCTGCGCACAGGTCGCTACACCAGCCCCCACGTGCAGTCCGTCACCGAGCGGATCAGCCTCGACGGCCGGCCGATCGCGGCGGAGAAGTTCATCGAGACCTACCGCGACCTCACGCCGTACGTGGAGATGGTGGACGGCTCCCAGCCGTACCGGATGTCCTTCTTCGAGGTGCTGACCGGCATGGCGTACGCCGCCTTCGCCGACGCCCCGGTGGACGTGGCCGTCGTCGAGGTCGGCATGGGCGGCAGTTGGGACGCGACCAACGTGCTGGACGGCACGGTCGCCGTCGTGACCCCGATCGACCTGGACCACACCGACCGCCTGGGCGCGACGCCCGGCGAGATCGCGGTGGAGAAGAGCGGGATCGTCAAGAAGGACGCCACCGTCGTCCTGGCCCAGCAGCCCATGGAGGCGGCCCAGGTGCTGCTGAAGCGGGCCGTCGAGGTGGACGCGACGGTCGCCCGGGAGGGCATGGAGTTCGGCGTCGTGCACCGCGAGGTGGCCGTCGGCGGGCAGATGCTCACCCTGCGCGGCCTGGGCGGGGAGTACGAGCAGGTCTTCCTGCCGCTGCACGGTGAGCACCAGGCCCACAACGCGGCCGTGGCGCTCGCCGCGGTGGAGGCCTTCTTCGGCATCGGCACCGTGCACGCCCGCACCCTCGACGTCGACACCGTCCGCTCCGCCTTCGCCGCCGTCACCTCGCCGGGCCGCCTGGAGGTCGTGCGCCGCAGCCCCACCGTGGTGCTGGACGCGGCGCACAACCCGGCCGGCGCCCGGGCTGCGGCGGCGGCCGTGGGCGAGGCCTTCGGCTTCACCCACCTGGTGGGCGTGGTCGGGCCGAGCGGCGACAAGGACGTACGGGGCCTGCTGGAGGCCTTCGAGCCGGTCTTCGCCGAGGTCGTGGTGACCCAGAACTCCACCCACCGCGCGATGGACGTGGACGAGCTGGCCGCCCTCGCGGTCGAGGTCTTCGGCGACGAGCGCGTGCAGGTCGAGCCCCGGCTGGACGACGCGATCGAGGCGGCCGTGACGCTCGCCGAGGAGCAGGGGGAGTTCTCCGGCGCCGGGGTGCTGATCACCGGATCGGTGATCACCGTGGGAGAGGCCCGGCTGCTGCTGGGCCGCAAGTGACGAGCAGGAAGCGAAGTCAAGCGGATGCGGACCCTGTGCGCGAGCACCCTGATCGGTGAGTTCTTCGTGATCGGCTTCGCCGGTCTGGTGGCGATGAAGCAGCCGGAGCTGACGACCGGCACGGTGTGGACGGTCAGCGGCATCGCCATGGCCCTGTGCGTGCTGCTGTGCGGCATGCTCGGCCGGCGCGGCGCCCTGGCCGTCGGCTGGCTGCTGCAGGCCGGGCTGATCGCGAGCGGCTTCGTCGTCCCGGTGATGTTCTTCCTCGGTGCGGTCTTCGCCGCGCTGTGGTGGGCCGCCGTCCACTTCGGCCGGAAGGTGGACGAGGCCAAGGCGGCGCGTGCCGCGCAGCCGGCCTGAGAGCACCCGTAGGGCCCCGGCCGAGGGGGTGCCGTGGGCCGTGGGGATCACCGGTAATGTCGTCGTACCCGCATCCCGCACATAGGAGTCACACCGATGTCCCAGCGCACCCTCGTCCTTCTCAAGCCGGACGCCGTACGCCGTGGCCTGGTCGGCGAGATCCTCGGCCGCATCGAGCGCAAGGCGGGCTGGAGCATCACCGCGCTGGAACTGCGCACGCTCGACCGCGCGATCCTCGAGCAGCACTACGCCGAGCACGTCGGCCGGCCCTTCTACGAGCCGCTGGTGGAGTTCATGGCCTCCGGTCCGGTCGTCGCCCTGGTCGCCGAGGGGGAGCGGGTCATCGAGGGGCTGCGCGCGCTGGCCGGCCCCACCGACCCGATCGCGGCCGCGCCCGGTTCGATCCGCGGCGACTTCGGCACCATCGTCCGGGAGAACCTGATCCACGCCTCGGACTCCGAGGAGTCCGCCGAGCGCGAGATCAAGATCTTCTTCCCCGGCCTGGCCTGATCCCCCGCGGCGATTCGCCCCGAATCCGCCGCTGACGCCCGATCAGCTCAACGGGCGGCCGGAAATTTCCCGGCCGCCCGAGGCATATGCCGGGGGTTCGGGGGAACCAAATCCGCCGACACGGCGTCACCATTGCTGAGGACAGCTGTGTGTTCTGATGACAATGGCGGCGGAACCCTGACCCCGTGCCCTGGCGGGCGCGACTACGATGGAATCTCCGCTCCTCCGGCTCAGCGCACAGCAGCGCACCCGCCGTGCTCACCCCCACATCGCTCCAGCTCGGGAAGGCCAGACGTATCCTCATGGCGAACAACATGTCGTTCATCGGCCGTGACATGGCTGTCGACCTCGGCACCGCCAACACGCTGGTGTACGTCAGGGGTCGCGGGATCGTCCTCAACGAGCCATCCGTCGTCGCCATCAACACCAACACGGGCGGCATCCTGGCGGTCGGCTCCGAAGCGAAGAAGATGATCGGCCGGACCCCCGGCAACATCGTCGCCGTCCGTCCCCTCAAGGACGGGGTGATCGCGGACTTCGAGATCACCGAGCGCATGCTGCGCTACTTCATTCTCAAGATCCACAAGCGGCGCTACCTGGCCCGCCCCCGCGTCGTGGTCTGCGTCCCCTCCGGCATCACCGGGGTCGAGCGCCGCGCCGTCATCGAGGCCGCCACCCAGGCCGGCGCGCGCCAGGTGCACATCATCGAGGAGCCCATGGCCGCCGCGATCGGCGCCGGGCTCCCGGTCCACGAGGCGACCGGCAACATGGTCGTCGACATCGGCGGCGGCACCACCGAGGTCGCCGTCATCTCGCTCGGCGGCATCGTCACCGCGCAGTCCATCCGGGTGGCCGGTGACGAGCTGGACAACGCGATCATCCAGCACATCAAGAAGGAGTACAGCCTCCTCCTGGGCGAGCGCACCGCGGAATCGATCAAGCTCACCATCGGCTCGGCCTTCGCGGTCGACAACGAGGAGCACACCGAGATCCGCGGCCGCGACCTGGTCTCCGGCCTGCCCAAGACGGTGGTCGTCTCGGCCGCCGAGGTGCGCAAGGCGATCGAGGAGCCGGTCAACGCCATCGTCGACGCGGTCAAGACGACCCTCGACAAGTGCCCGCCCGAGCTGTCCGGCGACATCATGGACCGCGGCATCGTCCTGGCGGGCGGCGGCGCGCTGCTGCGCGGCCTGGACGAGCGGCTGCGCAGCGAGACCGGCATGCCGATCCACATCGCCGAGTCCCCGCTGGACTGCGTGGCCCTCGGCGCCGGCAAGTGCGTCGAGGAGTTCGAGGCGCTGCAGCAGGTCCTGGACGCGCAGCCGCGCAGATGAGTCCTCACGATCCGTCGTACGGGTGAAGTCCCGCCCGTACGCCGGATCGTTCTACCTCCCGGGCGGGCCCGTCGGGCCCACGGGCTCACACGCTCTGACGAGGAAGGCACGGACTGGCCCCCGTGAGGGACACACGAGAGAGCCGGCTTCTGCTGGTGCTGCTGGTGGCGATCGCTTTCGCGCTGATCACCGTCGACATCCGCGGCGGTGAGGACTCACCGCTGGACGGCGCCCGGTCCGCCGCGGCCGCCGTCTTCGGCCCCGTCGAGGACGGGGTCGCGGCGGCTGTCGACCCGGTGGACAACGCCGTGGACGCGGTACGCGACTCAGGCGACCGGAGCAGCCGGATCAGCGAACTGGAGCGGGAGAACGCCGAGCTGAAGCAGCAGCTCGGCAGCAAGGACGTCACGCGCGAGCGGGCCCGCGAACTCGACAAGCTGCTCAAGCTCGCCGGAGCCGGCCAGTACCGGGTCAAGGGCGCGCAGGTCATCGCGATAGGAGCCGCCCAGGGCTTCTCCTGGACGGTCACCATCGACTCCGGTGCCAACGACGGCATCCAGCGCGACATGACGGTGGTCAACGGGGACGGCCTGGTCGGCCGGGTCACCACCGTCGGCCCGTCGACCTCGACCGTCCTGCTCGCCTGCGACCCGGACTTCACGGTCGGCACGCGGCTGGAGAAGACCTCCGAGCTGGGCTTCGCGACGGGCCAGGGCAACCGGCCGATGCGGGTGCAGCTCCTCAACGGCAAGGCCCACGTGAAGAAGGGCTCGCGCCTGGTCACCTTCGGCTCCCAGGCCGACAAGCCGTTCGTGCCCGGCGTTCCGGTCGGCACGGTCGTCAAGGTGGACCCCGCCGGCGGCGGCCTCACCCGTACGGTCGAGGTCACCCCGTTCGTGGGCTACACCAAGCTCGACATCGTCGGTGTCGTCGTCCAGGGCCCGCGCAAGGACCCGCGCGACTCGGTGCTGCCGGCCGGGCCCAAGCCCGTCCCGACGGTCACCGTCACCGCGACGCCGAGCGTGAACCCCTCTCAGTCCTCGCTCTACGGACAGGAGGAGGTCCGATGAAGCGCATCCTGTTCTCCAGCGGCCTCGTGGTCGCCGGCATGGTCGTCCAGGTGTGCGTCCTGGCCCGCCTCCACCTGCCCGGCGCCGTGCCCGACCTGCTGCTGCTGGTCGTCCTCGGCCTCGCACTGACGTACGGTCACGTGGCCGGCTGCCTCATCGGCTTCGGCGCCGGACTGCTCGCCGACCTCGCCCCGCCCGCCGACCACGCCGCGGGCCGCTACGCCCTCGTGCTGTGCGTCGTCGGCTACATCGCCGGCCTGGTCAAGCCCGACGGCGGCCAGTTGCGGTCGGCCACCCGCCCGATGCTGGTCGTGGTCGGCGCCGCCATCGGCTCCACGGTGCTGTACGCGGCCGTGGGCGCCCTCGTCGGCGACACCGCGGCCCAGCACGTCGGCCTGGGCAAGCTGCTGTTCACCGCCGCCCTGTACGACCTGCTGCTCGCACCGTTCACCGTGCCGTGGATCATGGCGCTGGCCCGTCGGTTCCAGGGCGACTCGCTCACGGAGGACGCCTCCGGCCCCGGCTTCGGCGCCCGCATCGGCGGCCAGCGCTCGAGCCTGCTGGGCCGGGTGGGGAGCGTCGCCAAGGGAGGCCGGCGGCTGTGAGCGGCGCACGCGAGGCCGCCGGGGGGCGGCCGACGACGAGGCACGCGCTGTCGTGCCGAGCGGGCGGAGAAGCGGGAGGGGCGGCGTGAGCAACATCCCCGAGACGGGGCGGACGCCGCGGGTCACGATCCGGCTGGTGGTCCTGCAGATCCTCGTCCTGTCCCTGCTGTTCACCCTCGGCGGGCGGCTGTGGTTCCTGCAGATCCGCGACGGCCACGAGTACACGGCGCAGGCCAACAGCAACAACGTCCAGGAGGTCGTCGCGCCCGCCGTCCGCGGGTCGATCCTGGACGACAAGGGCGTGGCGCTCGCCGACAACGAGACCCGGCTGGTGGTCTCCGCGAGCCGCACCGACCTGCTCAAGCAGAAGGACGACGGCAAGGCGGTGCTGACCCGGCTCGCCGACGTGCTGCACATGAAGCCGGAAGAGGTCCTGGGCAAGGTCCGGCTCTGCGACTCGCAGACCCCCAAGCCCTGCTGGAACGGCTCGCCGTACCAGCCGATCCCCATCACCGACGAGGCCACCACCCAGCAGGCGCTGCAGATCATGGAGCGCCGCGAGGACTTCCCCGGCATCACCGCGGAGCCCACCGCCGTGCGCCGCTACACCGCGCCGTTCGGGTCCAACACCTCCCAGGTCCTCGGCTACCTCTCGCCCGTGACGGACGACGAGCTGACCGCCGCCGAGAAGAAGGGCCGGTCGCTGCTGCGCTCGGACCAGATCGGCCGCTCCGGTCTGGAGCGCACCTACGACAGCGAGCTGCGCGGCACGGCCGGCGTCACCCGCTACGAGGTGGACAACCTCGGCCGGGTCATCGGCAAGGCGGGCGAGACCGCCGCGGAGCCCGGCAGCCACCTGGTCACCAGCATCGACGCGCGCGTCCAGGCGGTCGCCGAGAAGGAGCTCAACGAGGCGATGAAGGTCGCCCGGCAGACCTTCGACAAGGTCACCGGCAGCCTCTACAAGGCGGACTCCGGCGCGGTCGTCGTCATGGACGTGCACACCGGCCAGGTCATCGCGATGGCCAGCGCCCCCACGTACGACCCGAACGTCTGGGTCGGCGGCATCTCCGCCAAGGACTACGCCAAGCTGACGGGCAAGAAGTCCAACTTCCCGCTGCTCAACCGGGCCATACAGGGTCAGTCGGCCCCCGGCTCGACCTTCAAGGCGATCTCCACCTCGGCCGCCGTGAAGGCCGGCTACGACATCAACGGGCGCTACCCCTGCCCGTCGTCGATGACCATCGGCGGCCGGGTCTTCAACAACTTCGAGGGCGAGAGCGCCGGTTCCATCACCCTCGCCCACGCCCTGGAGATCTCCTGCGACACCGTCTTCTACGGCCTGTCGTACGACCAGTGGCTCAAGGACGGCGGCACCAAGCCCAAGAAGCACCCCAAGGACTGGTTCTACAAGACCGCCAAGGAGTACGGCCTCGGCTCGGTGACCGGCATCGACCTGCCCTCCGAGGTCACCGGCCGGATCCCGGACCGCCAGTGGAAGCGCGACTACTACGAGGCCAACAAGGACTACTGGTGCAAGGTCGCCAAGAGCGACAAGCAGGACTACGCCAGCCAGATCGCGCGCGAGAACTGCGTCGACGGCTACGTCATGCGCGCCGGTGACTCCGTCAACTACGCCATCGGCCAGGGCGACACCCTCGTCACCCCGATCCAGATGGCCAACATCTACTCGGCCATCTCCAACGGCGGCACGCTCTACCAGCCCACCATCGGCAAGGCGATCATCAGCGCCGACGGCAAGAAGGTCACCCGGATCAAGCCGAAGGTGAACGGCAAGGCCCCGGCCACCAAGAACACCCTGAAGTACATCAACGAGGCCCTCGAGGGCGTCGTCACCCACGGTACGGCCGCATGGCGCTTCGGCGGCTGGCCGCAGGACAAGATCCCGCTGCACGCCAAGACCGGTACCGCGGAGGTCGCCGGCAAGCAGACCACCTCGTGGTTCACGACGTACAGCAAGGACTACGCGATCGTCATGACGATCTCCCAGGGCGGTACCGGTTCCGGTGGTTCCGGCCCGGCCGTCCGCAAGATCTACGAGGCCATGTACGGCGTCCAGAAGGACGGGGCGATCGACAACAAGAAGGCCCTGCTGCCGCGCCCCCTCAGCAAGCTGCCGAAGATCGACGCCGACGGCACCATCCGGGTCACCAAGGCGGCCTGGGCCGACGCGCCGCAGGGGCCCGCCGCGCCCGGCCACGTCGTGCTGGCGACCGCAGCGCTGCCCCCGGACCGCGGCGAGAAGCTCCTGGCGGGCAGGAGGTACCGGTCATGAGCGCGCAGGGCTACGCGGCGCGGCGCTTCACCCCCGAGCGCGGCACCCTGGGCAAGCTCCTGGCCCGGGACTCGATAGTGCGCCGGATGGACTGGCTGCTGCTCGGCGCCGCACTCGCGCTCTCCCTGATCGGCACCGCGCTGGTGTACTCGGCGACGCGCAACCGCACGGAGCTCACCCACGGGGACCCGTACTACTTCCTGCTGCGGCACATGCTCAACACCGCCATCGGCTTCGCCCTCGCCGCCGGCACGGTGGCGCTGGGCCACCGCCGGCTGCGCGGCGCGGTGCCGGTGCTCTACGCCATCTCGGTGCTGCTGGTGACCGCGGTGCTGACCCCGCTGGGCTCCACGGTCAACGGCGCCCACGCGTGGATCGTGCTGGGCGGCGGCTTCTCGCTGCAGCCCTCCGAGTTCACCAAGATCACCATCATCCTGGGCATGGCGATGATGCTGTCCGCCCGGGTCGACGCCGGCGACCGCCTCTTCCCCGACCACCGGACGGTCGCCCAGTCGCTCGGCTTCGCCATACTGCCGATGGCGATCGTCATGCTGATGCCCGACCTCGGGTCGGTCATGGTCATGGCCGTCATCGTGCTCGGCGTGCTGCTGGCTTCCGGCGCCTCCAACCGCTGGGTCCTCGGCCTGATCGCCGCCGGGGCGAGCGGCGCGATCGCGGTCTGGCAGCTCGGCGTCCTCGACCAGTACCAGATCGACCGCTTCGCCGCCTTCGCCAACCCCGCCCTCGACCCCGCGGGCGTCGGCTACAACACCAACCAGGCACGCATCGCCATCGGCTCCGGGGGACTCCTCGGCAAGGGCCTCTTCGACGGCAGCCAGACCACCGGGCAGTTCGTGCCCGAACAGCAGACCGACTTCGTCTTCACCGTGGCGGGCGAGGAACTCGGCTTCGTCGGGGCGACCCTGATCATCGTGCTGCTCGGCGTCATCATGTGGCGCGGCTGCCGCGTCGCCCGCAACGCGACCGACCTGTACGGCACGATCATCGCCGCCGGCATCGTCGCCTGGTTCGCCTTCCAGTCCTTCGAGAACATCGGCATGACCCTCGGCATCATGCCCGTGGCCGGTCTGCCGCTGCCCTTCGTCTCGTACGGCGGATCGTCGATGTTCGCGGTCTGGATCGCGATCGGACTGCTGCAGGCCATCCACATGAAGCGGCCCATGTCGGCCTGACACCGTCCACCGGGTGAACGCACCATTGCGGCCGGGCGAACCCGCGATTAGGTTCCTGACATGGGGAAGCGTGTCGCGGAGACCGAGCGCAAGTACGAGGCCGCCGAGCAGACCGGCGAACCCGATCTCGAAGGTCTGCCCGGGGTCGCGGCCGTGCGCGTCCTGGAACCCGCAGAACTGGACGCCGTCTACATCGACACGTCCGACCTGCGGCTGGCCACCCACCGGATCACGTTGCGCCGCCGCACCGGCGGCGACGACGCCGGCTGGCACCTGAAACTGCCCACCTCACAGACCGACACCCGCACCGAGGTGCACGCGCCCCTCGGCAAACAGGGCCGCAAGGGCGGCCCCAGGGTGCCCAAACCCCTGCTCGCCGAGATCACCGCCGTCATCCGGGACCGGGAGCTCGTCCCGGTCGTCCGGCTGCACACCACCCGCACCAGACTCCACCTCGTCGACGCGGAGGGCACGCCCCTCGCCGAGATCGCCCACGACGACGTCCGCGCCACCGTCCTGGACCACTCCGACGGGGCGGAGAACGCCTGGACCGAGGTCGAGACCGAACTCCTAGACGGCGACACCGCCCTCCTCGACGCCGTCGAGAAGCGGCTCCGCGCCGCCGGGCTACGGCGCTCGAAGTCCCCCTCCAAGCTCGCCCACGCCCTCGGCGACCGCCTGACCGCCGCCCCCCGGCCGCCGCAGCCGCCCTCCCGGCCCCGCACCGCCGGGGACGTCGCCCTCGCCTACGTCCACGAGCAGATCACCGCCATCACCGGCTGGGACCCCGAGGTCCGCCGCGACGAGCCGGACTCCGTCCACCAGATGCGGGTCTCCACCCGCCGGCTGCGCAGCGCCTTCAAGTCCTTCCGCCGCGAACTCAACCGCGAGGTGACCGACCCCGTCGGCGACGAGCTGAAGTGGCTCGCCGGGGTCCTGGGCCTCGAACGCGACCGCGAGGTCCTCGCCGAACGCCTCGGCGACCGCCTCGCGGAGCTCCCCGAGGAACTCGTCACCGAGACCCTCAGCGCGCGCATCGGCGGCGACGCCCCCGTCCACGAGGGCGCCCGCAAGGAACTCCTGCGCGAACTCGGCAGCGGACGCTACTTCCGCCTCCTGGACACCCTGGAGTCCCTGCTCACCGACCCACCCCTGCTCAAGGGAGCCAAGGCCCCCGCCACCGCCGTCGCCAAGGCCGTCAGCCGCGACCACCGGCGGCTGCGCCGGCGCGTCGAGCCCGCCCTGGAGCGGGAACCCGGCCACGAACGCGACCTCGCCCTCCACGACGCCCGCAAGGCCGCCAAACGGGCCCGCTACAGCAGCGAGGCCGCCCGGGTCGTCCCCGCCCTGCGCAAGCCCGCCAAGAAGCACACCAAGCGCATGAAGGCCGTCCAGCAACTGCTCGGCGAGCACCAGGACAGCGTCATCTGCCGCGACGCCGTCCTGCGCCTCACCTCCGACGCCCGCGAGGCGGGCGAGGACACCTTCGCGTACGGCGTGCTCTACCAGCTGGAACGCGACCTCGCCGCCACGGCCGAACGGCAGCTGCCCGAGGAATGGCCCAAGGCGGACCGCGGCAAGCTGTCCGGCTGAACCGGCCCCCGGCGACCGTCACCAGGCGCCCCGCGCCGCGCCGAGCGCGGCCGGGGAGCCCTCTGTGACGCGTTACGCTGAATGGTCACCCTTGCCAGCTCACGAAAGACACCTCTGATGCCTGTCGAGTCGGTCTTCCCCCAGCTCGAGGCCCTGCTGCCGCACGTGCAGAAGCCGATCCAGTACGTCGGCGGGGAACTGAACTCCACCGTCAAGCCGTGGGACGAGTGCGACGTCCGCTGGGCCCTGATGTACCCGGACGCCTACGAGGTCGGACTGCCCAACCAGGGCGTCATGATCCTCTACGAGGTGCTCAACGAGCGCGAGGGGGTCCTCGCCGAGCGCACGTACAGCGTGTGGCCGGACCTCGAGGCCCTGATGCGCGAGCACGACGTGCCGCAGTTCACCGTGGACGCCCACCGGCCGGTCAAGGCCTTCGACGTCTTCGGCCTCAGCTTCTCCACGGAGCTCGGCTACACGAACATGCTCACGGCCCTGGACCTCGCGGGCATCCCGCTGGAGGCCCGGGACCGCACCGAGGACCACCCGGTCGTGCTCGCCGGAGGCCACGCGGCCTTCAACCCCGAGCCCATCGCGGACTTCCTCGACGCCGCGGTGATCGGCGACGGCGAACAGGCCGTCCTGGAGATCACCGACGTGATCCGCGCCTGGAAGGCCGAGGGCCGCCCCGGCGGCCGCGACGAGCTGCTGTTCCGGCTGGCCCGCACCGGCGGGGTGTACGTGCCCAAGTTCTACGACGTGGAGTACCTGGCCGACGGCCGGATCGCCCGCGTCGTCCCCAACCGCTCCGGCGTGCCGTGGCGGGTGTCCAAGCACACCGTCATGGACCTCGACGAGTGGCCCTACCCCAAGCAGCCGCTGGTCCCGCTCGCGGAGACCGTCCACGAGCGGATGTCCGTGGAGATCTTCCGCGGCTGCACCCGCGGCTGCCGCTTCTGTCAGGCCGGCATGATCACCCGCCCGGTGCGCGAACGCAGCATCACCGGCATCGGCGAGATGGTCGACAAGGGCCTGAAGGCCACCGGGTTCGAGGAGGTCGGCCTGCTGTCGCTGTCCTCCGCCGACCACTCCGAGATCGCCGACGTCGCCAAGGGCCTCGCCGACCGGTACACGGAGGACAAGATCGGCCTGTCCCTGCCCTCCACCCGCGTCGACGCCTTCAACATCGACCTGGCCAACGAGCTGACCCGCAACGGCCGCCGCTCGGGTCTGACCTTCGCCCCGGAGGGCGGCTCCGAGCGCATCCGCAAGGTCATCAACAAGATGGTCTCGGAGGAGGACCTGATCCGCACCGTCGCCACCGCCTACGGCAACGGCTGGCGCCAGGTGAAGCTGTATTTCATGTGCGGTCTGCCCACCGAGACCGACGAGGACGTGCTGCAGATCGCCGACATGGCGAAGAACGTCATCCAGAAGGGCCGCGAGGTCACCGGCCAGAACGACATCCGCGCCACGGTGTCGATCGGCGGGTTCGTGCCCAAGCCGCACACCCCGTTCCAGTGGGCCCCGCAGCTCGGCGTCGAGGAGACCGACGCCCGCCTGGAGAAGCTGCGCGACGCCATCCGCGGCGACCGGAAGTACGGCCGCAACATCGGCTTCCGCTACCACGACGGCAAGCCCGGCATCATCGAGGGCCTGCTCTCCCGCGGCGACCGCCGCGTGGGCGCCGTCATTCGCGCCGTCTACGAGGACGGCGGCCGCTTCGACGGCTGGCGCGAGCACTTCTCGTACGACCGCTGGCTCCGCATGTGCGAGAAGGCGCTCCCGGAGCAGGGCGTCGACCTCGCCTGGTACACCACGCGGGAGCGTACGTACGAGGAGGTCCTGCCCTGGGACCACCTGGACTCGGGCCTCGACAAGGACTGGCTCTGGGAGGACTGGCAGGACGCCCTCGACGAGACCGAGGTCGAGGACTGCCGCTGGACGCCCTGCTTCGATTGTGGGGTGTGTCCTCAGATGGACACCCACATCCAGATCGGCCCCACCGGCAAGAAGCTGCTGCCGCTGACCGTGGTGAAGTAGTGCTGAAGTAGCGGTTCGCCGAGCACTCGAAGGCCCCCGCCGGCACGGCGGGGGCCTTCGTGCGTCCGGGGCGGGACGACGCGTCAGGCCGGCTCCGCGGCACGGCCGTTGACCCGGGAGGTCCGTGCCGGGAGGGGGGAGGTGAACGCGGGGTTCCGGGCGTACCGTTCGGGGATGGAGGAGCGGGGGAGCGCCGGCGGGTACGGCGGGAGCGGGGACGGGGACGGGTGCCTGACGGTGGCGGTCAGGATGCCGGCGCGGATCGTGGCGCTGGTGGTCGTGCTGCCGCTGCGCATCGCGTGGGACGCCCTGGCGGCGTCGGGGCGGGCGTCGGGGCGGTTGGGGCGGTGGCTGGTCGGGGTGTGCGTGGTCGCCCCCGCGGCGGCGCTGTGGCGGTACGTGCTGGCTCCGGTGGGACGGGCCGCGGAGGCGGCCGTGGTCTGGGTGGTCCGGCTGCTGGTCGTGGTGCCGGTGGTGGGGCTGTGGCGGTACGTGCTGGTGCCGGTGGGCGTGGCGGTGGTGTGGGCGGTCCGGACGTTGGTGGTGGTGCCCTTGGCGGCGCTGTACGGGCGCGTGCTGGTGCCGCTGGCCACCGGGGCGGTCCGGCTGCTGGTCGTGCTGCCCTCGGTGGGGCTGTGGCGGTACGTGCTGGTGCCGGTGGGCGTGGCGGTGGTGTGGGCGGTCCGGACGTTGGTGGTGGTGCCCCTGGCGGCGCTGTACGGGCGCGTGCTGGTGCCGTTGGCCGCCGGGGCGGTGTGGCTGCTCCGGTGGGCGGTACGGCTGCTGGTCGTGCTGCCGGCGGTGGGGCTGTGGCGGTACGTGCTCGTGCCGGTGGGCGTGGGGGTGGTGTGGGCGGTCCGGACGTTGGTGGTGGTGCCCCTGGCGGCGCTGTACGGGCGTGTGCTGGTGCCGTTGGCCGCCGGGGCCGTGTGGCTGCTCCGGTGGGCGGTACGGCTGCTGGTCGTGCTGCCGGCGGTGGGGCTGTGGCGGTACGTGCTCGTGCCGGTGGGCGCGGCCGTGGCGTGGCTGGCGCGGTGGGCGGTCGTGGTTCCGCTGCTGTTCCTGTGGCGGCGGGTGCTCGTGCCGGTCGCCAGGGAGGTCCGGGACGCCCTTCTGGTGGCCTGGCGGGTGGCGGGGTACGTCTCGCGTGCCCTGGGCCGGGCCCTGAAGTGGCTGGTCACCGTGGTCGTGGTGGTCCCGGTGGCCTGGGTGTGGCACGCCGTCGTGCTGCCCGTGTGGCGGCCGGTGCGGCGGGCGGCGGCCGAGGCCCGGCGGGTGGTGCGCGACGCGCTGGCCGCGGTGCGGGAGACCGTGCGCGGGGTGCGGGCCGATCTGCGCGGTGCGCTGACGGGCGCGCCGCGACGGGTGGAGCGCGCTGCGGGCGCCGTGGGGAACCGGAAGGCCGGAACCCCCAGTAATCTGGAAGACGACAAGCAACCCCGTCCGGGGTGACCAGACGCACGAGGGACTGAACGACACTGGGCAAGCGACAGCCCGAAGGCCCGCCGCCCGCACCCGCGGTGCAGCGCATCCGACTGCGCTACACCAAGCGCGGCCGCCTCCGGTTCACCAGCCACCGCGACTTCCAGCGCGCATTCGAGCGGGCGCTGCGGCGCGCCGAGGTGCCCATGGCGTACTCGGCGGGTTTCACCCCGCACCCCAAGGTGTCGTACGCCAACGCCGCACCCACCGGCGTCGCGAGCGAGGCCGAGTACCTGGAGATCGCGCTCAGCGAGGCCCGTGAGCCGGAGAAGCTGCGCCTGCTGCTGGACGAGTCGCTGCCGGCCGGACTCGACGTGGTCGACGCCGTCGAGGCCCGTACCTCGGGGCTCGCCGAGCGGCTGGCGGCGTCGGTGTGGCAGCTGCGGCTGGACGGTGTCGAGCGGGACGAGGCCGAGCGGGCCGTGGCGGCGTTCCTCGCCGCCGGGACCGTCGAGGTCCAGCGCATGACGAAGAACGGCGTGCGGACTTTCGACGCGCGCGAGGCCGTCACCCGGCTCGAAGCGGTGGATCCGCAGGTGGCCGGGGCCCAGGACGGTGTTTTCGAACAGGGTGCCGATAGGCCGACGCCAGGAGCTTGTGCGATACTGCGGCTGGTTGTTCGGCATGTGACACCTGCCGTACGACCCGACGACGTCCTGTCCGGCCTCCGTGCGGTGGCCGACCTCGCGCCGCCGGTCCCCGCAGCGGTGACCAGGCTGGCGCAGGGGCCGCTCGACGAGGAGACCGGTACGGTGACCGATCCGCTCGCGCCCGACCGCGATGCCGCGACGGTGCCGGAGGGTTCCGCCTAGGACCGTCGTCGTTGTGCGGCCGATGCATCTGGGGAAACCCGGGTCCGGCAGCACGCATCAGACGAGACTTTCGTCGGCCCGTCACTGCGGTGCCGACGAGCTATACGACAGCTCCCGTGTGGCGCCCGCGCCCCCCGGGCGGCGGAACGCGATGACGCGGACCGCCGCGAACCGGACCAGGACGCGGCGCCCGGGAGCGTGACGGGAGATATGCCCGCATGCTCGAGCACAACGAGCCGAACGAGGCGCCCGAGAACGGCGCCACCGAAGCCGCCTCCGGCGGCACCGACACCGAGGCGACGGCCGCACCGCGCCGTCGACGCCGGGCGGCGAGCCGCCCCGCAGGACCGCCCGCGGCCGGCGAGGCCGCGCAGGACGTGACCCCGGGGGCAGCGGCCGCCGGGTCGCCGGCCATACCGGCCGAAGCTGCTTCCGCGGAGCCGGAGGCCGAGGCCGCGCCGGCGCGTACCCGCCGCCGGGCGACCCGCAAGGCCTCCGCCCCGGAGCCGCAGGCGGCCGGGTCGGGCGAGGAGACGGCCGAGGCCGCTCCCGCCCCTACCCGCCGCCGTGCGACACGGAAGGCCACCGCCGCGGCCCCGGCCCCCGAGGCCGTCGTGGCGGAGACGCCTGCCGAGCCGGCCCCTGCCCCCGAGACGACCTCCGAGACCTCTGGGGCGGAGCAGGCCGGGCAGCCGGCGGCTCCGGCCCGTTCGCGGCGCCGTGCCACGCGCAAGGTGACCAGCCCCGAGGCGGCCCCGGCCGCCGAGGAGACGAGCGGCCCCGCGGCCGCCGCCGACACGCAGGCCAAGGAGCTCCAGGCCGGCCTGCCGCTGCACGCCGAGACCGCCCCCGCGGCGGAGCAGGCCGAGCAGCCGGCGGCCCCGGCCCGTACCCGGCGCCGTGCCACGCGCAAGGTGGCCACCCCCGAGGCGGCTCCCGCCGAGGACGTCGCCGTGGCCGCCGCGGACGCGCCGGCTAAGGCGCTGCAGGAGGAGCCCGCGGAGCCGCCCGCCACGCAGCCGCGGCGCGGCAGGGCCGAGAAGCCCCAGGCCGAGAAGTCCCGGGCGGCCCGTTCGCGTCGGCGTACCGCCCCGGCGGCTTCCTTCCTCGCCGCCGACGACGGCTCGCGCCGTCTGAAGCCGGGTGCGCTCGCGCCTCGTGAGGAGGCGGCGGCGGAGGCCGCCGCCGAGACCGTCGTGGCCGCCGCCCCGGAGCGGCGCACCTACACCGCCAAGGCCGTCCCGGACGGTTCCGGCTGGGCCGTCGAGGTCGAGGACGCGTACGAGATCCGCGGCTACGGCGACACGGTCGACGAGGCGCACGCCGCGGCGGTCGTGGCGGTCGCGGAGGCGTTCGGTGTCCCCGCGGACACGATCGTCATCCAGGTCCACGAGGCGCAGGGCGCCGAGGCCGAGCCCGCGGCGGAGCCCGAGGCCGAGCCCGAGCCCGAGGCGGCTCCCGCGCGGGGACGGCGCCGGGTCGTGCGCCCGCCGGTGGCGGTCTTCCAGGCACCGGTGTTCCAGGCTCCCGCCCCGGCGCAGGCCGGGCAGGCCGCGCCGGCCGCGGAGCAGGAGGACCACGAGGAGCCCGAGGCCGAGGCGGAGGCCGAGGAGTACGCCGGCGGACGCCGCCGTCGCCGTCGTCGTCGCGGTGAGCCCGCGGAGGCCGTGGAGACCGCGCAGAGCGCCGTGGCCGAGCACGCCGACGAGGAGCCCGAGGCCGTCCACGAGGACGAGGCTGAGGCCGAGGCCGACGAGCACGAGGGCGACGAGCACGAGGGCGAGGGCGGCGAGCGCATCTCCCGCCGTCGCCGTCGCGGTGGCCGCCGCCGTCGTCGTGGTGAGGCCGCCGACGGCGAGGAGGCCGCCGGCGAGGACGAGGAGACCGAGGGCGAGGGCGCCGCGGACGAGTCCGATGAGGACGACGAGCAGGACGGCGAGAGCAGCAGCACCAGCCGTCGCCGTCGCCGTCGTCGCCGCCGTGGCGGCGAGGGCCCGGCCGAGGAGAGCCTGGGCGAGGACGCCCCGGAGCGCACGGTCGTCAAGATCCGCGAGCCGCGCAAGCCGTCCGAGCCGGCCGACGAGGTGCAGTCCATCAAGGGCTCCACCCGTCTGGAGGCCAAGAAGCAGCGCCGCCGCGAGGGCCGTGAGCAGGGCCGCCGGCGTGTGCCGATCATCACCGAGGCCGAGTTCCTGGCCCGCCGTGAGGCGGTCGAGCGCGTCATGGTCGTCCGTGAGAACGGCGACCGCACGCAGATCGGTGTGCTGGAGGACGACGTCCTCGTCGAGCACTACGTCAACAAGGAGCAGGCCACCTCCTACGTCGGCAACGTCTACCTGGGCAAGGTCCAGAACGTGCTGCCGTCCATGGAGGCCGCGTTCGTCGACATCGGCAAGGGCCGCAACGCCGTCCTGTACGCCGGTGAGGTCAACTTCGAGGCGCTGGGCATGGGCAACGGCCCGCGGCGCATCGAGGCGGCCCTGAGGTCCGGCCAGTCGGTGCTGGTCCAGGTCACCAAGGACCCGATCGGCCACAAGGGCGCCCGCCTGACCAGTCAGGTGTCGCTGCCCGGCCGCTACCTGGTCTACGTGCCCGAGGGCTCGATGACCGGCATCAGCCGCAAGCTGCCCGACACCGAGCGCGCCCGGCTGAAGCAGATCCTCAAGAAGATCGTCCCCGAGGACGCGGGCGTCATCGTGCGCACCGCGGCCGAGGGCGCGAGCGAGGACGAGCTGCGCCGCGACGTCGAGCGGCTGCAGTCGCAGTGGGAGGAGATCCAGAAGAAGGCCAAGAGCGGCAACGCCCCGTCGCTGCTCTACGGCGAGCCGGACATGACCGTCCGCGTCGTCCGCGACATCTTCAACGAGGACTTCAGCAAGGTCATCGTCAGCGGCGACACCGCCTGGGAGACCATCCACGGCTACGTCTCGCACGTCGCGCCGGACCTGGCCGAGCGGCTGAGCCGCTGGACCTCCGAGGTCGACGTCTTCGCCACCTACCGGATCGACGAGCAGCTGCTGAAGGCGCTGGACCGCAAGGTCTGGCTGCCGAGCGGCGGTTCGCTGGTGATCGACCGGACCGAGGCGATGGTCGTCATCGACGTCAACACCGGCAAGTTCACCGGCCAGGGCGGCAACCTGGAGGAGACGGTCACCAGGAACAACCTGGAGGCGGCCGAGGAGATCGTGCGCCAGCTGCGGCTGCGCGACCTGGGCGGCATCATCGTGATCGACTTCATCGACATGGTGCTGGAGTCCAACCGCGACCTCGTGATGCGCCGTCTGCTGGAGTGCCTGGGCCGTGACCGGACCAAGCACCAGGTGGCCGAGGTCACCTCGCTGGGGCTGGTGCAGATGACCCGCAAGCGGGTCGGCCAGGGTCTGCTGGAGTCCTTCTCCGAGACCTGCGTGCACTGCAACGGCCGCGGCGTCATCGTCCACATGGACCAGCCCACGACGGCCGGTGGCGGCGGCAAGCGCAAGCGCCGTCGTGGCGGTGCGGCGGAGGAGCCGGCGGTCGCCGGGACCGCCGTCGCCGAGGCCGAGGAGGCCGTGGAGGAGGCGTTCGAGCTGGAGCCGGTCGCCGTGGCGGAGGCCGAGCTGGTCCCCGCCGTCGGCGGGGACGAGGAGTGGTTCAGCAGCCCGGCGGAGGCCGAGGCCGCGGCCGGCCGCCGTTCCCGGCGGCGTGCCTCGCGGCGGGTCACCGCTCCGGTGGGCTCGCCGGACGCGACGGCCGAGATCGTCACCGTCGTCCCGTCGGTCGCCCCGGTCACCGAGCCCCAGGCGGCGGAGGCCGCGACGGCCACCGCCACCCAGGCGCCCGCGGTCGTGGACACTGCCGAGGTCGTGGAGGAGCCCGTCGCCCCGGTCCGCGGCCGGCGCCGGGCGACCCGCAAGGCCACCGCGCCGAGCGCCCCCGCGGGTGAGGCGGCCACGGTGGTCGTCCCCGCGGCGGAGACGGCCGTCCCGGCCCCGGCTCCCGAGCCGGAGCCCGTGGCGGAGGTCCAGGAGCCGGCCGCGCCGGTCCGTCGCCGGGCCACGCGCCGGGCGTCCGCCCCCGCGGGCGCGCCGTCCTCGGGCGAGGAGGCCGCGGTCGTGGTCGTCCCCGGCACCGAGGCGCAGCCGCAGAGCGACGCCGCCGAGACCGACACCGCCGAGGCGGAGCCGAAGAAGCGGGCCGCGCGCAAGACGGCCGCGAAGAAGGCGCCGGCGAAGAAGGCCGCCGCCAAGAAGACGGCCGCCAAGAAGACCGTGGCGAAGAAGACCACCGCGAAGAAGACGACGGCGAAGAAGGCCGCGAAGGCCACGGCCGAGGCGCCCACCGAGGCGTCCTGACCCGGGGTCACCGTCCGAGGGCCGTCCCCCACCGGGGGGACGGCCCTCGGCGTGTCCGGCCGGGGAGGCGCCGGTTTGACCCGGTCGAGGGTGCCCCGTAACCTTAACCTTCGGCGTTTTGACGTTTGACGCCCATTCCTGAGCACCTTCCTACCGGCCCCGGCCGGCAGAGGCCCCCCACGCACCGCAGGGACGGCTGGCGTCAGGAGTGACGATCCGAGCGAGAGAGTGAGTTCCGCGTGTACGCAATCGTGCGCAGCGGTGGCCGCCAGCACAAGGTGGCCGTCGGCGACATCGTCGAGGTTGACAAGATTTCCACTGGCAAGGTTGGCGACGCGGTCGAGCTCTCGACGCTGCTCGTCGTGGACGGCGACGCCGTCACCAGCGACCCGTGGGTGCTGGCCGGGATCAAGGTCGAGGCCGAGATCGTGGACCACCACAAGGGCCAGAAGATCGACATCCTGCGGTACAAGAACAAGACCGGCTACCGCCGTCGTCAGGGTCACCGCCAGCAGTACACGGCGCTGAAGATCACCGGCATCCCCGCCGCTGCGAAGTAAGGGACTGAACAGAGATGGCACACAAGAAGGGCGCATCGTCCACCCGGAACGGTCGCGACTCCAACGCCCAGCGGCTCGGCGTCAAGCGCTTCGGCGGCCAGGTCGTGAACGCCGGTGAGATCATCGTCCGCCAGCGCGGCACCCACTTCCACCCCGGCGCGGGCGTCGGCCGTGGCAAGGACGACACGCTGTTCGCCCTCGCCGCCGGTGCGGTCGAGTTCGGCAGCAGCCGTGGTCGCAAGGTCGTGAACATCGTCCCGGTCGCCTGATCGGCCGCGATACGACTTCACCGAGGGCGGACGCTGCTTCCCGGGCGGGAAGCAGGTCCGCCCTCGGTGCGTTGAACAACAAGACATCCCGTACGTACCAGGAGGAACATCCGCATGACCACCTTCGTGGACCGCGTCGAGCTGCACGTCGCCGCGGGTAACGGAGGCCATGGCTGCGCCTCCGTGCACCGGGAGAAGTTCAAGCCGCTGGGCGGCCCGGACGGCGGCAACGGCGGCCGTGGCGGTGACGTGACGCTGGTCGTCGACCAGTCGGTCACCACGCTCATCGACTACCACCACCACCCGCACCGCAAGGCCACCAACGGCAAGCCCGGCGAGGGCGGCAACCGTTCCGGCAAGGAGGGCACGGACCTGGTCCTGCTCGTGCCGGACGGCACCGTGGTCATGGACGAGCGCGGCAACGTGCTCGCGGACCTCGTCGGCCACGGCACCACCTTCGTCGCCGGCCAGGGCGGCCGCGGCGGCCTCGGCAACGCGGCGCTGGCCTCCGCGCGCCGCAAGGCGCCGGGCTTCGCGCTGCTGGGCGAGCCGGGCCAGAGCCGGGACCTCGTCCTGGAGCTGAAGACGGTCGCCGACGTGGCGCTGGTCGGCTACCCGAGCGCGGGCAAGTCCTCGCTCATCTCCGTGCTCTCGGCCGCCAAGCCGAAGATCGCGGACTACCCCTTCACCACCCTCGTCCCCAACCTCGGTGTGGTGACGGCCGGTTCGACGGTCTTCACCGTCGCCGACGTCCCCGGGCTGATCCCGGGCGCCAGTGAGGGACGGGGCCTGGGACTGGAGTTCCTGCGGCACGTGGAGCGCTGCAGCGTCCTGGTGCACGTCCTGGACACCGCCACCCTGGAGTCCGAGCGCGACCCGCTGAGCGACCTGGACGTCATCGAGGCGGAACTGCGGGCGTACGGGGGCCTTGAAGGCCGTCCGCGGGTGGTCGTCCTCAACAAGGTCGACATCCCCGACGGCCAGGACCTCGCCGACATGGTCCGCCCCGACCTGGAGGCGCGCGGCTACCGGGTCTTCGAGGTGTCCGCGGTGGCCCACAAGGGCCTCAACGAGCTGGCGTACGCCCTGGCCGGCATCGTGGCCGAGGCCCGCGCCGCCCAGCCGGTCCAGGAGGCCACCCGCATCGTCATCCGGCCCAAGGCCGTGGACGACTCCGGCTTCACCGTCACCGCCGAGGACGGCTTCTACCGCGTCCGCGGTGAGAAGCCCGAACGCTGGGTGCGCCAGACCGACTTCGCCAACGACGAGGCCGTCGGCTACCTCGCCGACCGGCTCGCCCGCCTCGGTGTCGAGGAGCAACTGGTCAAGGCCGGCGCCCGCGAGGGCGACGAGGTCGTCATCGGTGACGAGGACGACGCCGTGGTCTTCGACTGGGAGCCGACGGTGGCGGCCGGCGCGGAGATGCTGGGACGCCGCGGTGAGGACCACCGCTTCGACGCGCCCCGCCCCGCCGCCCAGCGCCGCAAGGACCGCGACGCCGAGCGGGACGACGCACAGGAGCAGTTCGAGGGCTTCGACCCCTTCGAGTCCTGAGCCGCGGCCGGATGTGACGAGGGCCGGTTCCCCCGCGGTCAGCGGGGGAACCGGCCCTCGTCGTCGTGCCGTTCGTTCAGCTCACGGACGCGCGGAGCGCCGGGTCCTGGGTGTCCTCGGTGTCCTCGGCCTGCTCCTGCTCCTGGACCTCCGCCTGGAGCTGCGCCATGACGCCCTCGAAGTCGCGGGTGGAGAGCAGCAGCTTGTAGATGATGGCGAGTTCGAAGGTCAGCAGCAGCACGGCCGCGCCGATCGTGACACCGACGATGGCACCGGTGAGCGGGGCGATGATGAAGACCGCCATCTGGAACTCGATGCCGCTGATCAGGTGCGGCCGTACGCGGTGCTTGACCAGGAAGTCACGGAACTTCTCGTAGGGGCCGAAGCGCTTCTTGAAGGTCTGCTGGAGGTCGATGACCCGCTGCGGGCCGTCCTCCTCCTCGGACGCCGGGGCGTCCTCGGCCGCGTCGGTCCCGTCGTCCGTCGTGGCCGTCACGTCCGCCGCGGAGGCGCCGGGGCCGTTCCACTGCGCGGGGACGGACCGCGGGCCGGGCTCGACGGAGCCGAGCACCTTGGCCGCGGCCTGGGCGTCCGCGTCGGCCTGCGTCTCGTCGTCCTCGGCCCGCTCGCGCAGCAGGTCCTCCATGAAGGCGGTCGGCTTGGCCGCCTCGACCTGCTGCAGGCGCTTGCGGATCTTCTTGCGCATCCCGGCCCGCACCTTGAAGATCTGCAGCGCGTCGAGGTAGCGCAGGGCGTCGAGGAAGATCACCGCGAGGGCGAGCCACATGTAGACCGGCTTGTCGGTGCGGTAGAACTGGCCGCCCATCAGGGCCGCGGCGCAGCACACCACGCGGATGCGGTCGAAGATGTAGTCGAGCCAGCCGCCGAACTCCGATCCCTGGCCGGTGAGCCGGGCCAGCTTCCCGTCCATGCAGTCGAGGATGAAGCTGAAGTGGTACAGCACGGCGCCGACGATCAGCCACTTCCAGTCGGCCATCGCGAAGCACGCTGCCGCGCCGAGGCCGAGGAACAGCGCGCCCCAGGTGATCTGGTTGGGGGTGACGCGGGTCCACCTGGCCGTCCAGCGCACCAGCGGGGTCGCCACCGGATCGACGAGGAAGACGGTCCACCAGGCGTCCCGCTTCTTCTCGGTGAGGCGCCGTACTTCCGCGAGCGGCGGTATTTCCATGGACCAGGAACCTTTCGGGGCGAGAAGGGACGCAGGACCGGCTTCCGGTCCGGCGTGGGCGGGAGGGTGGCGCGGCCGTCACGGACGGCTCCCGCATCCACCGCACGTACGACACCCGGCGACTGCCAATGGTTGCACGGGTTAAGGGCGAGTAAACAAAAAGTTGTCGAATGGTGTCTCGGGGCCCGGTGGCGTGATCCGGGTCACCCGGCGCGCGGGCACACAAAAGGAGGAGGCCTCCGGCGGGAACGTTCCGTTCCCGCCGGAGGCCTCCTCCGTCGTCCTGTGTGCCGGTGTCAGACGGCTCCGGCGCGCTGCCGGGGGAGCGCCTGGGGGGCGGCTCCCGCCGCCTTGGCCCGCCGTTCGTCGACGCGGGCCGCGAGGGCGTGCACGGCCTCCTGGAAGCGTTCCGCGGAGGTCGGCTCGGCCGGGCCCAGCAGGTGCACCCGCAGTTCCTCGCGGGCCGTCGCCAGGGTGTCGTCCTGACTGCCGCGGGCGACGCCCAGCAGTTCGTCGAGGCCCTTGGCCGTCGGGGTCAGCACGGTCCCGGCGCGGACGGTGGGGAACGTCTCGCGGAAGGCCCCCTCGGCCAGGTCCGTGGTGTTGGTGACCGCGTAGGGCTTGCCGCTCACGATGAACTCGGAGATGACGCTGGAGACGTCCGTGATCAGCACGTCCGAGTGGTTGAAGCAGGAGTAGAGGCCGGGCCTCTCCCCGGTGAGCACCTGGTGCTCGGTGGCGGGCAGCGCCGTCCAGTAGACGGCCTCCCACTCCTCGGCCGCGCGCCGCGTCGCCTCGGCGACGGTGACGTCCCCGGACACGCCCTTGTCGGCCATCCGCTCCAGGTCGTCCGCGGACATCAGCGTCCAGGCGGCGGTGAGCCGGTCCAGCTCGCGCTCGGTCCGCTCCAGCACCTCGCGCTGCGCGGGCGTCGCGACGGACTGCCGGCCGGCGGCGCGGGCCTCCTCGATGAGCTGGATGATGCGGTGGTTGGCCGCACCGGCACGGGGGTCGACGGAGCCGGTCAGCGGGTGCGGGCGGTAGAGCAGCCGCACCCCGGGGTCGGCGAGCAGCCGGCGGACGATCGTCTCGCCCGCCAGGACGATGGAGGTGTTGCCCGGGTCGTCGGTCCACCCTTCCCAGGTGGGCGCGTACAGCACGGTGACCGGGGACCCGGCCGGAACCGGACCGGAGCCGCGCTCGACGCCGGCCAGCTGGGGGCGGCCGACCTCCACGACGTCGTCGTCGGCCACGCCGACCGAGGCGAGGGCGTAGCGCTCGCGGGCGGCGGGGCCCGCCACCCAGACCTCGTCGTAGGCCTTCGCGTACGGGTTGCAGCTGGACAGCTTGTCGCTCTCGCCGTGGTTGACGAAGGTGTGCATGATCGACGGGATGCGCAGCACCTGGGAGGTCTTCGGCGCGTTGGCCGGGTGCAGCAGCACCTTGAGGCTGGAGTCGCCGAGGCGCATGAGGTCGGCGACCCTCGGCAGGCACACGATGGGCAGGTCGGTGGCGCCGATGCGCGGCACCATCGCCCGCTCGCGCAGCACGATCACGGGCCGGCCCTCGAGCTTCTCCAGCGCGGACAGCCACATGTTCGCCTGGTACGCGGAGCTGCGGCCGCCGGAGAAGTACATGCCGACGGTCGGCCGGTAGTCGCGCAGCCACGCGTCGAACCACTCCATGACCTCCTCCTGCCGCGGGGCGCGGCGCCCGGGCAGGAAGGCCAGCGCGAGCACCGCGAGGGCGGCGAGCGACAGGACGGCGGCCAGGCCGACCCCGGCGAGGGCCCAGCCGGTGGGCCCGCCCGCCGCGGTGAGCGAGAGCCCCGCGACGGCGGGGAGCTCGGCCAGCAGCAGCCGCAGCCCCGGGCGGCGGGTGATCACGGCCGGGGGAGCGGAGGGAAGCCTGAGGCCGGAGGTGTCGATGTTCCGGGTGACGACCGGCAGCTTGCGCGCGCGCTGCACCAGGATCGTGCCGGCCTGCAGGGCGACGTGCCCGCCGTGCACGACGAGCAGACCGCCGAGGCAGACCAGCCAGAACCCGGTCGACGGCCCGACCTCCAGGCGGAGCAGGCCGGTCACCAGCAGCAGGTCGCGCAGCGCCTGCCGGGTGACCGCTTCCGCGTGGAGCTGGCCGAGGATCCTGGGCGGGGGCGTCCTGCCGGCGTGCATGACGAGATCGGCCGCGTAGCCGAGCGCCGCCGCACCGACGAGGAGTGCCATGCCGGGGAGCGCCACCCCCACGATCTGGGCGATCAACGCGCAGGCCTGCAGCAGCAGCAACGCGAAGTGGAATGTCTCCGGCCTGGTTCCAATGGTGCGTTTCACAGCGGGCAACCTACCATCCAAAACCGTGGGGGCACTTGACTCGAACGGGCGTCCAAACTCCCTGCACAGCAAGCCCGGTGGTCAGGAAGCGGAAGGCCGAGCGCCGGCTCTCCCGTGTGAGATGTCACAGGCGGATCTTCCTCTGGGCTGCTCGGGCGGCGCACGCGCGGCCCGACGGCTTCGAACGCAAGGTCCCATGGTACGCGCGTTCCCGGTGCGGGCCTGCGGGTCCTTGGTCCCGTCGCCGCGGTCCCTCCGGCCCGTCCGCTGGGTGGAAGCCGGCGGCACCGGACCGCCCCTCTGCCGTAGATTGCGAAGCCGGGAGAGGAAAGGGACGGACGTGGCGAGCGCGAGGCAGGACGTGGCGGAGGCCCGGCGGGTCGTGGTCAAGGTCGGGTCGAGTTCGCTGACGACCGCGGCCGGCGGCCTGGACGCGGACCGGGTGGACGCCCTCGTGGACGTGCTGGCCAAGGCGTGCGGCAGCCAGGACGGCCCGGCGCAGGAGGGCACGGCCGCCAGGGAGGTCGTCCTGGTCTCCTCCGGTGCCATCGCCGCGGGCCTGGCGCCGCTCGGGCTCACCCGGCGGCCTCGGGACCTGGCCCGGCAGCAGGCCGCCGCCAGCGTCGGCCAGGGCCTGCTCGTCGCCCGCTACACGGCCTCCTTCGCCCGGTACGGCGTACGGGTCGGCCAGGTGCTGCTCACCTCCGACGACATGAGCCGCCGGGCGCACTACCGCAACGCCTACCGGACGCTGGACCAGCTGCTCGCCATGGGCGCCCTGCCGGTCGTCAACGAGAACGACACGGTGGCCACCGACGAGATCCGCTTCGGCGACAACGACCGCCTCGCCGCCCTCGTCGCCCACCTCGTCCGGGCCGACCTGCTCGTCCTGCTCTCCGACGTCGACGGCCTCTACGACGGCGACCCCGCGCTCCCGGGCACCTCGCGCATCGAGGAGGTCCACGGGCCGCAGGACCTGGAGGGCGTCTCCATCGGCAGCGCGGGCAAGGCCGGCGTCGGCACCGGGGGCATGGTCACCAAGGTCGAGGCCGCCCGGATCGCCGCCGGCGCCGGCGTCCCGGTCGTGCTGACCTCCGCCTCGCAGGCCGCGGACGCCCTGGCCGGACGGCGTACGGGCACCCTCTTCCACGCCACGGGAAAGCGCTCCGCCGACCGGCTGCTGTGGCTGGCCCACGCCTCCACCCCGCTCGGCGCGCTCGTCCTGGACGACGGCGCCGTGCAGGCGGTCGTCAAGCGCCGCACCTCGCTGCTGCCGGCCGGCATCGCGGCGGTCGAGGGCGACTTCACCGCCGGCGACCCGGTCGAACTGCGCGACACCTCCGGCCACGCCGTCGCACGCGGCCTGGTGAACTTCGACGCCAGGGAACTGCCGCGGCTGCTCGGGCGCTCGACCCGTGAACTGGCACGGGAACTGGGCCCCGCCTACGAGCGCGAGGTCGTGCACCGGGACGACCTCGTACTGCTGCACCACTGAGGCGGACCTCCTTCGTGGTTACTTCGTGAAAACCGCCCCGCGGCCGCTTCCGGGCTGCTGGACTTTGTGGGCGGAGCACGGAATCCGGCCAGGGACGCGACGACAGGGACGACAGGGAGGCGACCGGTGAGACGAGGGCGCCCGGGGGCATCGTCGTCCCGAGGGACGGCGGAGCGGACACTGGTGAGCGTGACGAGCGACGACACCGCCCCGCCCGTGACCCGGGAGCGCCCCGTGTCCCGGCTCTGGCACGTGACGCTCAGCGTCTCCGGGCCCGAGGCCCCGCTCGCCGAGGTGCGGCGCGCGCTGGAACAGCTCGCGAACGACCACCCCTTCCTGCTCACCAGCAGGTACGCGGCCGACCACGCCGAGATCCGGTACTGGGAGGAGGCCCGCGACCTGCACGACGCCGCCGCCATCGCGCTGCGCCTGTGGGGCGAGCACCGCTCCTCCGCCAACCTGCCGCCGTGGGAGACCGTGGGCCTGGAGGTCATCGACCGCGACACCTACCACCAGCGCCTCGCGGAGGGCTACGGGCCGCCGCCGGCGGCGCCCGTCGGGGTGCACCCCTACTGACCCGCGCCGGCCCTGCGGCCGTGCTCCGCACGGGTCTCACCGGCTGGAAAGCCGCCCCGTCACGAGGCGCCCACGCCGTACCCTGGCCGCTATGAGCAGCCGCAGCCACAGCAACGACGACCTCGCCGCCTCCCTGCCCTCGCCGTGGCCGAAGAGCCCGGTGCTGCAGGCCGCCTACCGCGCCCGTGCGGCCGCCGACGACCTCGCCCCGCTGCCGCGCTCGGTGAAGGACGACGCGCTGCTCGCGGTCGCCGACGCCCTGGTCGTCCGCACCCGGGAGATCGTCGAGGCCAACGCCGAGGACGTCGCCCGTGCCCGCGAGGCCGGGACCGGCGAGGCGATCGTGGACCGGCTGACCCTGACCCCCGAGCGAGTCCGGGCCATCGCCTCCGACGTGCGGGACGTGGCCGGACTGCCCGACCCGGTCGGCGAGGTGGTGCGCGGCTCGACGCTGCCCAACGGGCTGGACCTGCGTCAGATCCGGGTGCCGCTGGGCGTGGTCGGCATCATCTACGAGGCCCGGCCCAACGTCACCGTGGACGCGGCCTCGCTGTGCCTGAAGTCCGGCAACGCGGTGCTGCTGCGCGGCTCCTCCTCCGCCCAGCACTCCAACTCCGCCCTGGTGACGGTGGTGCGCGACGCGGTCGGCGGAGCCGGACTGCCCGCCGACGCCGTGCAGTTGGTGCCGGGGGAGAGCCGCGAGTCGGTGCGCGAGCTGATGCGCGCCCGCGGCATGGTCGACGTGCTCATCCCGCGCGGCGGCGCCTCCCTCATCAAGACGGTGGTCGAGGAGTCGATCGTCCCGGTGATCGAGACCGGCACCGGCAACTGCCACGTGTACGTGGACGCGCAGGCCGACCTCGACGTCGCCGTCGCGGTCCTGCTCAACTCCAAGGCGCAGCGCCCGAGCGTGTGCAACGCCGCCGAGACCCTGCTGGTGCACCGGGACATCGCCGCCGACTTCCTGCCGCGGGCCCTGGACGCGCTGGCGGAGGCCGGGGTCACCGTGCACGCCGACGAACGGGTGCGGGAACTGGCCGCGAAGAGCGGCACCACGGCCACCGTCGTCCCGGCCACCGCGGAGGACTGGGAGACCGAGTACCTCAGCCACGACATCGCCGCCGCCGTGGTGGACTCGCTGGACGCGGCCGTGCAGCACATCCGGCTGTGGTCCTCCGGGCACACCGAGGCCATCGTCACCACCTCGCAGCCCGCGGCCCGGCGGTTCACCCAGTTGGTGGATTCCGCCGCGGTCGCCGTCAACGCCTCGACCCGGTTCACCGACGGCGGCCAGTTCGGCTTCGGCGCGGAGATCGGCATCTCCACCCAGAAGCTGCACGCCCGCGGCCCGATGGGCCTGCCGGAGCTGACCTCCACCAAGTACGTCTTCACCGGGGACGGGCACGTGCGCGGCTGAAACGCCGCGCGCCTGACGGACGGACTTCACGAGCGGCCTGCCCAATCCGCGTCATCGGCCCTATTCTGGACGGGTGCCGGACGAACTGGGGGGCAAGCCGTTCCCGGACGGCGAGGACCACGGTGGCGCGGATGACGAATTCGCGTCCGTGGTGCTCGACGAGGCCTTCATACGGGCGGCCGCCTTCCACGAACCCAGCGCCCACGAGCGCATGCTCGCCGCCGCCACGGCCCAGGCCGAGGCCGAGGCGTCCCGCCCGCGCGTCCTGGGCGGCGAGGACGGCTCCGCTCCGTACGAGGAGAAGGACGCCGCGCGCTCCGACGAGGACGAGGAGTACGAGGACCTCTACTCCCAGCGCAGCCCCTACCGGGGGCACGGGCGCTGGCACCGGACCGTGGCGTGGGTGCTCGCCGTGGTGATGGGCATCGGCGTGGTGGCACTGACGTTCGCGGCGGTCTACCGGGGCGCCGGGGGCGCCCGCCAGCCCTCCGTCCCGCCCTCCCCGACCGGCAGGATCGGAGCCCCCTCGCTCCCCCCGGTGGCGGTCAGCCACAGCCCCTGAGCACCGCCCGAACTTGTCTCGTACCAGGACGTTTTAAAGGGCCCTGACAGACCTACGCTTGTTGTATGAGAGGGCCTGGTGACCCACCGGAGGGGAACCCCGAGGGCTCCCCCGGCGGAGGCGAGGACGAGTACCGATCCGTCGTCTTCGACGAATCCTTCGTGCGTGCTGCCCGGATACAGGAGTTCTCCGCGCGCGAGCGGCTGGACGGCTCGGCCCGTTCGGTGCGCACCCGCCGCCCCTGGGTCCGCGGCGGCGCCCCGCGGCAGGCCCTGGTCCTCGTCCTGCTGATCGCGGTGGCCTTCGGCACCGCCGTCTACCTGGGCATACGCAACCCCTACGACGCACCCGCCCCTCCCGTGGCGGAGCCGCTGCGGATCACCCTGCTGCCGCTCGTCCCCACGGCCGCGGTGGCCGCCGTGGACCGCTCCCGGCCCTTCGCCGGGCAGCGCGCCGAGCACTACCGGGCCGGCGGCAAGGGGTACGCGCTGCCGCCGGCGCGCCGTACCGCGCACTTCAGCGAGAGCCAGGTGATGCAGGCCCTGGTCTCCGCGAAGGAGTACCTGGTCGCCTCCTCCGCCGACCCCGGCGCCCTGACCGGCGGGGACGTCCGTACGGTGCGCCTCATGCTCGACCCCGGCCAGCTCGACCAGTTCGACCGCAGCCTGGAACGTCCGGCGGACGACGGGCGCCACGCGGCGACCGGCTGGCTGGTGCGCTTCGACCCGACGCGCGTCGCGCTCGCCGACGACGAGGTCAAGGTGCGCGGCACCATGAGCGTGGCCGAGGCGGGGGAGGAAACCCTGGAGGTCGTCACCGACCACACCCTGGTCTACGCCGTGCGGGCCGCCACCGGGGGCAGCGGCCAGGCCTCGCTGTTCACCGTGCGGCGCGAGCTGCGGCTGCGCTTCGACCGCGCGGACCTGCGCGACCGGCACGTGGAACTGCTGCAGGCCGCCGTCGAGGCCGGGCCGCTGTCCTGCGCGGGCGCCCCGGTGGCGCACTTCCTGCCGCTGCTGGCCGGGCAGCGGCCGCCGGCGCAGCCCGGCGTGGACCCCCACGACCGGCGCCACGCGATCAGCTCGGTGTGCGGGGTGCTCGCCCCGGCCCCGGCGGCCGGACCGGGGATCAGCCCTCCGACGGCGGGTCCTGCGCGTCCTTCGGCGGGCGGCCCGACGGGCCGGAGTCCGGGCCCGGCGTCCCGGTGAAGCGGTCGCGCAGCCGGCCGCCGATGTCGCCGGCGCCCGAGCCGAGGTCGGACAGCAGCTTCATCAGCGGGTCCTTGCTCGTCCTCACCGTGTCGGCGTAGTGGCTCGCGGATTCCCTGAACGAGTCGTAGACCGAGGTGTCCTTGTCCTCGCTGCGCCGCGGGTAGTGGCCGTCCATGATGCGCTGGTAGTCGCGGCTCGCGGCCCACTTCTTCAGCTCCGCGGCCCGCACCGTCGTGAACGGGTGGCTGCGCGGCAGGACGTTGAGGATCTTCAGGACGGAGTCGCGCAGGTCGCCGGACTCCTCGTACTCCTCGGCCTGCTTCAGGAACGCGTCCACGTTCATCTCGTGCAGGTGGTTGCCCCCGGCGATCTTCATCAGACCCCGCATCGAGGCCTGCAGATCCTGGCCGACCAGGAGCCCGGCCCGGTCGGCGGACAGCTCCGACTTGCGGAACCACTCGCGCAGCGCGGTGACGATCGCCATGATCGCGAGGTTGCCCAGCGGTATCCACGCGACCCGCAGCGCCAGGTTGGTCAGGAAGAGCAGGATCGTGCGGTAGACGGAGTGGCCCGACAGCGCGTGGCCGACCTCGTGGCCCACGACGGCCCGCATCTCCTCCTCGTCCAGCAGTTCCACCAGCCCGGTGGTGACGACGATGATCGGCTCGTCCAGGCCGATGCACATCGCGTTGGGCTGCGGATCCTGGGTGACGTACATCGGCGGGACCTTGGGCAGGTCGAGGATGTAGCAGGCGTCCCGCAGCATGTCGTTGAGATGCGCGAACTGCTGGTCGCCGACGCGTACCGAGTCCGAGAGGAACAGCAGCCGCAGGGAGCGCTCCGGCAGCAGCCCGCTGAGCGCCTTGAAGACGGTGTCGAAGCCGCTCAGCTTGCGCAGCGCGACCAGGGCCGAGCGGTCGGCCGGGTGTTCGTAGGCGCGCGAGGAGATGCCCTCGAAGCGCCGCCGGTTGCGTCCGGGCAGCTTCCCTCCGCCGCTCGCGCCGCCGTTCGCACCGCTCGAATCGTTCGGACCGGACATATGTCCTCGCCCCCCTGCTCGCCCGTCGGGTACGTAGTGAGGACGCGTGGAGCCACCGCGAAGTTCCACCCGCACCGCCCGTACGATGTTGCCGAGCCTTCCGCCCGTCGACAGACCCGAAGCCACCAGGGGAACGCCGAGATGACCTCCTACGCGACCGCCGCCGTCCTGACCACGCTCGCCGAGGGCGAGGGCGGCGGCAACCACGAGAGCCTGAGCCCCTACCTCACCGGCGGCGGCGCGCTGTTCGCGCTGCTGCTCCTGCTCTTCATCACCACGCGCTTCAACCGCGACCGCTGAGCCCGACGAGGTGATGCGGGTAGGGTCTATCCGCATGAAGAAGCGAATCGGTGTGATGGGTGGGACGTTCGATCCCGTCCACCACGGCCACCTCGTGGCGGCCAGCGAGGTGGCGCACCTTTTCCAGCTGGACGAGGTCGTCTTCGTGCCCACCGGCCAGCCCTGGCAGAAGAGCGACCAGAAGGTGTCCGCGGCCGAGGACCGCTACCTGATGACGGTGATCGCCACCGCGTCGAACCCGCAGTTCTCGGTCAGCCGCAGCGACATCGAACGCGGTGGTCGCACGTACACCATCGACACGCTCCGCGACCTGCGGGCCGAGCACCCCGAGGCGGAGCTGTTCTTCATCACCGGGGCGGACGCGCTGGCCCAGATCTTCTCCTGGCGCAAGGCCGAGGAGCTGTTCTCGCTGGCGCACTTCATCGGTGTCACCCGCCCCGGGCACACGCTGTCCGACCCCGGCTTCCCGGCCGGCGGGGTCTCCCTCGTGGAGGTGCCCGCCCTGGCGATCTCCTCCACCGACTGCCGGCAGCGGGTGGCCAAGGGGGAGCCGGTCTGGTACCTCGTGCCCGACGGCGTCGTGCGCTACATCGACAAACGCAGGCTGTACCGGTAAGTGATCAGCGGCTGATCGGCAACTGGAGGGGTCCCCAGTGAACGACTACCCCCGATGGCAATACGCCGAGGGAACACCCGAGCAGGGCGGTCAGGACCCTTACGGAGAGGACCCCTACGCACAGCAGCGGGCCGACTACGCAAACGGTTACGGCGAGGAGTACGGGAGTTACGACCCGTACGCCCAGCAGACCGGCCAGCAGCAGGCCTACCAGGGCCAGCAGGGACAGCAGGGACAGCAGGGCTACTCCGGGCAGCAGCCGTACTACCCGCAGGAGCAGCAGCAGTACGGGCAGCAGCCGCAGCACCCCCAGCAGTCCCAACAGCAGCCGCAGCACCCCCAGCAGACGCAGCAGTACCAGGGGTGGATCCCGCAGCAGCCGCAGTACCAGGAGCCGTACTACCCGCAGGAGCAGCAGCAGTACGGGCAGCAGCCCCCGGCGCCGGTGGCCCCGCAGACGCCCCCGCAGGCCCCTCCCGCCCAGCGGCAGCCCGGGTACGAGGAGCAGCAGCCTGCGGCCCGGCCCGCCGCGGGCCGCGACCCCTCCGGCGAAGCCGACTTCCACACCGGCCAGTTCTCCTTCGTCGACGAGGAGACCGAGGAGTCGGAAGAGGTCATCGACTGGCTGAAGTTCACCGAGTCCCGCACCGAGCGCCGCGAGGAGGCCAGGCGCCGCGGCCGCAACCGCGTGGTCGCCGCCGTCGTGGTCCTGGCGCTGGCCGCCGTCGGCGGCGTCGGCTACCTGTGGAAGGCCGGCAAGATCCCCGGCCTCGGCGGGGACACGGGGACCGCGCAGCAGGCCGCGGGCGGCCAGAAGCGCGACGTGATCGTGCTGCACCTGCGCCCGGTCGGCAGCGAGGAGACCTCCACCGCGCTGCTGGTCAGCAACTCGACCACCAAGAAGGGCACCACCGTCCTGCTGCCGAACTCGCTCGCCGTCGGCAGCGACGACGGGGGCAGCACCACGCTCGGCAAGTCCGTCGTGGAGGGCGGTTCCGCCCCCACGCGGGAGGCGCTGGAGGGCCTGCTCGGCACGAAGATCAGCGGCACCTGGCGGCTGGACACCCCGTACCTGGACAACCTCGTCGAGTCCCTCGGCGGCATCCTGGTCGACACCGACGTCACGGTGAAGGCCGGAAAGAAGAAGGGCGACAAGACCCTCGTCAAGCCCGGCAAGCAGCAGGAGCTGGGCGGCCAGGCCGCGGTCGCGTACGCCGTCCACCGGGAACCGGGCGAGGGGCCCGACAAGCAGCTAGCCCGCTTCGGCCAGGTCGTGCAGGCCATGCTGAAGAAGATGTACAGCGACCCGGACCTGGCGACCAAGACCGTCGAGGGGCTCAACCAGGTCATCGAGCCCCCGCTGACCGAGAAGGACCTCGGCAGCAGCCTCGCGGCGCTGTCGGAGGAGGCCAAGGGCGGCGACTACACCACCGAGACGCTGCCCGTGGAGCCGGACGGCACGCTGAGCGAGAAGTCCACCGAGGACGTCGTCAAGAAGGTGCTCGGCGGCACGGTCACCAACACCGACTCCGACGGCATCCCCCGGGTCACCCTGCGCAACGCCACCGGCGTGGCCACCAACACCGGCGAGGCCCAGGTCCAGATCGTCGGCGGCGGCTACACCTTCGTCTCGGGTGCCTCCGCGGGCACCCAGGCGACCTCGCAGGTCCTGTACGCCGATGCCGCCAAGAAGGCGGACGCGGAGGAGCTGGCCAAGACGCTGGGCCTGCCCGCCAAGGCCGCCAAGAAGGGTGAGGTGGCCTCCAACGCCGACATCACGGTCGTCCTGGGGCAGGACTACAGCCCGCCGGAGAAGAGCTGACCGGGGCGGCGCATAACCGGTCGGGGACCGAGGACGGTCCGTGAGACCCTGGACGTACGACGTCCCCGACCGGAAAGCCGCACCTGTGACCGCCACGGACCGCTCCATCGAGCTCATCAAGACCGCCGCCCAGGCGGCCGCCGACAAGCTCGCGCACGACATCATCGCCTACGACGTCAGCGACGTCCTCTCCATCACCGACGCGTTCCTCTTGGCCTCCGCGCCCAACGACCGCCAGGTGAAGGCCATCGTCGACGAGGTCGAGGAGCGGCTGCAGGCGGAGCTCGGCGTCAAGCCGGTGCGCCGTGAGGGCGAGCGAGACGGCCGCTGGGTCCTGCTCGACTACATCGACATCGTGGTGCACGTCCAGCACTCGGAGGAGCGGGTCTTCTACGCGCTGGAGCGGCTGTGGAAGGACTGCCCCGAGCTCGAGCTGCCCAAGGACGCCGTCGCCACCCGCGGCAAGGCCGAGGAGCACGCCCGTGCCGGCGCGGCAGCCGACGAGGACGGAGACCTGATCTGAACGGGCACGCGCGGGGCCGCGGCCGCCGTGTCGTCTTCTGGCGGCACGGTCAGACCTCGTGGAACGTCGAGGGCCGCTTCCAGGGCTCCACGGACATCCCGCTGACCTCCACCGGCGTCGCCCAGGCCAAGCGGGCCGCACGGCTGCTGGCCGCACTGCAGCCGGACGCGATCGTCTCCTCCGACCTGCAGCGCGCCGCCGACACGGCCACCGAGCTGGCCGCCGTCACGGGCCTGGACATCTCGTACGACGAGGGGCTGCGGGAGACCTATGCGGGCGTCTGGCAGGGCCTGACGCACGAGGAGATCACCGAGCGCCACGGCGACGAGTACGCCGCCTGGAAGCGCGGCGAGCCCGTGCGGCGCGGCGGCGGCGAGCTGGAGACCGAGGTGGCGGAACGGGCCGCCCCGGTGGTGCTCGCGGCGGCCGACAAGCTGCCCGACGGCGGTGTGCTGGTGGTCGTCAGCCACGGCGGCGCCATCCGCACCACCATCGGCCGGCTGCTCGGGCTGGACCCGCGCAGCTGGGAGGCGCTCGGCGGGCTGTCCAACACCTGCTGGTCGGTCCTCGGCGAGGGCGCCCGCGGCTGGCGGCTGCTGGAGCACAATGCCGGGACGCTGCCCGAGCCGGTGCTCGGCGACGACGACTGACGGGCGCGGCCGACGGGTCCGTCGGCGGGGGTGGGGCCGGGCCGGAGCCGATTTCAGGAATCCGGCCCCGACCGGCTAAGCTTCTTCTCGTTCGCCGGGCCGAAAGCCCGAGGACAGCGGGGCTATAGCTCAGTTGGTAGAGCGCTTGCATGGCATGCAAGAGGTCCGGGGTTCGAATCCCCGTAGCTCCACAGCGGCACCGGATCCCGTCTCCCCTCAGGGGAGGCGGGATCCTCGCGTTTCACCCGGTCCGTCCGGGCGCCGGTTCGCGGCGAGCGCCGTCGGGCGACGCCGCGGTCCCGGCCCGCCGCCGTGCGGCGGACGGGTACGAAACGGCCCTCCCGGCCGCGCTGTTCGGTGGCGGCTCAGCCCGGCCCGGCCGCGGGGACGCCGCGCCGGGCCCGCAGGGCGACGGCGGCCGACAGGCACAGGAAGGCGGCACCGACGGCCGGGTAGACCGCGGAGAGGGCCATCTGCCCGGCGGACTGGTGGAGTTCGGGCCGCGAGACGCCGTCGCCGTGCGGGGTGAGCCAGAGCGCGTACGAGCAGAAGACCAGGGCGGACACGGCGGCGCAGGCCCACCGGCGTGCGGGGCGGCTCCGCCGTGCGGCCTCGGCGGCCAGGAGGACGACCAGGGGGACCGCCCACACCCAGTGGTGCGACCAGGAGACGGGACTGACCAGCAGTGCCGTGACGGCGCACGACAGGACCGCCCAGGCGGTCTCCCCGGCCGCCAGGTGGGCTGCGGCGACGGCCAGGCCCGCGGCGGCCACCAGGACGGCCACGAGCAGCCACCAGGCGCCGGGGTCGCCGGTGTGCAGCGCACGGGCCAGGACGCCGCGCAGCGACTGGTTGGCGGTGTCCTCGCCGTGGCCGGCGCGGTCGGCGGAGACCACGACCTCCGTCCAGAAGCGCCGGGAGTCCCGCGGCAGGACGAGCGCGGAGAGCCCCGCGGTCGCGGCGAAGGTGACGGACGCCACGACCGCCGCCCGCAGCCACGCGTTCCAGCGCTCGCGCCGGCGCCGGGCGAGCACCGCCCCGCCGACCGCGAGGAAGGCCACGAACAGCAGAGGCGTCAGCTTGATCCCGGCCGCGATGCCGATGCCGATGCCGGCGACGATGCCCGCCCCCGCTCCTGCGCTTCGGGCCCGGCCCGCGTCCCGGATCCTCGTGAGGTCCCCCAGGACGAGCACCGCGAGCAGCAGGTTGATCTGCCCGTACCTCGACGTCGTCCAGACCGGCTCGCACCACACCGCGCCCGCCGCGACGCCCAGCGCGGCCGCCGCCGGGGGCAGCCGCCGCGGCAACCCGGCCAGCCGGAGCGACAGGTGGCACAGGACGACCAGCAGGCCCAGGTTGGCCGCGGTCGCCGCGATCCGCGCGGCACCCGGCCCGAGCAGCGTCAGGGAGGTGAAGAGCAGGGCCGCGAAGGGCGGATAGGTGTTGGGCAGCTGCGCGTGGGTGACCCGCATCGCGTACAGGTCGTCCCCGTTGCGCACCGACCAGCCCTCGGCCCGGTAGACGGTGAGGTCGATCATCGAGACGTGGGCGGCGCGTTGGGCCGCCCAGAACGCCGCGAAGGACACCAGGCACACCAGCGCCGCGACCAGGGTGGCCCGCGGGACCAGGGGGCCGGGCGCCACGGTGTCGGCGATCGGCTGCGTCGCGGTCACTGCGGCCTTCTCCAGGTTCGTCCGGGGAGCGGGTCAGCCGACAGTACCGGGTGCCCTGCCCAGGGGCCAGGAATGGATTTGGCGAACCGGCCCCGGGGCCGTGTAATGTATCCCAGGTCGCCGGGGGAACCCGGAGGAACGGCACCGCGGGGCTATAGCTCAGTTGGTAGAGCGCTTGCATGGCATGCAAGAGGTCCGGGGTTCGAATCCCCGTAGCTCCACTTCCGCAGTGCGATGAGAGCCCGTCCGATCGGACGGGCTCTTCGCGTTGGCCGTCCGTGCGCGGCGGCTCCCCACCGCCGTCGGTGCACGCCGCGTGGCCCGGACGTGACAGGGGCCCGGCACCGAAGCGGTGCCGGGCCCCTGCGCCGTGCGGCCGCGGTCAGCGGCGGCCGCCCTCGTCCATGCGCAGCGCCAGCGCGGGGCAGCGGGCCACCGCGCGCTGCGCCGCCGCGTCCAGGTGCGGCGGTACGGGCGTGCCCGCGATGTCGGGGTAGCCGTCCCGGTCCAGCCGTACGATCTCGGGCAGCACGCCGGCGCACAGGCCGTGGCCCTTGCACAGCGTCCAGTCGACGTTCAGCCGCTTGTTGCTGGTCGCCGCGGCCGCCGATCCGGCGGAGCCGCCGCGCGGCGCGGGCGGGTCGGACTTCAGCAGCGGCAGCACACCCACCGTGGGGCGGCCGCAGCCGCCGCCGAGGACGTGGGCGGCCAGGTCGTCGGTGAAGGCGTTGATGGTGGACATCACGAAGCGCATCGAGCCGTCGGGGTGCTTGCACACCCCGCGTCCCTTCACCGCGACCGCGGTCTGCCGCAGTTGCTCCAGCGCGGCCTGCCCGCCGCCGTTGAGCACGTCCTGCAGCAGCCCGGCCATCCGGGGCAGCCCGAGGCGGCACGGCCCGCACTGCCCGGCCGTCTCCGCGGCCAGCCACTGCGCGACCCGCAGCGACTCGCCCAGCGGGCACAGGCCGGGGTCGAGGGGGAGCAGGGCACCCGCGCCGAGGGTGGCCTTGTGGGCCTCCAGGCTCTCGCGGGCGATGGTCACCATCGAGGCGACGCTGGGGTCGATCCAGTTGCCGTGGTAGCCGCCGACGAGCACGCCCTGCCCGGGGTTCCCGCCGCACATCTGCAGGATGTACGACATCGGCACGCCCGTCGGGGTCTCCACGACGGTCTGCCGGGGCACCGAGCCGGAGACGGTCAGCATGGCGGTGCCGGGCTCGCCCGGGGCACCCGCGGAGCCGAAGCGGATCGCTCCCATGCGGGCGCCGATGGCCAGTTGGGTGAAGGTCTCGGTGTTCGAGAAGAGCGTCGGCATCCCGCCGAGGCCGGACTCGCTCGCGCTCACCTTCTTGCCGGGCGGCAGGGGCAGCCCGCCGTTGGCCGCCGAGATGATGCCCGAGGACTCGCCCGACACGAAGCGCTCCGGCATCCGCACGATCCGGGCCCTGAGCTGGCGGCCGCGCTTGCTGCCGAGGCCGCGCTCGGCCAGGGCGTCGCGCACGGACTGCTCGTTGGTGTCGCGGGTGACGCTGATGACCAGTTCGCGGGCGCCGAGGACCTCGGCGCACAGCAGGGCGCCGTCCAGCATCAGGTGCGGGGCGCGGCGCAGGATGACCGCGTCCTTGCGGCAGGCCGGTTCGCCCTCGCAGCCGTTGACCATCACGGCGGTCGGGGTGCCGCGGCGGCGCGCCGCCTCACCGACGGCCTTGAGCTTCTTGTAGAAGGGGAAGCCCGCGCCGCCCCGGCCGCGCAGGCCCATCAGCTCGGCGAGGTCGAGCAGTTCGCCCTCGGTCATGGTCGGCATGGAGCCGTGCACGTTCAGGTGGGTCACCCGGTCCAGGCGCTCCACCTCGTCGAAACCCGCGGTGATCCGGGGCAGCCCGACGGTCCGTACGTCGGGCAGCACATCACCCGCCCCCGAGCGAGGGGCGGGTGACCGGTCCGGTATGGCGGGAACGCTCATCGTTGTCCTTCATAGGGTCCGGGCGTGGACTGCTGCCAGGCGATCGGCTGGAGCCGGTCGGCCCCGAGCGGGTCCGCGTCCTGTGCGCCGCCCGGCATCGGCGTGCCCCATGCGGGGGTGCCGTCCCAGCCGGTCTGCTGGGGTTGCTGCTGGTACGGCACCTGGGGTTGCTGCCGGTACGTCGCCTGGGGTTGGGCGGGTACCTGCGGCATCTGCATCGTGGCGGCCGCGGGATCCATGCCGAGGGTACGGTCCGGGGCCTGGGGAGGGACAGCCGTGTACTGCTGGGCGGTGGGGAAGTTGGGCAGCGGCGGCAGCGGTTCGCTGTAGGCGCTCGCCAGGCTGGGCCCGGTCTCCTCGCGCGGCACGGCACGCCGGCGGCCGCCCGAGCCGCCCCGGGACGCGGCCCGTTCGCCGCCGAGCTTGCGGAAGGAGGCGGAGCGCTCACGGGTCTCGGGGAAGAGCGCCTCGCCGCGCGTCCTGCGGAGCCGGTAGACGAGGCCGATGGCGACGCCCACCAGGCAGATCCCGTAGGCCACGACGATCCACGACTTGGCGGAACGGCCGGACTGCAGGCCGTGGATGAGCGCCATGCACCACGAGGCGTACGCGGTGCTGTGCAGGATGCGCCACCGCACCGGGTGCCGGTTGGCGGCGAAGACGCTGCGCATGGCGCCCGTGGCGGCGGCGAGGATCATCAGGTAGGCGGCGAGCACGCCGAGGGCGATCAGCCCGTCCCGGCCGGTCACGCCGAGGGGGAGGAAGGCGCCGGCGGTGGTGACCCGTACCTCGACGACCTTCGTCGTCACGTGCAGGATCAGGAACCCGATCGCGGCGACGCCGAGACCGCGGTGGATGCCCTGGGTGAGCAGGCGTTCGCGGGGCCCGAGGAAGAAGGTGTCGGTGGACACCAGGCCCCAGATGACGGTGCAGCTCAGGGAGACGAGGGTGAGGACGCCGGCGCCGAAGTCCAGGAACGCCCGCAGGTACGGACCCGCGGTGACGGCGAGGACGAGCAGGGCGGCGGCGGTGCCGGCGATCGCCCAGGCGCGGGGCGACCGTGCGGCGCGAAGGGCCCCGGACAGGATGTCGCTCGCCGGTATCGGGGGGGTCCGGCGACCGTCCGGGGACTGTCGGTTGGTGCGCATGCGGCAGACGCTAACCCGTACGGGTGGCCGGAACGATCGTCTTTCGACAACCCGGGATGAGGATCATTACGAACTGCTAACGTTGGTTTGTTCGGGCTCCGTTCGGCAAGGATGATCGGTCCTTCATCGGAGTGTCCGGTCCGCGGCGCCGAATGTCCGGATTCCGGAGCGATTTTCCGTCCCAATTGCCCTTTCGTGGGCCTTCCTTGAGATCTTCTTGGCGAACACATGTCCCTGGCATGAGCTGTTCACGTGAAGAGTGGCGTGGCGGTCCACGCGCGTCACGGTTCCGGCGCGCCGCCGTTCCGCGAGAACTTCACACAGCAGGGGGTTACATGAGTTCCACCCGCTCGAGAAGGCGGGCCGGCCTGGCCCTGGCGGCGACACTGCCGCTGGTCGCCGGTGCGCTGGCGATGGGCATACCCAGCGCCCAGGCCGACGCCCCGCACGGACGGCACGGCCTCGCCGGCAGCAAGCCGGCCTGGGCCACCGCCAAGGCCGACAAGGGCGCCACGGCAGACTCGGCCTCGGTCACCCTCCGGGTGTACCTCGCCGGCCGCGACGCCCAGGGCCTGGCGGCCTACGCCAAGGCGGTGTCCGACCCCGGTTCCGCCTCGTACGGCAAGTACCTCTCGGCGCAGCAGGCCAAGGCCCGTTTCGGCGCCACCGCGCAGCAGGTCGCCCAGACCCGGCAGTGGCTCGAGCCCTCCGGCCTGAAGGTCACCGGTGCGAACGACCACTACCTGACCGTCACCGGTGACGTCGCCGACGCGGAGAGGGCGTTCGGCACCCAGCTCCACAACTACGCCAAGGGCGCCCGGACTTACCACGCCCCGACCGGGACCGCCTCCGTCCCCGCCGCCCTGGGCGGCGCGGTCCTCACCGTCACCGGCCTGGACAACTCCCCGCGGCGCGCGCGGCACCAGGACACGCTGCCGCCGCCCGGCGCCGTCTTCAAGAACGCCGGCCCCTTCTCCACGTACTACGGGTCGAACACCGACAAGAAGCTGCCGGTCGCCTACGGCACGCACGCCCCGTACGCCGTCAAGGGCTACACGGGCAAGCAGCTGCGCGCCGCCTACGGCGCGGGCTCGTACAACGGCAAGGGCGTCACCGTCGCCATCACCGACGCCTTCGCCTCCCCGACGATCGTCGCCGACGCCAAGAAGTACGCGGCCCGCAACGGCGACGCGGCGTACAAGCGCGGCCAGCTCTCCCAGGTGCTGCCGCGCGACTACCGCTACACCAGCCCCGAGGAGTGCGACGCCTCCGGCTGGTACGGCGAGGAGACCCTCGACGTCGAGGCGGTGCACGCGGTCGCCCCGGCCGCCGACATCACCTACGTCGGCGCCTCCTCCTGCACGGACGACGACCTGCTCGACGCCCTCGCCAAGATCGTCGACCACCGGCTCGCCGACATCGTCTCCAACTCGTGGGGCGACCTCGAGTCCAACGAGACGCCGGACATCGCCGCCGCCTACGACCAGATCTTCCAGACCGGCGCGGTCGAGGGCATCGGCTTCTACTTCTCCTCCGGCGACGCGGGCGACAACGTCGCGAACCCGCTGGGCACCGGTGCCAAGCAGGTCGACACCCCGGCGAACTCCCCCTGGGTCACCTCTGTCGGCGGCACCTCGCTCGCCGTCGGCAAGGGCGACAAGTACCAGTGGGAGACCGGCTGGGGCACGCTGAAGGCCTCCCTCTCCGCGGACGGCTCCGCCTGGACGGCCTTCCCCGGCGCCTACACCTCCGGCGCGGGCGGCGGCACCAGCAAGCTCTACGCGCAGCCCTTCTACCAGCGCGGCGTCGTCCCCAACGCGCTCGCCCTGGCCAACGGCGGCACGGTCAAGCAGCGCGTCGAGCCGGACATCTCGGCCGTCGCCGACCCGAACACCGGGTTCCTGGTCGGCCAGACCCAGGCCTTCCCGGACGGGTCCTTCCAGTACAGCGAGTACCGGATCGGCGGCACCTCGCTCGCCGCTCCGGTCATCGCGGGCGTCCAGGCGCTGGCGCAGCAGGCCCGGCACGGCGTGCCGATCGGCTTCGCCAACCCGCTGATCTACGACCGCTACGGCACCGGCGCGTACCACGACGTGACCGACCACCCGCTGGGCCGCGGCAAGGACCTCGCGGTGGTCCGCGTGGACTACGCCAACGGCTTCGACGCGGCGGACGGCCTGCTCACCTCCCTCCGCAGCCTCGGCAAGGACAGCTCGCTGTCCGCGGTCGTCGGCTACGACGACGTGACCGGCGTCGGCACCCCGGCGCGCGGCTACCTCGACTCGTACAAGCCGCACCACCGCTGAGCACGGCCAGGAACGGCACGGAAGGGCCCGCACCGGGGGGAACCTCGGTGCGGGCCCTTCCCGCTCTGGGGTACCCTGACCGCATGCGTGCCGTACGCCTTCTGCTTAGTAAGCCGTGCTGACCAGGTTCGATGTCAGCGCGGCGCCCCTCCTGTGCGAGGGGCTTTTTCGTTTCCGCAGTTCCGCGGTTCCGCAGGCAGATGTCCGTACGGCGGCCGGGCCGCAGGCCGTCATGACAGCGATGGAGTACCAAGGACGATGAGCGAGACCACCCCCGCCGCGGAGGCGGCTGCGCCCCACCGCTACACGGCCGCCCTGGCCGCCGACATCGAGGGCCGCTGGCAGGACTTCTGGGACGAGCACCAGACCTTCGCGGCCCCGAACCCCACCGGTGACCTGGCCGGGGACGGCGAGCTGGCCAAGCCCAAGAAGTTCATCATGGACATGTTCCCGTACCCCTCGGGCGCGGGGCTGCACGTCGGCCACCCCCTGGGCTACATCGCCACCGACGTCTTCGCCCGCTTCCAGCGGATGACCGGCCACAACGTGCTGCACACCCTGGGCTTCGACGCCTTCGGCCTGCCCGCCGAGCAGCACGCCGTGCAGACCGGCGAGCACCCCCGGGTCACCACCGAGGCGGCCATGAACAACATGAAGTCCCAGCTGCGCCGGCTGGGCCTGGGCCACGACAAGCGCCGGTCGTTCGCCACGATCGACCCGGACTACTACAAGTGGACCCAGTGGATCTTCCTGCAGATCTTCAACTCCTGGTACGACCCCCAGGCCGACCGCGCCCGCCCGATCGCGGAGCTGGTCGAGCAGTTCGAGAAGGGCGAGCGCGCCACGCCCGACGGCCGCGCCTGGACGGAGCTGACCCCCGCCGAGCGCGACACCGTCCTGGGTGAGTACCGGCTGGCCTACGCCTCGGAGTCCCCGGTCAACTGGTGCCCCGGCCTGGGCACCGTGCTGGCCAACGAGGAGGTCACCGCCGACGGCCGCTCCGAGCGCGGGAACTTCCCCGTCTTCAAGGCCAAGCTGCGCCAGTGGATGATGCGCATCACCTCCTACGCGGACCGCCTGCTGTCCGACCTGGACGCGCTGGACTGGCCCGAGGCGATCAAGCTGCAGCAGCGCAACTGGATCGGCCGCTCCGAGGGCGCCAAGGTCGACTTCGCGGTGGAGGGCCACAGCGAGACCCCGGTCACCGTCTTCACCACCCGCCCGGACACCCTGTTCGGCGCCACCTACATGGTGCTGGCCCCCGAGCACCCGCTGGTCGACACGGTGGTGCCGGCCGCCTGGCCGGAGGGCACCAAGGACGCCTGGACCGGCGGCGCGGCCACCCCGGCCGAGGCCGTCGCGGAGTACCGCAGGCAGGCCCAGGCCAAGTCGGACGTCGAGCGGCAGACCGAGGGCAAGAACAAGACCGGCGTCTTCAGCGGCGCCTACGCCGTGAACCCGCTGACTGGCGCCCGCATCCCCGTCTTCGTCGCCGACTACGTCCTGATGGGCTACGGCACCGGCGCGATCATGGCCGTCCCCGGTCAGGACGAGCGCGACTGGGAGTTCGCCACCGTCTTCGACCTGCCGATCGTCCGCACCGTCCGGCCGCCGGAGGGCTGGGAGGGCGAGGCGTACACCGGCCAGGGCCCGGCGATCAACTCCGCCAACGACGAGATCGACCTGAACGGCTTGGAGGTCGCCGACGCCAAGCGCAAGGTCATCGCGTACCTGGAGCAGCGCGGTATCGGCGAGGGCACCATCAACTTCCGCCTGCGCGACTGGCTGTTCAGCCGCCAGCGGTACTGGGGCGAGCCCTTCCCGATCGTCTACGACGAGGACGGGGTCGCCCACGCGCTGCCCGAGTCGATGCTGCCGCTGGAGCTGCCCGAGGTCGAGGACTACTCGCCGCGCACCTTCGAACCGGACGACGCGGACACCGAGCCCGAGACCCCGCTGTCCCGCAACGCGGAGTGGGTTCACGTCGAGCTGGACCTGGGCGACGGCCGCGGCGTGCGCCCGTACCGCCGCGAGACCAACACCATGCCCAACTGGGCCGGTTCCTGCTGGTACGAGCTGCGCTACCTGGACCCGCACAACGACCGCGCGCTGGTCGACCCCGAGATCGAGCGGTACTGGATGGGCCCGCGCGAGGGGCAGCCGCACGGCGGCGTCGACCTGTACGTCGGCGGCGCCGAGCACGCGGTGCTGCACCTGCTGTACGCGCGCTTCTGGTCCAAGGTGCTGTTCGACCTGGGCCACGTGTCGTCGGTGGAGCCGTTCCACAAGCTGTTCAACCAGGGCATGATCCAGGCCTACGTCTACCGCGACGGCCGCGGCTTCCCCGTCCCGGCGGCCGAGGTCGAGGAGCGCGACGGCGGCTGGTGGTACGGCGGCGAGCAGGTCAAGCGCGAGCTGGGCAAGATGGGCAAGTCCCTGAAGAACGCCGTCACCCCGGACGAGATCGCCGCCGAGTACGGCGCGGACACCCTGCGCCTGTACGAGATGGCGATGGGCCCGCTGGACGTCTCCCGCCCCTGGGACACCCGCGCCGTCGTCGGCCAGTACCGGCTGCTGCAGCGGCTGTGGCGCAACGTCGTGGACGAGGCGACCGGCGAGGTGACGGTCACGGACGCCGAGCCGGACGAGGACACCCTGCGCGCCCTGCACAAGGCGATCGACGGCGTCCGCCAGGACCTGGAGGGCCTGCGCTTCAACACCGCCATCGCCAAGATCACCGAGCTGAACAACCACCTGACCAAGGCGGGCGGCCCCGTGCCGCGCTCGGTGGCCGAGCCCCTGGTGCTGCTGATCGCGCCGCTGGCCCCGCACATCGCCGAGGAGCTGTGGCGGCGGCTGGGGCACGACGGGTCCCTGGCGCACGAGGACCTGCCCGTGGCCGACCCGGCGTACGTGGTGGACGAGTCCGTCACCTGCGTCGTCCAGATCAAGGGCAAGATCAAGGCCCGTCTGGAGGTGCCGCCGACGATCTCCGACGCGGACCTGGAGACCCAGGCCCTGGCCGACCCCGCGGTCGTCGCCGCGCTGGACGGCGCGGGGGTCCGCAAGGTGATCGTGCGGGCGCCGAAGCTGGTGAACATCGTTCCGGCGTGACGCGTGACGGTGTGACGGCTGGGGTCGTCGGCGTGATGCCGGGCTGATCGTTCAGCCGGTTGGCCGGTCGGCCGGTCGGCTGATAGGCCCAGGTCGGTGTAAGGGGCGGGTAAGGGTTCTCCCGGAACCCTCGCCCGCCCCCGTCCGTTTACGGTGGACGAACAGCCGACCGAGCAGACCGGGCCGGTCAGACGACCGGGCCGACCGGGCAGAGGAGCCGCCGTGGATGTCGCCATCGCCCTGATCCTGCTGCTCTTCGCCTCCTTCGTGGTGCTCGGCGTCGTCGCCACGGTCAAGACCGCGCGGGCGGTCAAGCGCGGGGTGGAGCGCACCGGCATCGAGGCCCGCCGGGTGGTCGAGGAGACCGGCCTGAAGGCCCGCCGCTACAGCCGGCCCGGGCCCGCCGGGAAACTCGCCGAGCTGCGCCTGGCGCTGCGCACGTCCGTCACGAGCACGGGGGAGGCCCTGGAGGGACAGGCCGCCGCCGACCCGTCGCTGAGCGAGGCCGTCGCCCTGCTCGGCCGGCTGCGCTCCCACGCCCAGGAGCTCGACGCGGAGCTGAGGCTGCTGGAGCGCGAACCCGACCGCTCCCGCATCGCCGCCCGGATCGGCGAGCTCGAGGAGCGCACGCGGCGCATCACCCACTCCGCGGACTCGCTGCGCTGGGCCGCCCAGGACCGCGCCCGGCGCTTCGCCGACGACGACCTCGCGGCGCTGGGCCGCGACATCGACCTGGAGGCCGGGGCGTTGCGCCACTGGGCGCCCGCGGCGCTCCCGGAGCCGGAGCCGGAGCCGGCACCGGGGTCGGAATCGCACATTCAGCCGGGGACGCGGCGCGAGCGGGCGTCCGAACCCGGCGCCGGGCAGCCGCCCAAGGCACTGTGACGGGTCCGGCGCGGCCGGGACGGGAACCGGGGACGTTCACCCGGGTTCACCTCGGCGGAGCCGTACTGTCGCCGGGCCTTCCGCGCGGGTAACCTCCCGCACATGTCGTCCCATGTCGCTATCGTCACCGATTCCACGGCCTACCTGCCGCAGGAGGCCCTGACCCGGCACCGGATCACCGTGGTGCCGCTGGCGGTGGTGATCGGCGACGAAGCGCTGGAAGAGGGCACCGAGGTGTCGGCGCCCGCGGTCGCCCGCGCACTGCAGCGGCGCAAGCCCGTCACCACGTCGCGGCCGAGCCCGGAGGAATTCGCCGCCGCCTACCGCGCGGTGGCGGAGTCGGGCGCGACCGAGATCGTCTCCCTGCACCTGTCGGCCGAGTTCTCCGGCACCTACGACGCGGCGCTGCTCGCGGGGGCGCAGGCGCCGGTGCCGGTGCGCGTGGTGGACACCGCCATGGTCGCGATGGCCCTGGGGTTCCCGGTGCTGAGCGCCGCCGAGGCGGCGGAGGCGGGGGGTTCCGCCGACGAGATCGTGGCGGCCGCGGAGAAGCGGGCCTCGGACACTTCGGCGTACTTCTACGTGGACACCCTGGACTACCTGCGCCGGGGCGGCCGCATCGGCGCGGCGCAGGCGCTGCTCGGGTCGGCGCTCGCCGTGAAGCCGCTCCTGCAACTGGACGAGGGCCGTATCCAGCTACTGGAGAAGGTCCGTACGGCCTCCAAGGCCCTCGCGCGGCTCGAGGAGATCGTGGTGGAGCGGGCGGGCACCCGGCAGGTGGACATCGCCGTCCAGCACCTGGCCGCCGCGGACCGCGCGTCCGCCCTGGCGGAGCGGCTGCGGGCGCGGGTCCCCGGGCTCAACAGCCTCGTCCTCAGCGAGGTCGGCGCGGTGATCGGCGCCCACACGGGACCCGGGCTGCTGGGGGCGGTCGTCTCCCCGCTGTGACGTCTTTCGGGTGACGGGGTTATCCACAACTTGTGGATTGTCCACAGGATTTGAGCAAGATCATCTTGTGGGCGGTGTTCCGCCTACCGTCCCTGACATGGGATCGACCACCGCAACTCCTCGCCATCGCAGGCATCCGTCCGCATCCGCGGTCACCGCGGCGTCCGCGGCGCCCCCGCATCGGGCCGCGACCGCAGCCGCCCCCACCGCGGTCCTGGAACGGGCCGCCGCGCTCTTCGAGCGTTCTCCCGCACCTGCCGCGCGGCGGGGTGTGCCGGAGCCGCGGGAGCGACCGGACCCACCGGAACGGCCTGAGCCGCGGGAGCGATCGGGGCCACGAGAACGACCGGGGCCGCCAGGGCGTGGGGCCGTGCCGGACCCACCGGGGCGCCGGGTCGGGGGTGCCTGGCGCCTGGCCCTCACCGAACGCCTCCCCACCTGGTTCTCCGTCCGCTGCGGCATCGAGGCCAGGACCGCGGCCGCTCTCGCCGTCGTGCTCCTGGTCGCCCTGGCCTTCGCGGTGCACCACTTCTGGACCGGCCGGCCGCGTACCGTTGCGGTGCCCCCCGTCGCGTTGGCGCTGCCCGCCGCCGAGGCCCCCGTCGCCGCCCGCCCGTCCGCCGCGGCCGGGCCACGGGCACCGGACCCCACGCCGGGGGCGAAACCGGTGCTGGTCGTGGACGTCGCCGGCAAGGTCAGGGCGCCGGGGCTGCGGCGGCTGCCCGCGGGTTCCCGTGTGGCGGACGCCGTGGCGGCCGCCGGGGGAGCGCTGCGCGGCACGGACACCAGCGCCCTGAACCTGGCCCGCCTGCTGGCCGACGGGGAGCAGATCGTCGTCGGCCGCCCCGCCCCGCCGCCGGGCGCCGCCGCTCCCGGGGTGGCCGTCGCGAGCGGTCCCGTCAGCCTCAACACCGCCACCGCCGAGCAGTTGGACGCCCTGCCGGGAGTGGGCCCCGTGCTCGCCCGGCACATCATCGACTACCGCGGTCAGCACGGCGGTTTCACCTCCGTCGAGCAACTGCGCGACGTCAACGGCATCGGCGACCGCCGGTTCTCCGACCTCAAGCCGCTGGTCACCCCATGAGCGCGCCCGCGTCCCGCCCTGCGGTGCACGCGGCGGCCGCCTCACCGCGCGGCGCGTCGAACCCGCGTCAGGAGGGCCCGGCGGACCTGCGTCTGGTGGTGCCGGCCCTCGCCGCCTGGCTTGCCGCGGGCCTCGCCCTCGCCGTTCCGGGGCGAGCCGTGGTGGGGGCGTGCGCGATGGCCGTCCTGGCGGCGTCGGCGTCCCTCGTCCGCCGGTGGACGACGGCGGCCACCGTGGTGCTCTGCGCGGCGGTGTCCGCGGCCGTGGCGGGGCTGCACGCCGCGGACCTGCACCGCGGCCCGCTGCCCGCCCTGGCGGCCGAACACGCGCACGCCAGGGTCGAGTTACGGCTGACCTCGGATCCCCGGCTGATCCGCCCGCAGGTGCGCGGGGCCGTCCGGGCCCCGGACGCGGTGGTGGTGGAGGCCGAGGCCGTGCGTGTGGTGGCCCGGGGCGCGACGACGGCCGTCCGCACACCGGTCCTGCTGATCGCCCGGCAACCGGCCCGCACATGGCTGACGTTGCTGCCGGGGACGCGCGTCGACGCGCAGGCCCGGCTCGCCCCGGCGGCCGGCCCGGGCGACCGGGTCGCCGCGGTGCTGTCGGTCCGCGGGCCGCCCCGTGTCGTCGCGCCGCCGGGCCGTGCGCAACGGGTGGCCGGCGGACTCCGGGCGGGGCTGCGCGAGGCCACCGAGTCGCTGCCGCCCGACGCGCGGGCCCTGCTTCCCGGGCTGGTCGTCGGGGACACGTCCCGAATCCCGGTGGAACTGCACGAGGCGTTCGAGGACACCGACCTGACCCATCTGACCGCGGTCAGCGGTTCCAACCTCTCCCTGGTGCTGATCCTGCTGATCGGTCCGCCCGGCCTCGCCCTGCGCGCCGAGCGCGGCGGCCTGGCGCCCCGGCTGGCCCTCCCGCTCCGCGTGACGGCCGTGCTCGGGGGCGCCCTCACCGCGGCCTTCGTCGTCGTGTGCCGGCCGGACCCGAGCGTGCTGCGCGCCGCCGCCTGCGGACTGATCACACTGCTGGCCATCGGCACGGGCCGTCGCCGCAGCCTGCTGCCCGCGTTGTGCGGAGCCGCCCTGCTCCTGCTCCTCCTCGACCCCTGGCTCGCCCGCTCCTACGGCTTCGCGCTGTCCGTGCTGGCCACCGGTGCGCTCCTGCTCCTCGCGCCGCGCTGGAGCGCCGCCCTGCGGAGGAGGCGGGTGCCGCCGCGCCTCGCGGAGGTCCTGGCCGCTTCAGCGGCGGCGCAGGCGGTGTGCGCGCCGGTGGTGGCGGTGCTGGCCGCCCACGTCAGCCTGGTCGCCGTGCCGTGCAACCTGCTGGCCGAACTCGCGGTGGGCCCGGCCACCGTCCTCGGTTTCGCCGCCCTGGCGTCGGCGCCGTTCGCCATGCCCGTCGCCAAGGCCCTCGCCTGGGTCGCCGGCTGGCCGGCCGGCTGGATCGCGGCGGTGGCCCGGCGCGGTGCCGCGCTGCCCGGGGCGACGGTCGACTGGCCCGGGACCTGGGCGGGCGCCCTGCTGCTGGCCGCCGTCACCGTGGTGGTGGTGGCGGCCGGGCGCCGGCTCCTGCGCCGCCCCTGGCTGTGCACCGCCGCCGCGCTGCTGCTCGTGGCCGCCCTCGTGCGCCCGGTGCCGCTGCCCCGCTCGGTGACGGGCTGGCCGCCGCCGGCCTGGCGGCTGGTGGCCTGCGACGTCGGACAGGGCGACGCGCTGGTGCTCTCGGCGGGGGACGGCACCGCCGTCGTGGTCGACACCGGCCCGGAGCCCCGGCTCGTCGACCGCTGTCTGCGCTCCCTCGGGGTCACCGCCGTCCCGCTGCTCGTCCTCACCCACTTCCACGCCGACCACGTCGCCGGCCTGCCCGGGGTCCTGCGGGGTCGCTCCGTGGGCGCCATCGAGACCACCACCCTCGACGAACCGGCCGACCAGGCCGCCTTCGTCCGCCGCCAGGCGGCCGCCGCCCGGGTCCCCGTGCTGCGCGCGGCGCCAGGGGAGCGCCGCCGCCTGGGCCCCCTGGACTGGCGTGTGCTGTGGCCGGCCGCGCCCACCCTCCCCGCGGCCGCCGACGGTACCGCCGACGACGCCAACCCCAACGACGCCAGCGTCACCCTGCTGGTCCGCACGGCGGGGCTCAGCGTGCTCCTCCTCGGCGACCTGGAACCCGCCGCCCAGCGCGCGCTCCTGAGTGCCGTCCCCGACCTCCCGCCCGTCGACGTCCTCAAGGTCGCCCACCACGGCTCCGCCTACCAGGACCCGGCGCTCCTGGCCCGGCTCCGGCCCCGTCTGGCCCTGGTGAGCTGCGGCGCCGGCAACCCGTACGGGCATCCGTCGCCCCGCACCCTCGCCGCGCTGCGCGCCCAGGGCACCACCGTCCTGCGCACCGACCGGGACGGCCCGGTCGCCGTCCTGGGCGACCGGGAGGACCTGCGGGCGGCCGCGGGCGGTCCGTCGCCCGCCGCAGAGCGGGCCGTCCGGGGACGGCGAAGGGCCCGCACCGGTGCGCGACCGGTACGGGCCCCAGGGGTGCCGGGGACGGGCGGCGGCTCAGACGCTCCCGAGGCCCATCTCCTCCTCGGGCACGGAGATCACCCACCGGGTGCTCTGCCGCGGTCGGAGGTAGCAGAGCCAGTAGGCGAGGGAGGCGGCGACGATCACCCCGGTGATCACCAGGTCCTTGGTGGTCTGCTGGGTCAGCACGTACGCCAGCACGACGACCAGCAGCAGCGGCACCGCGGGCCACAGGGGCATGCGCCAGGCCGCGCGCTTCCCGTGCCCGCCGCGGCGCGAACCGAGGGCCGCGAGGGCGACGACGACGTACATCGCGGCGACCGCGACACCGGTGACGCCGCTCAGCGTCTCCACCGGCACGAAGCACAGCACCGCACCGGGCACGCCCACCGCGAGCGTCGCGATCCACGGGGCGCCGAACCGCTTGCTCAGCGTGCCGAAGGCCCTGTTGACCGGGGCCGGCCAGGCGCGGTCCCGCGCGGAGGCGTAGAGCACCCGGGAGTTCTGGATGACCATCACGATGCCCGCGTTGACGATGGCCAGCGCGATGCAGAGGCTGATGAAGGTGCCGACCGCCGAGTTGCTCCAGCCCTGCACGAGGGCGGAAAGGTCCCCGGCCGTCAGGGAGTTCATGTCGGGCGCGCCCAACGTGATCGCGATGGTCGGCACGATCACCACCAGCGCGCCGATGCCGAGCGTCCACAGCACCGTCCGCGAGACCGTGCGCCGCGGGTTCTCCATCTCCTCGGACAGGTACACGGCGGTGCTGAAGCCCTGCAGCACGAAGAGCGCGATCGCCAGCCCCGCGATGATCGTGCCCGCCGTGACGGCCGTGCCCACCCCGTGCCCGGCCTCCGTCACCGGGTGGACCAGCACCGAGGCCGGCCGGGAGGTGTGGGAGAAGCCGAGGAAGGCCACGACCCCCGCCGCGACGACCTCCAGCACCAGGAAGATGCCCGTGATCCAGGCGTTGGCCCGCAGGTCCAGCAGGCCCATGACGGTGGCGAGCAGCATGACGGCGGCGCCCGCGATCTTCGGGTCGATCTGCATGATCGGCGCGAGGTACTCGCCCGTGCCGAGCGCGATGATCGGCGGCACGATCATCACGACGATCAGGGAGAGCACGAACACGATCCATCCGGCCAGCCGGCCGATGAGCGTGCCGACCATCGCGTACTCGCCGCCCGCGCTCGGTATCAGCGTGCCGAGTTCCGAATAGCAGAAGGCCACCGCGATGCAGAGGACGGCCGCGACCACGATCGTCAGCGCCGTCCCGGTTCCCAGGTCGGCGAAGAGCGGGGGCACGATGACGAACAGCGAGGAGGCCGGGGTCAGGCACGACAGCGTCAGAAGCGTTCCGCCGACCACGCCGATCGACCGCTTGAGCGACTTCGGGGCCTCGATGGGCGGAGCGAGCGGCGAGTGCGGGGCCGTCGGCGGGTGGAGCGTGTCGGTCATGCGCGCATCCGATCGGGTCGGGCTTGAGGGGGCTACCGCCTCCGGTCCAGGGAACACGAAGCGGAATGTTCATTTCCGCTTCCGAGGATGAAACCGCGCCCGTCAAGCCCGCGTCAAGAGTCTCCGGACAACGAAATCCGAAGATCAACTGCCCCATGTCCGACGTAAAACCGGCAACTTCAGATCCAGTGCTGTGGATATCGACGCTCGCAGATCAGAATAGCCACACCCCTTCCTTCATCAGGTCCCGGTCCCGCATCTCGGTCGCCGTCCCCCAGGCCTGCACCCATTGCGGCCGGATCGCGTAGAACGCGTACGAAGGCCCGTCACCACGGGGATCCCAGGCGGCCTTCGCCGCGAAGGCGTCGCCGACGCCCTCCGGCAGCCCCGCGAACTCCACGACCCGTGCCGTGCCGTCGACGAGCACCAGATCCCGGGTCTGTCCCAGGCTCAGCCGCACCCGCCCGGAGGCCGCCAGGTTCCGCCCGGTGGGATTCGTCCTCCGGGTGGCGAGCCACAGCTCCGTCCCGTCCCACCAGAAGGACAGCGGCACCAGGCACGGCACCCCCTGCCCGTCCGCCGTCGCCACCCATACGTCCTCGTCGTCCCTGAGCCGGGCCATCGCCCCGGCGTGCCGCTCGCGCAGTGTTCGAGTCATGCGGGCGAAGCTATCCGGGTCTGGCGCGGCCGTCGCGGATTCCCCAAGACTGCCGCCATGGACGCTTCCCAGGCCGACGCCTACCTCCGTCGCATCGGCGCCGCGCGCCCCCGGCGCCCCGACGCGGCGGCCCTCCACGAGCTGCAGGTGCGCCATCTCGTCGCCGTCCCCTTCGAGAACCTCTCCGTCCATCGGGGCGAGGGCGTCTCCCTGGACCCCAAGGCCCTCTACGACAAGCTCGTGACCGCCCGCCGGGGCGGCTTCTGCTACGAGGTCAACGGCGCCTTCGGCGCCCTCCTCACCGCCCTCGGCTACGAGGTCACGCCCTACGCCGCCCGCACCTTCGACGGCCGGCGCCTCGGCATCCCCTTCGACCACATGGCGCTGCACGTCCGCACCTGCGACGGCGCCACCCTCCTCGCGGACGTCGGCTTCGGCCGCCACGCCCACCACCCGCTCACCCTCACCCCCGACGTCGAACAGACCGACCCCGGCGGCGTCTTCCGCTTCACCGCCGCCGCCCACGGCGACCTCGACCTGCACCACGACGGCGAACCGGTCTTCCGCCTCGAGACCCGGCCGCGCGAGATCGCCGACTTCGAGGTCGGCTCCTGGTACCAGCAGACCTCCCCGCACTCCCACTTCACACGGTCCCTGACCTGCTCCCGCCTCACCGAGGACGGCGGCCGGCTGACCCTCTCCGGCCGTACGCTCATCACCACGGCCCCCGACGGCACCCGCCGGGAGGAGGCCCTCGGCACCGACGCCGCCGTCCTCGCCGCCTACCGTGACCGCTTCGGCCTCGCCCTGGACGAGGTCCCCGAGGTCCGCGCCCGGCCCGCGTGAACCGCCTGCCTCGGTTCAGGGGACCACCGCCGTGGCGGTGACCTCCACCAACTGGCCGGTGTACCCGAGGCAGCCGACCCCGAGCAGCGTCGACGTGTGGGGCCCCTCGCTCAGCCCCGAGTCCCGCACGACCTCCCAGACCCGCGACAGTTCGGCGGGGTCGGTGCCCACCACGTACACCGTGCTGGCGACGACGTGTCGCAGGGCGCTCCCCACGGCGCGCAGGGCCTCGTCGAGGTTGGCGACGACCTGACGCGCCTGGGCGACCGGATCGCCCGGGCCCACCAGGGCGCCCTGCGCGTCGAGCGGTACGGAACCGGCCATGAAGGCGAGCCGCTGTCCGGCCTCGACGACCGCGGCGTGCGCGTACCCGGGCGGCGGGAACAGGGTCGGGACGATCGTGCGCTGCACCACGGGGGCCTCCTGGCTCGTACCGGCTGACCCCGCGATCCTGCAGAGCCGCCGGCGCGGACGCCACCGGGTTTCCGCCGCCCGCGCCCCGCGCCCCGCGCCGCCCGCTGCCTGGGGGCCGGGAGCCCGCCGTGAAGTGCAACCACCGTGTCACGGCTTGTCCATGGCTCCGTCTCGGCACGCATGAAGGGCCGGGGGCCGTGGCAGGTTGACGGCATGACCATCATCGGCTGGATCGTACTGGGCCTGATCGCGGGCGCCATCGCGAAGATACTGCTCCCCGGGAAGGACCCGGGCGGCGTGGTCGGGACGACGCTGATCGGCATCGCGGGCGCGGTGGTCGGTGGCTGGCTCTCGGCGAAGTTCCTCGACCACCCCATCACCAAGGACTTCTACGACCTGCCCACGTGGGGCGCGGCCATAGGGGGCGCGCTCGTCCTCCTGATCATCTACCGCATCCTGTTCGGCGACTCCCGCCGCTGACCGCGGACGCGGCCGGCGCGGGCAGCAGTTGCACGTCCTCCCGGCGCACGGACAGGGCCTGCGAGCGGCGCGGGTCCCACAGCCAGATCCAGTCCCCGGAGGCACCGAAGGACAGCACGGGGTGGTCGGCCGGCACCGGGCCGTTCTCCACCGGGAGGGGACCGTCACCGACGGGCACCACGCACATCAGGGTGCCGCGCACCCCGAAGTACGCCACCGGTGCGTGCCCCCGCCGCGCGGCGGACGCCGCCTCCCCGGCGGCGCGGTCCGCGTCGCGGGCCCCGGCGAGGAGCGCGACGGCCGCGAAGGACGCCGAGAGCAGCACCGTGACGGCGACCAGGGCGAGGCGGTTGTCGCCCTTGGCGATGTGCACGTGCCGGAGCCAGCCCGCGACCGTCGTGAAGACCAGCACGAACCCCAGCGCCAGGCCCAGCGGTTCCGCGGCGGCCGCGTACGGCCACAGGTCCCCGGCGGAGCGCACGGAACCCGAGGGGACGCCGAACCGGTCGAGGTAGGACGCCTGCATCAGCCGGCCGAGCCAGGTCGCCATCGACCACCCCACGGGCAGGGCGAGCGGCACCAGCCAGACCGCGTTGCGCGAGAACCACGAGTCGCGCAGGGCGAAGTACACCCCCGGCGCGCAGAAGGGGGCCACCACCGCGGGCCACCACAGCGGTCCCGCACCCGCCTCGGCGGCCGCCCAGCCCAGCAGCGCCGCCGCCGCGACGGCGACGGCCGCACGAGGCACCGCCCGTGACGCGCCACGGCCCGCCCGCGCGGCCGCACCGGCCGCCGCCCTGGCCGCCGCCTCCTCCGTCTCGGGCGGCGCCGGCCGCAGTTCGAAGGCCTCGGTGGTGAAGGCGGCGCCGCCCAGGGGCCGTTCGGCGACCTCCCGCTCGACCGCCTCGCGGGTCAGCCCGGCCGGCAGCCGCAGCAGCCGGTGCGCGCCGCGCCCGCCGAGGGCGGCCCGCCACCGGCCGAGCCGGTCACGCGGTCCGGTGCCCGTCCCGGGACGGCGGACGACGTGGTACTCGGTCCGCGGGTCGTCGGGCCGGAGCAGCAACGCCACGTCCCGGACCCACAGTCCGAGCTGATGGGTCCTCGCCAGCCGCTCCACGGCCCCGCACGCGGCCCTCTCGGCCCGCCAGCGGGAGCCGCCCAGCCGTACCTCGACGACGAGCGCGACCCGGCCGCCGCCCGCCGTGGCCGGGGCGTCCTCACGGGCGGCCCGGCGTACCGTCCAGCCCCGCGCCTCCATCAGCCCCTGCGCGAGGGCGAGCTCGTCGGGATGGTCGACGGCCTCGACCAGGAGGCGTACGCGCTGGTTGAACGGGACGGCCGGGAGCGGCCCGGCCGTCCCCGGGGGCTCCGCCCCCGGCTCCTGTGAGCGGCGGCGCTGGGCGGGGACGCGCAGCGGCACGGCCTAGTCCTCCTCCTCGAGCCAGCCCTCGAACTCCTCCGCCAGGTCGTTCAGGGCGGCGGGGTCCAGTTCCTCGTCCTCGTCGTTGATGACGACGAGCCACTGGGCGTCCTCGGCGTCGTCCTCGCCGGCGAGCGCGTCGCGGACGAGTTGGGGACGGTGGGGCAGGTCGAAGCGCTCGCTGGCTTCGTCGGCGGCCTCCTCCGCGGCATCGCGGTCGGGGAGGACGAGCACATGTCTGACGTCGGTCACCGGGACATTGTGTCGGACCCGCGTGGGATGCTGGACCGCGATGGCCAGGAACAGTACGACAGACAGCCCGCTCGCCCCCGTGACGCTCGCGGTGGGGCAGGAGGACCTGCTCCTCGACCGCGCCGTACGGGAGGTCGTGCAGGCGGCGCGGGCCGCCGACGCCGACACCGATGTGCGCGACCTCACCCCGGAGGCGCTCCAGCCGGGCACCCTGGCGGAGCTCACCAGCCCCTCGCTCTTCTCCGAGCGCAAGGTCGTGGTCGTACGGAACGCGCAGGACCTGTCCGCGGACACCGTCAAGGACGTCAAGGCCTACCTGGAGGCCCCGGCCGAGGAGATCACCCTCGTCCTGCTGCACGCGGGCGGCGCCAAGGGCAAGGCCCTGCTGGACGCGGCGCGCAAGGCCGGTGCGCGCGAGGTGGCCTGCCCGAAGATGACCAAGCCGGCCGACCGGCTGGCCTTCGCCCGGCAGGAGTTCCGCACCCTGGGCCGGTCCGCGACCCCCGAGGCGTGCCAGTCCCTGGTGGACGCCATCGGCAGCGACCTGCGGGAGCTGGCGAGCGCCTGCGCCCAGCTCGCCGCCGACGTGGAGGGCGCGATCGACGCGGCGGTGGTCGCCCGTTACTACACCGGCCGGGCCGAGGCGACCGGCTTCGAGGTCGCCGACCTCGCGGTGACCGGCCGTACCGCCGAGGCGCTGGAGCGGCTGCGGTGGGCGATCGCGGTCGGGCAGCCGCTGCCCGGCATCACCTTCGCGCTGGCGTCGGGCGTCCGGGCCATCGGCAAGCTGGCCTCGGCCCCGCGCGGCGCCCGTCCCGGGGACCTGGCCCGCGAGCTGGGGATGCCGCCGTGGAAGATCGACCGGGTCCGCCAGCAGATGCGCGGCTGGTCCGGTGACGGCGTCTCCGCGGCCCTGCGCGCGGTCGCCGAGGCCGACGCCGCGGTCAAGGGCGGCGGCGCGGACCCGGCCTACGCCCTGGAGAAGGCGGTCGTCGCCGTCGCGCGGGCCGCACGGTCGCGCTGAGCTCCGCCCGGCCACGCACGCCCATGCCGAAGGGCCCCGTACCGGGGAGGTACGGGGCCCTTCGGAGGCCGCACCCGCGTGGCGAACGCAGGCCGCGTGCGGCCGGTGGATCGGGGGTGCCGGTGCAGGAGCGGGTGAGAGGGACCGCTGTGTCCTCGCCGGCGGGTACCGCTACGGGAAGGTTCAGCCCTGGAGGGCCGCCACCTTGAGGGCCAGCGCCGACTTCTTGTTGGCGGCCTGGTTCTTGTGGATGACGCCCTTGCTCACAGCCTTGTCGAGCTTCTTGGAGGCGAGGCGCGCGGCCTCGGTCGCCTTCTCGACGTCGCCGGTGGCCACGGCCTCACGGGTGCGACGGATGGCGGTCTTGAGCTCGGACTTGACGGCCTTGTTGCGCAGGCGCGCCTTCTCGTTGGTCTTGTTGCGCTTGATCTGGGACTTGATGTTCGCCACGAAAGAGCCTTCTCAGGTGTGATCTGATGGGGTTCGCGCCTCGGGTAGAGGGCACGAGACGCGACTGCCCAGGTTAGCAGTCGGCCGCCGCGCCGCCCAAACCGGTGGCCGGCGGCGGGTCCCGCGGCCCTTCCCGCACTGCCCGGCACGGCCGTGGGCCCCGGCCATGGGACTATGGGAGCCATACGTATCGATCCGACCAGAGGCGACAGGCGCCTCAAGAGACAGGACCCTGCGTGCCCGCGACCCCTTCGAACGTGCCGGAGCCGAGCCGTACCGACCCGGCGCTGATCCGCAATTTCTGCATCATCGCGCACATCGACCACGGCAAGTCGACCCTTGCCGACCGGATGCTCCAGCTGACCGGTGTGGTGGATCAGCGGCAGATGCGCGCCCAATACCTCGACCGGATGGACATCGAGCGCGAGCGCGGCATCACGATCAAGTCCCAGGCGGTCCGTCTGCCCTGGGCGCCCACCGAGGGCGCCGGTCAGGGGAGGACGCACATCCTGAACATGATCGACACCCCGGGGCACGTGGACTTCACCTACGAGGTCTCCCGGTCGCTCGCGGCCTGTGAGGGCACGGTCCTGCTGGTCGACGCCGCCCAGGGCATCGAGGCGCAGACGCTGGCCAACCTCTACCTGGCGATGGAGAACGACCTCACCATCGTCCCGGTGCTGAACAAGATCGATCTGCCGGCCGCGCAGCCCGAGAAGTTCTCCGAGGAACTGGCCAACCTCATCGGCTGCGACCCCTCCGACGTGCTGAAGGTCTCGGCCAAGACCGGCCTCGGCGTCGAGGCGTTGCTGGACCGCGTGGTGGAGACCGTTCCGGCCCCGGTCGGCGTCGCCGACGCGCCCGCCCGCGCGATGATCTTCGACTCGGTCTACGACTCCTACCGCGGTGTCGTCACCTATGTCCGGGTCGTCGACGGCCAGCTCAGCAAGCGCGAGCGCATCAGGATGATGTCGACCGGCGCCACCCACGAGCTGCTGGAGATCGGCACCAACTCGCCCGAGATGCTGTCGGCCGACGGCCTCGGCGTCGGCGAGGTGGGCTACCTGATCACCGGCGTGAAGGACGTCCGCCAGTCCAAGGTGGGTGACACGATCACCCAGCAGAACAAGGGCGCCACCGAGGCCCTGGGCGGCTACAAGGACCCCAAGCCGATGGTGTTCTCGGGCCTCTACCCGCTGGACGGCTCCGACTACCCGGAGCTGCGCGACGCGCTGGACAAGTTGCAGCTCAACGACGCCGCGCTGGTCTACGAGCCGGAGACCTCCGCCGCCCTCGGCTTCGGGTTCCGCGTCGGCTTCCTCGGCCTGCTGCACCTGGACGTGATCCGCGAGCGGCTGGAGCGCGAGTTCGGGCTGGACCTGATCGCGACCGCCCCCAACGTGGTCTACCGCGTGGTGATGGAGGACGGCGCCGAGCACGTCGTCACCAACCCCAGCGAGTTTCCCGAGGGCAAGATCTCCGAGGTGTACGAGCCGGTGGTGCGGGCCACGATCCTGGCGCCCACCGAGTTCATCGGCGCGATCATGGAGCTCTGCCAGACCCGGCGCGGCTCGCTGCTCGGCATGGACTACCTCTCCGAGGACCGGGTGGAGATCCGCTACACCCTGCCGCTCGCCGAGATCGTCTTCGACTTCTTCGACCAGCTGAAGTCCAAGACCCGCGGGTACGCCTCCCTGGACTACGAGCCCACCGGCGAGCAGACCTCCAGCCTGGTCAAGGTCGACATCCTGCTGCACGGCGACAAGGTGGACGCCTTCTCGGCGATCACGCACAAGGACGCGGCGTACGCCTACGGCGTGCGGCTCGTCGCAAAGCTGCGCGAGCTGATCCCGCGGCAGGCCTTCGAGGTGCCCATCCAGGCGGCCATCGGCTCCCGGGTCATCGCTCGCGAGACCATCCGCGCCATCCGCAAGGACGTCCTCGCCAAGTGCTACGGCGGTGACATCTCCCGCAAGCGGAAGCTGCTGGAGAAGCAGAAGGAGGGCAAGAAGCGGATGAAGATGGTCGGTTCCGTGGAGGTGCCGCAGGAGGCCTTCATCGCGGTGCTCTCCAGCGACGAGAGCGCGGCCAAGAAGAAGTAGCCGGCGTGGGCCGGCCGACGCGGCCCAACCGGGCGCACAGGAAGGGCGCTTGTCCGATTACCGGGCAGGCGCCCTTTCGTATGAGCGGTCCGGCATTCGGGTGATTGGCAAAAACCCCGGCCCGCGCGGTTTCTGCCGGGAGTCCCCGACGTTACTCATCGTGACAGCGGCGAAAGGCGTCGCTGTGGAAGGGGAATGTGAAGTGAAGTACTCGAAGGCCGCGGCCGTCGTCGCCGGTTCCGTGATCGCGCTGGGCGCCGCCGGTGCCGCCGCGTCCCCCGCCTTCGCCGGGGAGGCCCTCCCGCTCGGCAACGGGCCGATGAAGATCCTGGACGCCAAGGACGAGGTCGCCAAGACCGGTCTGAAGGCGGTCACCGGCAAGACGGGCGAGCTGCTCGGCGGCGCGGGCAAGACCGGGGGCACCAAGGGCATGATCGGCGGTCTGCCGATCGGCGGCTGAGCGCTGCGTTCCCCGCGGTGCCGCCGGTGGGTGGCCGGAGCGGTGGCCGGAAGGCGGGCTCCCCGGATTCCGGGAGGGCCCGCCGTTATGTGTAGGTGCCATCCACTGGTCGTCACGGTTGCATCGCGGTGGCCGCGGCCTCTTACCAAGCGGGCGCCGATTCCCTACTCTGATCACCACTCGGTAGTTACTCACGAGTCACCCAGCTAAGAGGCGGGCCCCCGGAGGTTGTCGTGACCGACACGCAGACTTTGATCGAGAACCGGCCGCCCTCCGTGGCGAACCTGTTCCTGGAGCGCGTCGAGGCGACGCCGGACGCCGAGGCCTACCGCTTCCCGGTGGCGTCGGACGGCGGTGCCGAGTCCTGGAGGTCGCTCACCTGGAAGCAGGCCGCGGACCGCGTCCACGCCGTCGCCGCGGGTTTGATGGACCTGGGTGTCCGCCCCGAGGAGCGGGTGGCCATCGCCTCCGCCACCCGGGTCGAGTGGATCCTGGCCGACCTCGGCGTGCTCTGCGCCGGCGCGGCGACCACCACCGTCTACCCGACCACCAACGCCGACGAGACGGCCTTCATCCTGGCCGACTCCGGCAGCCGGGTGCTGATCGCCGAGAACGCCGTGCAGCTGGCCAAGGCCGTCGAGCGCCGCGCCGAGCTACCCGAGCTGGCGCACGTCGTGGTCGTCGACGCCGAGGGCGCCGACCTCGGGGACGACGGATGGGCGCTGTCGCTGACGGAGCTGGAGCAGCGCGGCAAGGTCTACCTGGAGAAGAACCCCGAGGCCGTCCGCAAGACCGTGGGCGAGATCACCAAGGACCAGCTGGCCACCCTCATCTACACCTCCGGCACGACCGGCCGCCCCAAGGGCGTACGGCTGCCGCACGACTGCTGGGCGTACATGGCCCGCGCGATCCAGGCGAACGGGCTGCTGGAGGCGGACGACGTCCAGTACCTCTGGCTGCCGCTGGCGCACGTCTTCGGCAAGGTGCTCACCGCCGGGCACATCACCATCGGCCACGTGACCGCCGTCGACGGCCGGGTCGACAAGATCATCGAGAACCTGCCGGTGGTGCAGCCCACCTACATGGCGGCCGTCCCGCGCATCTTCGAGAAGGTCTACAACGGCGTCGCCGCCAAGGCCCGGGCCGGCGGCGCGGCCAAGTACCGGATCTTCAAGTGGGCCGCCGAGGTCGCCCGCGAGTACGCCAAGGCCACCCAGGACAACCGCCGCCGCACCGGCAACGCGAGCGCGCCCTTCGGCCTCGCCGCCAAGCACGCCGTCGCCGACCGCCTGGTGTACGCCAAGCTCCGCGACGCCTTCGGCGGCAAGCTGCGCGCCTGCGTCTCCGGCTCCGCCGCCCTCTCCCCGGAGATCGGCTACTTCTTCTCCGGCGCCGGCATCCACATCCTGGAGGGCTACGGCCTGACCGAGTCCAGCGCCGCCAGCTTCGTCAACCCCGGCGAGGCCTACCGGACCGGCACGGTCGGCAAGCCGCTGCCCGGCACCGAGGTCCGCATCGCCGAGGACGGCGAGATCCTGCTGCGCGGCCCCGGCATCATGCAGGGCTACCACGGGCTGGCCGAGAAGACGGCCGAAGTGCTGGAGTCGGACGGCTGGTTCCACACCGGTGACATCGGGGAGCTCTCCGCGGACGGGTACCTCACCATCACCGACCGCAAGAAGGACATCATCAAGAACTCGAACGGCAAGTACATCGCGCCGGCCGCGGTGGAGGGCCAGTTCAAGGCGGCCTGCCCGTTCATCAGCAACATCCTGGTGATCGGCGCCGACCGCAACTTCTGCACCGCCCTGTTCGCCCTGGACGAGCCCACCATCCTCGGCTGGGCGAAGGAGAACGGGCTGGAGGGCAGGGGCTACGCGGAGGTCGTCGGCTCCGAGCAGGTGCGGGCCCTGATGGACGGCTACGTGCGGCGGGTCAACGAGGAGCTGCAGCGCTGGCAGCAGATCAAGACCTTCCGCATCCTGCCGCGCGACCTGGACGTCGAGCACGGCGACCTCACGCCCAGCCTGAAGCTCAAGCGGCCCGTCGTGGAGCGGGAGTTCAAGGACCTGATCGACGACATGTACGCCGGCACGCGGGAGGACTGAGCGGGCCGACCGGCGGGCGGCAGGACCCGGGCGGCCCCGGCCCCCTCAGTCGCCCGTCCGGGGGCCCGGCAGGTCCACGCCGTGCAGCGCGCGTTCCAGCCGGGCCACGCGCCGGGCCAGCGCGGCGACGTCCGGGCGGCCGTCGGCGGCGAGTTGCCGTTCGACGGCCGCGAGGCGCTGCTCGATCGCCTCCAGCCGGTCCCGGTCGCGCGCCAGCAGCGCCCGCAACTGGCGGGTCTTGTGGTGCAGTTCGAGGAAGACGGTCACCTTCGCCCGCAGCACCCACGGGTCGAAGGGCTTGGTCAGGTAGTCCGCCGCGCCGGTGGCGTAGCCGCGGAAGGCGAAGGTGGTGTCCAGGTCGTTCCCGGTCAGGAAGATGATCGGGATGTCCTTGGTCTGGTCGAGGCGCTTGATGTTCGCCGCGGTCTCGAAGCCGTCCATGCCGGGCATCAGGACGTCCAGCAGCACCACCGCGAACTCCTGGCGCAGCAGCGCCTTCATCGCCTCCTCCCCGGAACGGGCCCGGACCAGGGGCTGGTCGAGGATGCCGAGGACGGCCTCCAGAGCGACCAGGTTGTCCTCCATGTCGTCGACGAGGAGGATGCCCGCCTTCCCCGTGACCGTGCCGGTGCGGCCCGTCGTCACCACGCGGGCCTCGCGGGGTCGTCGGAGCCGCCCGGGCCGCCGGGACCGGGGCGGGCCCGTCCGTCGTCCCGTCCCGCCCCGGGGTCGAGCAGCAGGTGCGCCACGTGCAGCAGCCGGTCCACGTCCACCGGTTTGGGTACGTAGTCGCCGGCGCCGCAGGCGATGGAGCGTTCGCGGTCGCCCGGCATCGCCTTCGCCGTCAGGGCGATGATCGGCAGCGCGGCGAAGCGCGGGGTGCGCTTGAGCTCCAGGATCTCGCCCTTGGCCTCCACGGTGATGGTCTTGCCGAGGTCGCCCTGGGCGACGGCGGTGGCGGCCTGGGCGATGTTGCGGACCTGGGAGGTCAGGTTGTCGGCCATGAAGTTGACGTTGTCGGTGAGGTCCTTCCGGACCCCGGAGACGCCGCGGACCTGGGTGCGGCCGCCCAGTTGGCCCTCGGTGCCGACCTCGCGGGCGACCCGGGTCACCTCGTCCGCGAAGGCCGAGAGCTGGTCCACCATGGTGTTCACGGTGAGCTTGAGCTCCAGCAGCTCACCGGTCGCCTCGACCGTCACCTGGCGGGTCAGGTCGCCCCGCGCCACCGCCGTCGTCACCAGCGCGATGTCGCGCACCTGGGCGGTCAGCCGGGCGGCCATCGTGTTGACCGCCTCGGTCACGTCCCGCCAACTGCCGGACGGTCCCCGCACCTTGGCCTGGCCGCCGAGCCGGCCGTCGGTGCCGACCTCGCGGGCCACCCGGGTCACCTCGCCGGTGAACAGTGACAGCTGGTCCACCATGCGGTTGACCGCCCGGCCGAGCCTGCGCACGTCCCCGCGCAGCGGCCGGTTGCCGTCGTGCAGGTCCACCCGCTGGGTCAAGTCGCCGCCCGCCACGGCGTCCAGCACACGGGTGGCGTTCGCCGCCGGGATGACCAGCGCGTCGATCAGGGAGTTCGCCGCCTGCACGCTCACCGCCCAGGAGCCCTGCCCCGGGCTCTCCGCGAGCCGCTCGTCCAGCCGGCCCCGGCGTACGACCTCCCGCTTGACCCGGGCGACGATCCGGTTGAACGTTCCGGCGAGTTCCGCCAGCACCCCTTCCGTCCCGTCGGCCAGCCGCACCCGGAAGTCGCCGTCGCACAGCGAGCGCATCGCCGTGAGCAGCGGCCGCAGTTCCGCCGCGCGTATCCACTCACCGTCCGGCGGCGGGTCGACGACACGCGGACGCGCGGGAGCCGTGGTTTTCGGGGCGGGAACAGCCGATTTAAGAGCCATGACGGCCTTCTTCGGTGACTCGGCGCTTATGAGCGCGCTCAGTCTGTCACGCTGTCCGTGCCGTTAAGGGCGCAATGCCGGATCTGCTCGGGAGCCGCACAGTGGGGCCAGAGTCCATGCCACGGGAGTTCGTCTCCCGTACCAGCCTGCCCGGCAACCAGCTGGCGGCCTCCGCGGCACGGAGGTTCGTCCGCGCCGCGCTGGCCGAGTGGACCGCGGAGGAACCCTGGCCGGCCGAGAGCGTCGGGGACCACCTCGTGGACGACGCGGTGCTGCTCGTGAGCGAGCTCGTCACGAACGCGGTCATCCACGCCGGCACCACCGTCGAGCTGCTCTGCCGGCTGGAGGGCGCGGCGTCCGGCGGCCGCGAGGAGGACGGCCTCGTCGTCGAGGTCTCCGACCACCACCCCGCCCGGGTCGTCCGCGACCGCGCGGAACTCGCCCGCGAGGGCCGCGACGGCGGGCGCGGGCTGCAGCTCGTCTCCGCGCTCTCCGAGGAGTGGGGCATCACCTACCGGCGCGACCTCAAGACCATCTGGTGCCGCCTGGCCACCGACCGCGCACCCGGGCAGACGCCCCCGCCGGCGCCCGAGGCCGACCGCGCCCTGCTGTGCGGGCTGCGCGCCACCGAGATCCTCGCGCCGACGGCCTCCCGCCTGCCGCGGCGGCACGAGAGCGAGTGGATCAACCGCGGCTCGCTCTCCTTCCTCGCCGAGGCCTCCGACCTGCTCGCCGGGCAGCTCGACGAGGACATGGTCGCCTCCCTCGCCGGGCAGCTGCTCGTGCCCCGGCTCGCCGACTGGTGCGCCGTCTGGCTCTCGGGGGACGGGCCCGAGGGCGCCGAGCCGCGTCTGGCGCGCGTCTGGCACGCGGCGGAGAGCCGCATCGACGGGCTGCGCATGGTGCTGGAGAAGGAACCCCCGCCGCCCGGCGGCCGCGCCGGCGCCGTGCCCTGGCCGTGGCCCGCCACGGGCCAGGGCACGGACGCGTTCGGCGCGGCGCTGGCGTGCCCCCTGGTCACCGGCGGCCGCAGCCACGGCACGCTGCTGCTCGGGCGCACCGGGCTGACGCGCTTCCCCGACGAGGTCGTCGGCCTCGTCGAGGACTTCGCGCGCCGCGTCGCGCTCGCGGTGGGCACCGCCCGCCAGTACGCGCGGCAGGCCATGATCAGCCGGGTCCTGCAGCGCGGCCTGCTGCCCGCGGGGCTGGGCGCGGTGCCGGGCATCGACACGGCCGTCGTCTACGAGCCCACGCGTGCGGACGTCGTCGGCGGCGACTTCTACGACCTCTTCCCGGCGGGCGGCGGCCGCTGGTGCTTCGCCCTCGGCGACGTCCAAGGGAACGGCCCCGAGGCGGCAGCGGTCACCGGGCTCGCCCGGCCCGTCATGCGGCTCCTCGCGCGCGAGGGCTACGGCGTCGCGGAGGTCCTCGACCGGCTCAACCGGGCCCTCGCGGACGAGGCCGCGGCGGTCACGCTCGGCGACGCGCTCGGGCCGGGGTGGGACGTGGGGCCGCGCTTCCTGTCCCTGCTGTACGGGGAGATCGTGCCGGAAGGGGCCGGACCGGGGGTGGGCGGCCCGGGTGGCCCGGGTGGTGCCCTGTGCACGCTGGCCAGCGCCGGGCACCCCCTTCCGCTGCTCCTCACCGGCGGCGGCGCGGTACGGCCCGCGGCGGTGCCGCAGATACTGCTGGGGATCACGGACGACGCGCGGTACCGCAGCGAATCGTTCCGGCTGGCTCCCGGGGACACGCTGCTGTGCGTCACGGACGGGGTGACCGAGCGGCGCAACGGGAGCCGGCAGTTCGACGACGACGACGGGCTCGCGGCCGTGCTCGCGGCTTGCGCCGGGCTGGGGGCGGCGGGGGTGGCGGAGCGGATCCGGCGGGCGGTGCACGAATACGATGTGGCGCCGCCGGACGACGATCTTGCGGTGCTCGTGCTTCAGGCCCAGTGAGGGGCGCTACGCGGTGCCGGGTCGTTGGTTGCGGCCTGTTGTCGTGTGCGGCGCCGTTGTGGTTTCTGTTGGGGGTTCGCCCGCCCTCCCTCCCGATTGCCCGGCGCGGTTGGTGCGGGCGTGCGCTCTGTGGGTTGGTGGGCCGGGGGCGGGGCCTCCGGGGTGGGCATTCTGTACCGCATATTTATGTGCATGGCGGGCAGCACTCGTCGGTGCCGTCGCTGCTGCACATCAAATACACGTCAGCGTCCAGAACGCCCACCCCTACGACCCCTCCCCCTCCGTATCCGTCGCGGCCAACGGCCGGTGGGTGGTCAGAAGGCGGTCCGGGGGCACCGCACCTGTCCGGCGCACCCCCAACGGGACACCCTGCCCCCGCGCAACAGGGAGGGGGTGTGGCGGGGTGCTCCCCCTGGCCGAAGGCCCGCTGGAAACGAGCGGCGGACCCGGTGCCGAATGGTGCGGGGCTGGAACCGCGGGGCCGTGGGGCAAGTGAGCGGTCCGGGGCACCCCCGGACCGCCTCCTCACCCCCGACCGGCCGTTGTGCGCCATACGACGGGAGGGGGTGTGTCGGGGTGCGCCCGGAAACGACGAGCGGCGGACGCGGTGCCGAATGATGTTGGGGTAAACCGCGAGCGTTGAGGACGTGCGCCGGCGCGGCGCCGACCCCAGACGAACTTGCGCAGGCTCGCACCAATCGCGCCGGGTAATCGGGCGGGAGGGCGGGAGACAGCCCGCCGCAGGCGCACACAACGTGCACGCAAACAGCCAGGTGGCCCGGCGCAGCCGCCCGCAGGCGCACACAGCGTGCACGCGAACAACCAGGTGGCCCGGCGCAGCCGCCCGCAGCCGCCCCCGGAACCGCACCCGGAGGGGATGGCGGACAATGGGGGCATGCCATCCGTACTGCCCGACGGGGAGCCGATGCCCGAGGACGGCGCGCTCCCGCCGACCGCCCTGCGCGACGCGCAGTCCCGCCCGCTGGGGTTCTACCTCCACGTCCCGTACTGCGCCACCCGCTGCGGCTACTGCGACTTCAACACGTACACCGCCGCCGAGCTGCGCGGCACCGGCGGCGTGCTCGCCTCCCGGGAGAACTACGCCGACACCCTGGTCGACGAGATCCGGCTGGCCCGCAAGGTGCTGGGCGACGACCCCCGGCGCGTGGAGACCGTGTTCGTCGGCGGCGGGACGCCGACGCTCCTGCCGGCGGCGGACCTGACGCGGATGCTGGGGGCGATCCGGGACGAGTTCGGCCTGGCGGAGGGCGCGGAGGTCACGACGGAGGCGAACCCGGAGTCCGTGGACCCGGCGTACCTGGAGGAGCTGCGGGCCGGGGGGTACACGCGGGTCTCGTTCGGGATGCAGAGCGCCCGGCCGCACGTGCTGCAGGTGCTGGACCGGCGGCACACGCCCGGGCGCCCGGAGGAGTGCGTGGCGGAGGCGCGGGCGGCGGGGTTCGAGCACGTCAACCTGGACCTGATCTACGGCACGCCCGGGGAGTCGGACGACGACTGGCGGGCGTCGCTGGACGCCGCGATCGCCGCGGGCCCGGACCATGTGTCGGCGTACGCGCTGATCGTGGAGGAGGGCACGCAGCTGGCGCGCAGGATCCGGCGCGGCGAGGTGCCGATGACGGACGACGACGTGCACGCGGACCGCTACCTGATCGCGGAGGAGCGCCTGGCGGCGGCCGGGTACGGCTGGTACGAGGTGTCGAACTGGGCGACCTCGCCGGAGGCCCGGTGCCGTCACAACGAGCTGTACTGGACCGGCGCGGACTGGTGGGGCGCCGGGCCGGGGGCGCACAGCCACGTGGGCGGGGTGCGCTGGTGGAACGTGAAGCACCCGGCGGCGTACGCGGCGGCGCTCGCCGAGGGGCGCAGTCCCGGGGCGGGCCGTGAGGTGCTGGCGGCGGAGGACCGCCGGGTGGAGCGGATCCTGCTGGAGCTGAGGCTGTCCGACGGCTGCCCCCTCGACGTGCTGGCCCCGGCGGGGGCCGGGGCCGCGGAGCGCGCCGTAAGGGACGGTCTCCTGGAGACCGGTCCTTACCGCGAGGGCCGCGCCGTCCTCACGCTGCGCGGCCGGCTGCTGGCCGACGCCGTCGTCAGGGACCTGGTCGACTGAGCCTCCCGGGCCGGCCCGATCACTCGCCGGAGTGAAGCACTGCACATACCGGTAGTGCCTCCTTACGCATGCTCGCCGAATGACCGACTTCTTCGAGAACCTCCAGGTTCCCGAGGGGGCCAAGGTCGAGCTCCTCAGAGGCGAAATCGTGATGACGTCCGGGCCGGACCTGGTCCACAACGACATCATCGACGCGATGACCGACCGGTTCCCCCGCACGCGCTGGAGGCGCTCGCAGACGCAGGACATCGCGATTCCGGAGGAGGCGAGCGAACCCCAGCTGGACCTCGTGATCCTCGAGCGCGGTGCGGGCCCCGCATCGGGGCGCCTGCTGCCGTCGGAGGCGGTCACCCTGGTCGCCGAGGTCCTCTCCCGGACCAGCGCCCACCGGGACCACGTCGTCAAGCGGTCGCTGTACGCCGCCGGGAAGGTCCCCGTCCACGTGTTCGTCGACCCCCTGGCCGCCAAGTGCGTCGTCCTCACCGAGCCCGCCGGCACGGGCGAGCAGGCCGACTACCGGGCCGAGCGGACCTGGAAGTTCGGGGAGTCGGTGCGGTTGCCCGTGGTCGGCGTCGTGCTGGACACGTCAAAGTTCGGGGTCCTGCCGGGGCTCACCCCGGGGCCGTGACGAAGTCGATCAGCTCCTCCACGCGGCCCAGCAGTTCCGGCTGCAGGTCCCGGTAGGAGCGGACGGCGCCCAGGATGCGCTGCCAGGCGGCGCCGGTGTTCTCGGGCCAGCCCAGGGCGCGGCACACGCCGGTCTTCCAGTCCTGGCCGCGGGGGACGGCCGGCCAGGCGGGGATGCCGAGGGAGGAGGGCTTCACGGCCTCCCAGACGTCGATGTAGGGGTGGCCGACGACCAGGACGTGCTCGCCGGTGACCTGCGCGGCGATGCGGGACTCCTTGCTGCCGGGCACGAGGTGGTCGACGAGCACGCCGAGGCGGGCGTCCGGGCCGGGCTCGAAGGAGGCGACGATGGCGGGGAGGTCGTCGACGCCGTCCAGGTACTCGACGACGACGCCCTCGACGCGGAGGTCGTCGCCCCAGACACGTTCGACCAGTTCCGCGTCGTGGCGGCCCTCGACGTAGATCCGGCCCGCCCGGGCGATCCGGGCCCGGGCGCCGGGGACGGCGATCGAGCCGGAGGCGGTCAGCCGCGGCCCGGCCGCGGGGGCGGCGGTGGAGGGCCGCACGAGGGTGACCACGCGGCCCTCCAGGAGGAAGCCGCGCGGGGCCATCGGGAACACGCGGTGCTTGCCGAAGCGGTCCTCGAGGGTGACCGTGGGGCCCTCGGCGGTCTTCTCGCAGCGCACGACCGCGCCGCAGAAGCCGGTGGACACCTCCTCCACCACCAGGTCGCGCTCGGCCGCGACCTCGGGCGCGGGGGTCGCGGGCCGTTTCCACGGCGGGGTGAGGTCGGGGTCGTAGCTGCGGCTGCGCATGCCAGGGATCGTATCCGCGCGGTGCGCGGCTCAAGCGGATCCGAACCGGGCGGCGAGCGCGTCCCGTTGGGCGCGGACGAAGCGGGCGTCGACGACGGCGCCGTGGCCCGGCACGTACAGCGCGGTCTCGCCGCCCAGCAGGAGCAGCCGGTCCAGGGCGGCGGGCCAGGCGTGCGGGGCGGCGTCGGGCCCGGCCTGGGGCTCGCCGGACTCCTCGACGAGGTCGCCGCAGAAGACCACGGGCGGCGTGCCCGGTACGACCACCACCAGGTCGTGCGTGGTGTGTCCCTCACCCGGGTGGACCAGCAGGACCTGCCGGTCGCCGCCGAGGTCGAGTTCGTACGAGCCGTCCACGAGCCGGCCGGGGCGCACGAGTGCCTCCACCGCCTGTGCGGACTCGGCCTCCGCGGCGCCGTGCCCGACGGCGTCCCGGCCCAGGGAGAAGCGCTCGCGGTCGAGGTAGGTGTCGAGGGTCATCTCGCCGAAGACCTCGGCGCCCTCGAAGGCGGCGGTGCCGAAGACGTGGTCGAAGTGGCCGTGGGTGAGTGCGATGTGCGTCACGTCCCGCCCGGTCAGTTCGCGGACCTCCCGGCGCAGTCCGGCGCCCTCGGGGACGGAGGAACCGGTGTCGACCAGCAGCACGCCTCCGTCGCCGACCACGACCCCGACGGTGACGTCGAGGAACGGCAGCCGCCGCCGCGCGACCCCCGGTGCGAGCTGTTCCCAGCCGCCGGGGGAGCCCGGCGGGGTCGGTGTGGTCTCCACAACGCGACGGTATCCCCGCGACCGGCCCGGCGCCCGCTACGGTGGCCGGTCAAGGACGTCCCGGGGCCGGACCCGTGGACGGGCCCTTGCCGAGGTCTTGCCACCCCGCCGTACACTGACTTGGGGAAAACTGGCACTCAGGGAAGAGGAGTGCCAGGCCACGGGGGCGACACGACCCGCACGGTGACCGAGCGACTGGAGGTGCGCGATGCTCAGTGAACGACGGCTGGAAGTACTGCGTGCCATCGTCCAGGACTACGTGGGCACCGAGGAGCCGGTCGGCTCGAAGGCGCTCACCGAACGGCACGCCCTCGGCGTGTCCCCGGCGACCGTCCGCAACGACATGGCCGTGCTGGAGGAGGAGGGCTACATCCAGCAGCCCCACACCAGCGCCGGCCGCGTGCCGACCGACAAGGGCTACCGGCTCTTCGTCGACCGGCTCACCAGCGTCAAGCCGCTCTCCGGCGCCGAGCGCCGGGCCATCGGGAACTTCCTGGACGGCGCCGTCGACCTCGACGACGTGGTGGCTCGTACGGTGCGGCTGCTGGCGCAGCTGACCCGGCAGGTCGCGATCGTCCAGTACCCGTCGCTCACCCGCTCGACGGTGCGCCACGTGGAGCTGCTCGCGCTCGCCCCGGCCCGGATCATGCTGGTGCTGATCACGGACACCGGACGGGTGGAGCAGCGGCTGGTGGACGTCCCCTCACCGGTCGGCGAGACCGTGCTGGCCGACCTGCGCGCCCGGCTGAACAGCCGGGTGGTGGGGCGCCGGTTCAGCGACGTCCCGCCGCTGGTGCAGGAACTCCCCGAGGGCTTCGAGCCCGACGAACGGCCCTCCGTCCAGGTGGTCCTCGCCACACTCCTGGAGACCCTGGTCGAGGAGACCGAGGAGCGGATCATGCTCGGCGGCACGGCCAACCTGACCCGCTTCGGGCACGACTTCCCGCTGACGATCCGCCCGGTGCTGGAGGCGCTCGAGGAGCAGGTGGTGCTCCTCAAGCTGCTGGGCGAGGCCAAGGACTCGGGCGTGACGGTGAGAATCGGTCACGAGAACTTCCATGAGGGCCTGAACTCCACATCGGTCGTCTCCGTCGGCTACGGTTCGGGCGACGAGGCGGTGGCGAAACTCGGCGTGGTCGGACCGACCCGCATGGACTACCCCGGAACGATGGGAGCGGTACGCGCAGTGGCACGTTACGTCGGACAGATCCTGGCGGAGTCGTAGTGGCCACGGACTATTACGCCGTGCTCGGCGTGCGCCGCGACGCAGGCCCGGACGAGATCAAGAAGGCCTTCCGCCGTCTCGCGCGAGAGCTGCACCCGGACGTCAATCCGGACCCGAAGACCCAGGAGCGGTTCAAGGAGATCAACGCCGCTTACGAGGTGCTCTCGGACCCGCAGAAGAAGCAGGTCTACGACCTCGGCGGCGACCCGCTGTCCGCCAACGGCGGCGGTGCCGGCGCGGGTGCGGGCTTCGGCCAGGGCTTCGGCAACTTCAGCGACATCATGGACGCCTTCTTCGGCACGGCGTCGCAGCGCGGCCCGCGCTCGCGCACCCGGCGCGGCCAGGACGCCATGATCCGGCTGGAGATCGAGCTGGACGAGGCGGCCTTCGGCACGACCAAGGACATCCAGGTCGACACGGCCGTGGTATGCAACACCTGCCACGGCGAGGGCGCAGCCCCGGGTACGACCGCGCAGACCTGTGACATGTGCCGCGGCCGCGGCGAGGTCTCGCAGGTCACGCGGTCCTTCCTCGGCCAGGTCATGACCTCCCGGCCGTGCCCGCAGTGCCAGGGCTTCGGCACCGTCGTGCCGACCCCGTGCCCGGAGTGCGCCGGCGACGGCCGGATCCGGTCGCGGCGCACGCTGACGGTCAAGATCCCGGCCGGTGTCGACAACGGCACCCGCATCCAGCTGGCGGGCGAGGGCGAGGTCGGCCCCGGCGGCGGCCCCGCCGGCGACCTGTACGTCGAGATCCGCGAGTTGCCGCACCCGATGTTCCAGCGGCGCGGCGACGACCTGCACTGCACCGTCACGATCCCGATGACGGCCGCGGCGCTGGGCACCAAGGTCCCGCTGGAGACCCTGGACGGGATGGAGGAGATCGACATCCGGCCCGGGACGCAGTCCGGCCAGTCGATCCCGCTCCACCAGCGCGGCATCACGCACCTGCGGGGCGGCGGCCGGGGCGACCTCATCGTGCACGTCGAGGTCCAGACCCCGGGCAAGCTCGACCCGGAGCAGGAGGAACTGCTGCGCCGCCTGGCGAAGCTGCGCGGCGAGGAGCGCCCCCTGGGGCAGTTCCAGCCGGGCCAGCAGGGGCTGTTCTCCCGCTTGAAGGACGCGTTCAACGGGCGCTGACCGCCCAGCGGCCCGCGGTCCGGGGTGTCGTCCACCCCGGACCGCGGGCCGTCGTCCGCCGTGGCACGATGGGCGCATGGCCGCCCTGACCCACCGCTTCCCGAGGACCGCCGCGTGACCGCACCCGTCTTCGTTGTCGAACCCGGCGTGCTGGACCGGGCCCGCATCACGCTCTCCGGCCCCGAGGGACGGCACGCGGTCTCCGTGCGCCGGCTGCGGGCCGGGGAGGAGATCGTGCTCACCGACGGCCTGGGACGCGGCGCGTATGGCACGGTGGCGGCCGTCGACGGCAAGGACACGCTCGAGGTCGCCGTCGCCGAGGTCCGCGAGGAGGCCCCGCCCCGCCCGCGGATCACGGTCGTCCAGGCGCTGCCCAAGGGCGACCGCGGTGAACTCGCCGTCGAGACCATGACCGAGGTCGGGGTGGACGCCGTCGTGCCGTGGGCCGCGGCGCGCTGCATCACCCAGTGGAAGGGCGAGCGCGGCGCCAAGTCGCTGGCCAAGTGGCGTTCCACCGCCCGTGAGGCCGCCAAGCAGGCCCGGCGGCTGCGGTTCCCCGAGGTCCCCGACCTGCTGACGACCCGGCAGCTCCTTGAGCTGCTGTCCGGCGCCGCGTTCGCCGCGGTCCTCCACGAGGAGGGCTCCGAGCCGCTCGCCACCGCCCCGTTGCCGCCCGAGGGCGACATCGTGCTCGTCGTGGGCCCCGAGGGCGGGGTGTCCCCCGAGGAGCTCGACGCCTTCGCCGCGGCCGGGGCCGAGCCGTACCGCCTCGGTGGGAGCGTGCTGCGCACCTCCACCGCCGGCGTCGCCGCGACGGCCCTCCTGCTGGGCCGCACCGGCCGCTGGGGCTGAGGCGGCCGCCGGGGCCGAACGCCCCTGGCGGGCAATGAGATCGAAAACCCCCGACCAGCGTGGCCCCGGGTGGTTAGTGTGACGACGTGACGCAGCAGCCTTCGCACCCCGCGTACCTCCGCTTCCCGCACCTGCACGGTGACCTGGTCACCTTCACCGCCGAGGACGACGTCTGGGCCGCCCCGCTGGACGGCACCGGCCGGGCCTGGCGGGTGAGCGCCGACAACATGCCCGTCAACCACCCGCGGTTCTCGCCCGACGGGACGCTCATCGCGTGGACCTCGACCCGGGACGGCGCACCCGAGGTGCACGTCGCGCCGGCCGACGGCGGGCCGTCGAAGCGGCTCACGTACTGGGGCAGCGGCCGCACCTCGGTGCGGGGCTGGACGCCCGGCGGCGACGTGCTGGCCATCAGCACCTACGGTCAGGCCTCGCTGCGCCGCAGTTGGGCGCGGGCGATCCCGGTCGACGGCGGTCCCGCCACGACGCTGCCGTACGGACCGGTCGGGGCCGTCGCCCACGGCCCGGACGGGGCCGTGCTGCTGCTGTCGGCCACCATGGGCCGCGAGGCGGCGGCCTGGAAACGCTACCGGGGCGGCACCGCGGGCAAGTTGTGGATCGACCGTACCGGCGACGGGGAGTTCGAGCGCGTCCACGCCGACCTGGACGGCAACCTGGAGTACCCGATGTGGGTGGGCGACCGGATCGCCTTCCTCTCCGACCACGAGGGCGTCGGCGCCCTCTACTCCAGCCTTCCCGACGGCGGCGACCTGCGCCGGCACACCGCCGTCGGGGACGGCGGCTTCTACGCGCGCCAGGCCGCCACCGACGGCACCCGCGTCGTCTGGACCAGCACCGGACGGCTGTTCCTGCTGGACGACCTCGACGGCGCGCAGGCCCGCCCGGTCGAGGTGCGCCTCGGCGGCCAGCGCGCCGACCTGCAGCCGCACCCGGTCCACGCGGCCCACCACCTCGGCGACGCACGGCCCGACCACACCGGCCGCGGCAGCGCGGTGGAGATCCGCGGCACCACGCACTGGGTCACCCACCGGGGCGGCCCGGCACGGGCGTTGTCCGCCGAGCCGGGGGTGCGCACACGGCTGCCGCGGGTGTTCGGCGGCGAGGGCGACCAGCAGGTCGTCTGGGTCACCGACGCCGAGGGCGAGGACGCGCTGGAGATCGCCCCCGCGGCGGGCACCGGCCCGGCCGCGCCCCGCCGGCTGGCCGCCGGGCGGCTCGGCCGGGTGCTGGCGATGACCGTCTCCCCGGACGGCCACCGGATCGCCGTCGCCTCGCACGACGGCCGGGTGCTGCTCGTCGAGGCCCAGACCGGCGAGGTCCGCACCGTCGTGGAGGGCGAGCACGGCCACGCCACCGGCCTCGCCTTCTCGCCCGACTCGGCCTGGCTCGCCTGGTCGCACGCCGGACCCGACCCGCTGCGCCGGCTCAAGCTGGCCTCGACCGCCGACCTCACCGTCGTCGACGCGACCCCGCTGCGCTTCCGGGACTCCTCGCCCGCCTTCACCGCCGACGGCAAGCACCTGGCGTTCCTCTCCGAGCGCTCCTTCGACCCGGCCTACGACGACCACGTCTTCGACATGGCCTTCCTCGGCGCCTGCCGCCCCCACCTGATCACCCTCGCCGCCACCACGCCCTCGCCCTTCGGCCCGCAGCGCCACGGGCGCCCGGTCGACTCCTCCGCCGAGGACAAGGACGGCGACGACCGCGCCCAGGACGACGGCAAGAAGGACTCCCGTACGGAGGACGGCGAGGACCGGCCCCGCACCCCCGTCACCAAGGTGGACGCCGAGGGCCTGGCCGACCGCATCGTGCCCTTCCCGGTCGAGGCGGCCCGCTACTCCACGCTGCGCGCGGCCAAGGACGGCGTCCTGTGGCTGCGGCACCCCGTGCGCGGGGTCCTGGGCGCGAGCCTGGCCTCGCCCGAGGCCGAGCCGCCGTCCACCGCGCTGGAGCGCTACGACCTCAAGCAGCTGCGCGTGGAGGACATCGCCGACGACGCCGACGACTTCGCCGTCAGCGGCGACGGCAACAAGGTCCTGGTGACGTCCGGTCACCGGCTGCGGGTGGCCTCGGCCGACCACCAGTCGGCCCCGTCCGACGACGAGACCGACAGCAACGTCACCGTCGACCTCTCCCGGGTCCGCGTCACCGTGGACCCGCAGGCCGAGTGGCGCCAGATGTACGACGAGTCGCACCGCCTGATGCGGGACAACTTCTGGCGCGCCGACATGGGCGGCGTCGACTGGGACGGCGTACGCGAGCGCTACCGGCCCGTCCTGGACCGGGTCGCCACCCACGACGACCTCGTCGACCTGCTCTGGGAGGTGGCCGGCGAGCTCGGCACCTCGCACGCCTACGTCATGCCGGCCGGCGGCCGTGGCGACGGGCTGCACCGCCAGGGCCTGCTGGGCGCGGACCTCGCCCGCGACGCCGACGGCGTGTGGCGCGTGCAGCGGGTGCTGCCCTCGGAGACCTCCGACCCGCTGGCCGGCTCCCCGCTGGCCGCGCCGGGCGTCGCGGTCCGGGCCGGCGACGCGATCCTCGCGGTCGACGGACGGCCCGTGGACCCGCTGACCGGCCCCGGCCCGCTGCTGATCGGCACCGTGCGCAAGCCGGTCGAGCTCACCGTCGGCCCGGCCGACGGCGGGGCGGCGCGCCACGTCGTCGTCGTGCCCATCGCGGACGAGGAGCCGCTGCGCTACCACGACTGGGTCGCCGGACGCCGGGCGTACGTGCGCGAGCTGTCCGGCGGCCGGCTGGGGTACCTGCACGTCCCCGACATGGTCGGCTCCGGCTGGGCCCAGCTCCACCGCGACCTGCGCGTGGAGGTCGTCCGGGAGGGACTGGTCGTGGACGTGCGGGAGAACCGCGGCGGCCACACCTCGCAACTGGTCGTGGAGAAGCTGGCGCGGCGCATCGTCGGCTGGGACCTGCCGCGCGGGCTGCCGGCCTTCAGCTACCCGCTGGACGCGCCGCGCGGGCCCGTCGTGGCCGTCGCCAACGAGTTCTCCGGCTCGGACGGCGACATCGTCAACGCGGCGATCAAGGCTCTGGGGATCGGGCCCGTGGTGGGCACCAGGACGTGGGGCGGCGTCATCGGCATCGACTCCCGCTACCACCTGGTCGACGGGACGCTGGTCACCCAGCCGAAGTACGCCACGTGGCTGGAGGGCGTGGGCTGGGACGTGGAGAACCACGGCGTCGACCCGGACGTCGAGGTCGTCCACACCCCGCAGGACCACGCCGCCGGGCGCGACCCGCAGCTCGACGAGGCCGTCCGCCTCGCCCTGGAGGCGCTGGAGGCCGACCCGGCGCGCACCGCGCCGCCGTTGCCGTAGCGGCGGGGCGCGGGGCCCGGCGCGACCCGGGCCCCGTGGCGGCGCGCCGCCGCGTGGGGCACCGGTAGCATGCGGGACGTACTGGTCAACCCCTGGACGGAGGCGTCAGGTGGCGGGAGAGCCGCAGGCGGACTGCCTGTTCTGCAAGATCGTCGCGGGGAGCGTCCCCGCGACCGTCGTGCGGGAGACCGCGACGACCGTCGCGTTCCGCGACATAAACCCCCAAGCGCCCACGCACGTCCTGGTCATTCCCAAGGCGCACTACCCGGACGCCGCCTCGCTGGCCGCCCAGGCGCCGCAGCTCGCCGCGGACGTGCTGCGGGAGGCGGGCGAGGTCGCCACCGAGGACAAGGTGGACGGCAGCGGCTACCGGATCGTCTTCAACACCGGCGCGGGAGCGGGCCAGACCGTCTTCCACGCGCACGCCCACGTGCTGGGCGGCCGTGGCCTCGAGTGGCCGCCCGGGTAACCGACGGTGTCCGCACGTGAATTGGTCGTGCTCGGCACGGCCAGCCAGGTCCCGACACGGCACCGCAACCACAACGGCTACTTCCTGCGCTGGGACGCCGAGGGCATCCTCTTCGACCCGGGGGAGGGCACGCAGCGCCAGATGCTGCGGGCCGGGGTGGCGGCGCACGACCTGACCAGGCTGTGCGTGACCCACTTCCACGGGGACCACAGCCTGGGCCTGGCCGGGGTGATCCAGCGGATCAACCTCGACCGGGTGCCGCACCCCGTCACGGCCCACTACCCCGAGTCCGGCCGCCGCTTCTTCGACCGGCTGCGGTACGCCACCGCCTACCGTGAGACCGTGCGGCTGCGCGAGGAACCGGTGGCCGGCGAGGCGGCCGTGCTGGTCGACTCCGACGCGTTCCGGCTGGAGGCGCGCCGGCTGTCGCACCCGGTGGAGGCCTACGGCTACCGGCTGGTGGAGCCCGACGGGCGCCGCATGCTGCGCGAGCGGCTCGCGGCGCACGGCGTCACCGGCCCCGCGGTGGGCCGGCTGCAGCGCGAGGGCGAGGTGGACGGGGTGACCCTCGCCGACGTGAGCGAGCCGCGCCCCGGGCAGCGCTTCGCCTTCGTGATGGACACCCGGCTCTGCGACGCGGTGTACGCCCTCGCCGACGGCTGCGACATGCTGGTCATCGAGTCGACCTTCCTGGACGAGGACGTCGCGCTCGCGGAGGAGCACGGGCACCTGACGGCAGGTCAGTCCGCCCGGGTGGCGGCGGAGTCCGGCGTCCGGCACCTGGTGCTCACGCACTTCTCGCAGCGCTACACCGACCCCGCGCAGTTCGAGCGCCAGGCGCGGGACGCGGGCTTCGACGGCGAGCTGACCGTCGCCCAGGACCTCGGCCGGGTCACGGTCCCGAAGCGCCGCCAGGACTGACTTCCGACCTCGAACTCCCCCTTCCCGGCGTTCTCTTCCGCGCCGGCGTGGGCGCGCCCGCCCGCGGCATCCGCGTTGCGGGGTGGCGGGGGTGGTGGTGGGGTGCGCGTCACGGTGACCGTGCCGGGGGATTTCCGGCGGAGCGGGGGACCTTCAGGACCCGGCTTGCGGGGAGCCGTTGAGGCGCCGCTCCGCCCGCCCGGGGTCTCCGGAGGGACTTCTGGCGGAGCGGGGGATCTTCGGGGCCCGCCTTCCGGGCGGTCGTTGAGGCGCCGGGCCGCCGTGCGCCGCGCCGGCGTGGGCGCGCTCGCCGGGGCATCAGCGTTGCGGGGTAACGGGGGTGGTGTGCGCGTCACCGTGACCGTGCCGGGTGACTTCCGGCAAAGTTGGTGGGCCTTCAAGGCCCGCCTTCCGGCGAGCCGTTGGGGCGCCGCTCCGCCCGCCCGGGGTATCCGCCTTGCGGGGTGGCAGGGGTGGGTCACCGTGCCGCGGCTGGAGACTCCCGGCGGCCGTTGAGCCGCCGCTCCGGCGTGCGCCGCGCCGCCTGGCCCTCACGGGGTCCTCTTCCGCGCCGCCGTGGGCGCGCCCGCCCGGGGTATTCGCGTTGTGGGGTGGCGGTGCTGGGGGTGGGGTGCGCGTCACCGTGCCGCGGCGGGACACTCCCGGCGCCAGTCGAGGCGCCGCTCCGCCCGACCGGGGATCCGCGTTGCGCGGTGGCCGTGCCGGGGGATGATCCGCCGCAGCGCTCCGGGCGGGCGGAGCCGTCCGTATGCCTCTGACCTGTACGGTTGCCGGGTGAGCATTCCGAAGGCCGAACTGCACCTGCACATCGAGGGCACCCTCGAACCCGAACTCGCCTTCGCCCTGGCCGAGCGCAACGGGGTCGACCTGCCGTACGCCTCGGCCGAGGAGCTGCGGCAGGCGTACTCCTTCAGCGACCTGCAGTCCTTCCTGGACCTGTACTACGCGCTCATGGCGGTGCTCCGCACCGAGCAGGACTTCACCGACCTCGCCGACGCCTACCTGACCCGCGCCGCCTCGCAGGGCGTGCGGCACGCCGAGGTCTTCTTCGACCCGCAGGCCCACACCGCGCGCGGCGTCCCGCTCGGCACGGTGGTGGAGGGCCTGGCGAATGCGCTGGACCGCGCCCCGGAGCGGCACGGCGTCAGCACGCGGCTGATCATGTGCTTCCTACGGGACGAGTCCGCCGAGTCCGCGCTGGAGACCTTCGAGGCGGCCCGGCCGCACCTGCACCGGATCAGCGCCGTCGGCCTGGACTCCGCCGAGGTCGGCCACCCGCCGTCGAAGTTCCGCGCGGTGTACGAGGCGGCCGCGGCGGCGGGCCTGCGCCGGGTCGCGCACGCGGGCGAGGAGGGCCCGCCGGAGTACGTGCGGGAGGCGCTGGACGTGCTCGGGGTCGACCGGATCGACCACGGCATCCGCAGCATGGAGGACCCGGACCTGGTGGCCCGGCTGGTCCGCGACCAGGTGCCGTTGACCGTCTGCCCGCTGTCCAACGTGCGGCTGCGCTGCGTGGACACCCTCGCCGACTACCCGCTGCCCGCCATGCTCGACGCGGGGCTGCTGGTCACCCTGAACTCGGACGACCCCGCCTACTTCGGCGGCTACGCGGGCGACACCTTCGACGCCGTGGCCGGCGCGCTCCCGCTCGGCGAGGACGACCTGCGCAAGCTCGCCCGCAACTCCTTCCTGGCCGCCTTCCTCGACGACGAGGAGGAGTTGCGGGCCCGGTACCTCGCCGAGGTGGACGCCCACACGTTCTGAGTGCGGCCGCGCGCCCCGTCTGAGTACGCGCACTCATGCGGGCCGTGCCGCACGGGCGGAGCATGGAGGCATGCGAAAGCACCTGATACGGACCGCGGCGGCCGCCGCGCTAATCGTGACCGCGCCCGTCGCCACCTGGGGGCTCATGGGCCGGCAGGACGCCGCGGGCTTCGAGCCCTCCGAACTGGACTACATGGTCCGGCCCTTCGGCATCCCGGAAGGCGCGGAGACCGCGATCGGCGCGGCCGCGGCCGTGCTGGCCACCGCCGCGGCGGTGCTGCTGGGCCGGGCCTCCCGCCCCGGGCCCGACCGTTTCGACGGCCGGTGGTGGGCGGTGATAGGGCCGTTGGCCGCGGCCGGGGTGCTGACCGGGGCGATCTGGCGGACGGTGACGGCCGGGGTCATCGGCGCCAACATCGGGGCGGGGCTGGCGATCCTGCTGGGCGGGCCCGTCGTCGCCGGGCTGGTCCTGTGGTCCCTGGGCCGGGGCCTGTGGCTGGCCCGTTCGCACCGCCGCGGCCCGCGCCCGCCGCGCGGGGGGACCGGCACCGCGGGCTGGCGGCGCGCCGCCGGCCAGGGCGCGTAGGACGCCGGGCCGGGAGCCCGGACGGTGCGTGGGCGTGACCGCCCCTCAGATCGCCTGCCGTACCCCGGTGTCGGGCCCGGCGCCGGCTCAGTGGCGGTGCCGGCCGGGGCGCCGCCGTCCCGGCGCGGCGCTCCTCCCGCGCGCGTGCCGGGACAGGGCCGCGCCGCCCGCGCAGAGCACGGCGCCCGCCGCGAACGCGGTGAAGCCCAGCGGTGCCTTCGGCACCCCCCACAGGGTCTCCGTGAAGGGGTCCGGCGGGGCCTGCGCGCTGCCCGCGCCGCCCAGCAGGCTGAGGATCAGGGACACCCACAGGGCGAACCCTGCCAGCGCCACCAGTACCCCCGCGGCCATGAGCACCCGCCCCGGTCCCGGCACCCGGAACAGCCCGGTCCAGGCATCCTCGGCGGCTCCGGGGTCCGCCTCGGGCACCTCGTCGCCGCCCCCGTAGCGCCGGCGCCCGGCGAGGTACTGCGCGCGCCCCGACGGGTGCCGGTGGGTGCGGCCCGGCCCGGACGGGGCGCGGGTGTCCCCGAGGTCGTGCAGGACGGTCAGCGGCGGGGGAGCGCCGCCCGCGAGCTCCCCGGGCTCCGCGACCTCCCCGGGCTCCGCGGCCTCCGCGACCTCCCCGGCCTCCCCCGCCTCCCTGCCCTCCCCGGCCTCCGCCTCCTCACCGGTGTCCACGGGACCGACCGGCTCCCCGGGGTCCGCCAGCCCCTGCCGGGCCGACTCCACCGACAGCCGCAGTTCGACGTGGCCGATGCGCAGCAGGTCCCCGTCGTGGAGGGGCCGCGGGGCGTCGAGCAGGGCCCCGTTGAGGTAGGTGCCGTTGGTCGAGCCGAGGTCGCTGAGCACGACGTGGCTGCCGGCGCGGTTCATCGCGGCGTGCCGCCGGCTCACGCCCTCCTCGTCCAGCCGGATCCCGCTGCCGGCGAGCCTGCCGATCTCCGAGTAGCCGGCCGGCACGGGGTAGGCGCGTCCGGAGTCGGGCCCCGTGGTCACGATCAGTTGTGGCGGTGCGGCCGAGTGTCCGGGCATCTCCAGCCCCTGGGGGTCATCCGCTTTCCCTCAGCATCCGTCCGCGTCCCCGCGCGGACAAACGCTGGTCACGGCCCCGGGCGCGCGTACGATCGGTCGGAACGACACCAGGTCGGGAGGAGCCCGGGTGGAAGACCAGCCCGTCCTCGACCCGCTCGCGGCGGTGCGCGGGCCGGACGACCCGGAGACCGATGTGTACCTGACCGGCACGGTCTTCCTGGACATCATCTTCACCGGTCTCGACAGCGCGCCCGTGCGCGGCACCGAGTCCTGGGCGCGCGGCATGGGGTCGAGCCCCGGCGGGGTGGCCAACATGGCCACCGCCCTCGCCCGGCTGGGGCTGCGCACCTCGCTCGCGGCCGCCTTCGGCGACGACGTGTACGGCGAGTACTGCTGGGACTCCCTCGCAGACGGGGAGGGCATCGAGCTGGGGCTGTCCCGCAAGATCCCCGGCTGGCACTCCCCGGTCACGGTCTCCATGGCGTACGAGGGCGAGCGCACCATGGTCAGCCACGGCCACGAGGCCCCGCCGCCCGAGGAGCCCGCGCCGCCGTGCCCGCCGCCGAGCCGGGCGTGCGTGGCCTCCCTGGTGCCCGGGGTCCCGCAGCAGGAGTGGATCGGCACCGCCGCGGACCGGGGCAGCCGGATCTTCGCCGACGTCGGCTGGGACGACAGCGGCCGCTGGGACATCGCCGACCTCGCCGACCTGGCGCACTGCGAGGCCTTCCTGCCGAACGCCGCCGAGGCCATGCGCTACACCCGCACCGACTGCCCCCGGGCCGCCGCCCGCAAGCTGGCCGAGCTGGTCCCGCTGGCGGTGGTGACGCTCGGTCCCGAGGGCGCGTACGCGGTCGACTCCGCCGGCAGCCGGGCCGCCGAGGTCCCGGCGCTCTCCGTGGAGGCCCTGGACCCCACCGGCGCCGGGGACGTCTTCGTCGCGGGCTTCATGACCGGCACGCTGGCCGGCTGGCCGCTCCCCGACCGGCTGGCCTTCGCGTGCCTCACGGCCGCGCTGTCGGTGCAGGAGTTCGGCGGTTCGCTGTCTGCGCCCGGCTGGATCGAGATCGCGGCCTGGTGGCAGCACGCGAAGGCCTACGACGACCAGGACCGCTCCGCACTCCGCCGCTACGCCTTCCTGGACGACCTGCTGCCCACCGGCACCCGCCGCTGGCCCCTGCGCCGCGCCGTACCGACGATCGGTTTCCGCCCGCCACCGATGCGCTGACGCGGTGAGCGGGCCGTGGCGGGTCAGGCGTCAGGCGATCACGTCGACGAGGCAGCGGGCCGCCTTGGCGCGCTCGGTCCGGGCGTCCCCCGCCGGCTGCTCACGCGTCGACGACGATCACCCGCGGCGCTCCTCGTCGACGGGTCCCAGCAGGTCCTCGACGGTGTGGCCGGCAGTCGCGGATTTCCGGGCCGCGCGGGCCAGGATGTCGTCGACCGTCGGTGTTCTCGCCTGCTCGATCAGCCTCCGGAGCAGGTACTCGTCCAGGGACTGGTGTGCCGCGATCGCGCGGCGCTCGAGGGTGCGGTGCACGTCGTCGGGGACGTCCTCGATCCGGATGTTCGCCATGTCGTCACGCCGGCATGCGAAACGCGTGCACGCATGCCTTTCGCGGGCGCATCACACCCGGCGCTCCAGGATCTGGCCCGGCCAGGGGTCGTCCTCGGCGCGGGAGACGGCGAAGGGCTGGGCGCGGGTGAAGCCCAGGGCCTCGTACTGCCGGACGAGCCGGCCCTCGCCGCCCGCGTAGCAGTCGACCCGCAGCAGCCCGAAGCCGCGCCGCCGCGTCTCGGCGACGGCGTCCTCCACCAGGGCGGCGCCGATGCCGCTGCCGGACAGCGACCGGTCGGTGACCAGCAGCCGCAGGTACAGCTCGGGCTCGTCCACGGGCGGGGCGTAGTCGGGCCGCTCCTCGGCCAGCACGCACACGCCGACCACCCGGCCGTCCACCTCGGCGGCGCGCAGCAGGTACTCCTCGGCGTAGCGGGTCACCCGTTCCACCGCCGGGGGCCGGGAGGACCAGGGGCGGGTGCCCCACTGGCCGCCGCGGCCGTGCGCGGTCAGCCACGCGATCGCCCCGTCCAGCAGGGCGAGCGTCGCGGGCAGGTCCTCGGGTCCTCCGGTGCGGATCTCCATTCCGTGCTCCTACCCGTCGCGTGACGCAGCGTAAAACCTCTCGGCACCCCAGCCGTACCGACGTACCCTTGAACCCCAAGTCCAGTGGCATGTCGAACAGCAGAAGGCGGGATGAGCAGGCCGTCGAGCCTGGCCCATGACTCAGACACCGACAACGCAGCAACCGCGGGCGAGCGCCCACTTCGTCGTACCGGCCAAGCACCCCATGGTGACGGTCCTGGGGTCCGGCGACTCGCTCCTGCGCGTGATAGAGCAGGCGTTCCCGGCCGTCGACATCCATGTACGAGGCAATGAGATCAGCGCGAGCGGTGAACCCGCGGACGTCGCGCTGGTCCAGCGCCTCTTCGACGAGATGATGCTGGTACTGCGCACAGGCCAGCCGATGACGGAGGACGCAGTGGAGCGGTCGATCGCCATGCTCCGCAAGGACAGCGGAGCCGACGGCCTGGAGGAGACCCCCTCCCAGGTGCTCACCCAGAACATCCTGTCCAGCCGGGGCCGCACGATCCGCCCCAAGACCCTCAACCAGAAGCGCTACGTCGACGCGATCGACAAGCACACGATCGTCTTCGGCATCGGCCCGGCCGGTACCGGCAAGACCTACCTGGCCATGGCCAAGGCCGTCCAGGCCCTGCAGTCCAAGCAGGTCAACCGGATCATCCTGACCCGTCCCGCCGTCGAGGCCGGCGAGCGGCTCGGCTTCCTGCCGGGCACGCTCTACGAGAAGATCGACCCTTACCTGCGCCCGCTGTACGACGCGCTGCACGACATGATCGACCCCGACTCGATCCCCCGCCTCATGGCGAGCGGGACGATCGAGGTCGCTCCTCTGGCGTACATGCGCGGACGCACGCTCAACGACGCGTTCATCATCCTCGACGAGGCGCAGAACACCAGCGCCGAGCAGATGAAGATGTTCCTCACCCGGCTCGGCTTCGACTCCAAGATCGTCATCACCGGCGACGTCACGCAGGTCGACCTGCCCGGTGGCACGAAGAGCGGGCTGCGCCAGGTCGTGGACATCCTGGACGGCGTCGAGGACGTGCACTTCTCGCGGCTGACGAGCACCGATGTCGTACGCCATAAGCTGGTGGGGCGCATCGTGGACGCCTACGAGCGCTACGACGACCTCAACGGCAACCGAAAGTAGCCACCGAAGCACTATGGCGATCGACGTCAACAACGAATCCGGCTGGGACTTCGACGAGGCGGCGGTACTCGACATCAGCCGCTACGCCCTGCAGCACATGCGCATCCACCCGCTGTCCGAGCTCTCCGTCATCGCGGTCGACGCCGACGCCATGGAGCAGCTCCACGTCCAGTGGATGGACGAACCGGGCCCCACCGACGTGATGTCCTTCCCGATGGACGAGCTGCGTCCCGGGAAGGACGACGAGGAGCCCCCGCAGGGCCTGCTCGGGGACATCGTGCTCTGCCCCGAGGTGGCCAAGAAGCAGGGCGACGCGGCCGTGACCAAGCACTCCATGGACGAGGAGCTGCAGCTGCTCACCGTCCACGGGGTGCTGCACCTGCTCGGTTACGACCACGAGGAGGCCGACGAGAAGGCCGAGATGTTCGGCCTGCAGAAGGCCATCCTCGACGGCTGGCGCGCCGAGCGCGGCATCCAGGGGCCGTCGCCGGCCCCGACGACCACCCACTGATCGCGATGGTGGTCTTCGCCGTCCTGCTGGTGGTCGTCGCCTGGCTGGCCGCATGCGCCGAGGCCGGTCTCGCCCGCACCTCCCGCTTCCGCGCGGAGGCCGCGGTGCGGGCCGGCCGGCGGGGCGCGGACAAGCTGCTGGCGGTCTCCTCGGACCCGACCCGCTACCTCAATGTCGCGCTGCTGGTCCGGGTGGCCTGCGAGATGGCGGCGGCGGTGCTGGTGACCGTGGTGTGCGTCCGGCACTTCGAACGGACCTGGCAGGCGGTCCTGGTGGCGGTCGCCGTCATGATCGTTGTCTCGTACGTCGCGGTGGGCGTCTCGCCGCGCACCATCGGCCGCCAGCACCCGATGAACACCGCCACCGCGGCGGCGTACGTGCTGCTGCCGCTGGCCCGGGTCATGGGCCCGGTCCCGGCGCTGCTGATCCTCCTCGGCAACGCGCTCACCCCCGGCAAGGGCTTCCGCCAGGGCCCGTTCGCCTCCGAGGCGGAGCTGCGGGCGCTGGTGGACCTCGCCGAGAGCGAGTCCCTCATCGAGGACGAGGAGCGCCGCATGGTGCACTCCGTCTTCGAGCTCGGCGACACCCTGGTGCGCGAGGTGATGGTGCCGCGCACCGAGCTCGTCGCCATCGAGCGCTTCAAGACGATCCGCCAGGCCATGACCCTCGCCCTGCGCAGCGGCTTCTCGCGCATCCCGGTCACGGGCGAGAGCGAGGACGACATCGTCGGCATCGTCTACCTCAAGGACCTCGCGCGCCGGGTGCACATCAACCGGGACGCCGAGGCCGACCCGGTCTCCTCGCTGATGCGCCCGGCCTTCTTCGTCCCCGACACCAAGAACGCCGGCGACCTGCTGCGCGAGATGCAGCGCGAGCGCAACCACGTCGCCGTCGTCATCGACGAGTACGGCGGCACGGCCGGCATCGTCACGATCGAGGACATCCTGGAGGAGATCGTCGGCGAGATCACCGACGAGTACGACCGGGAGCTGCCGCCCGTCGTGGAGCTCGGCGGGGGACGCCACCGCGTCACCTCCCGCCTCGACCTCGGCGACCTGGGCGAGCTCTACGGAGTGGACCTGGACGACGAGGACGTCGAGACCGTCGGCGGCCTGCTCGCCAAGACGCTCGGCCGGGTGCCGATCCCCGGTGCCTCCGCCGTCGTGGCGCTCCCCGAGACCGCCTCGGCACCGCAGGCGCCGGCCGCGCTGCGGCTCACCGCGGAGGCCCCGTCGGGCCGCCGCAACCGCATCGGCGCGGTCCTCGTCGAGCCGGTCGCGGCCGTCGTGGACGAGGACCCGGCGGGCCCGGAGCCGGACGGGGCGGTGCACGGCGGGTAGCGCCCGTCCGGCCGCGGCCGGAGGCGGCGGGGGCCGCGGGGACGGGACGGCTACGCTGACCGCCATGAGTGACGAGCTGCACCCGGAAGACCGCAAGATCATCACCCTGGCCCGCTCGGCCCGGGCGCGCAACGGCGTCGCCGAGGGCGCGGCGGTCCGCGACGAGACGGGCCGCACCTACGTGGCGGGCACCGTTGCCCTGGAGTCGCTGTCGCTCAGCGCCCTGCGGACCGCGGTCGCCATGGCCGTGGCGAGCGGCGCCACGTCGCTGGAGGCGGCGGCCGTGGTGTCCGAGGCGGACGCGGTGCCGGAGGCGGACCGTGCGGCCGTGCGCGACCTCGGCGGAGCCGGCACCCCCGTGCTGCTGGCCGGGCCCGACGGCGCCGTCCGGGCGACGGTCACCGCGGGCTGACCCGGCCGCGGCAGACCGGGTCGGGCCCGCGGTCAGCGCGGGGCCGGCCCCGCCGAGCGGGCCGTCTGCAGGGCGTGCGCCCAGTCGCCGACCAGGGCGCGCGCGGCGGGCAGCAGTGCCGCGCCCTGCGCGGTGAGCGCGACGCCGCGCGGCCCGCGGTCGAAGAGGCTGAAGCCGAGTTGCCGTTCGAGGGCCCGGATCTGCTTGGAGAGCGCGGGCTGGGAGATGCGGAGCCGCTCGGCGGCGCGCGTGAAGTGCAGCTCGTCCGCGACCGCGGCGAAGTAGCGGAGGTCACGCAGGTGGACGTCCATAGCCATCGGTCATAGCAGCGCTTCCTGGACGGTTCCGTGCCCGCGGCGGAACACCGGTCGACGGCCGGGGAAACGCCGTCCGAGCGCCGCGACCCGGCCGGAACGCACAGGTCAGCGGGGAGGACGCGGCCCCGAGGACCGCCCCTGCGCGCGGCGGGCGGTCCCCGTACCGGGCACGCGGGGCCCGGGCCGCGGCCCGGGGGCGTCAGCCGGGCCCGGTGGATCAGGGACAATGGTCGCCATGAGCGTTCGCACCGAGACGACCCCCACCCCCGCCCACCGGGCCGGCTTCGCCTGCTTCGTGGGCCGCCCCAACGCGGGCAAGTCCACCCTGACCAACGCTCTGGTCGGCACGAAGGTGGCCATCACCTCCAACCGGCCGCAGACCACCCGGCACACCGTGCGGGGCATCGTGCACCGTCCGGACGCGCAGCTGGTCCTCGTCGACACGCCCGGTCTGCACAAGCCGCGCACCCTGCTCGGCGAGCGGCTCAACGACGTCGTCCGCACCACCTGGGCCGAGGTCGACGTGATCGGCTTCTGCCTGCCCGCCGACCAGAAGCTCGGCCCCGGCGACCGCTACATCGCCAAGGAGCTGGCCGAGGTCCGCAAGACCCCCAAGGTGGCCATCGTCACCAAGACCGACCTGGTGGACTCCAAGCGGCTCGCCGAGCAGCTGCTGGACGTCAGCCGGCTCGGCGCCGAACTGGGCATCGAGTGGGCCGAGATCGTCCCGGTCTCCGCGGTCGGCGACCGGCAGGTCTCCCTCCTCGCCGACCTCCTCGTCCCGCTGCTGCCGGAGGGCCCGGCCCTCTACCCGGAGGGCGACCTCACCGACGAGCCGGAGCAGGTGATGGTGGCCGAGCTGATCCGCGAGGCCGCGCTCGAGGGCGTGCGGGACGAGCTGCCGCACTCCATCGCCGTCGTGGTCGAGGAGATGCTGCCGCGCGAGGACCGCCCGGCGGAGAAGCCGCTGCTGGACGTGCACGCCAACATCTACATCGAGCGCCCCAGCCAGAAGGGCATCATCATCGGCCCCAAGGGCGCCCGGCTGAAGGAGGTCGGGACCAAGTCCCGCCGCCACATCGAGGCGCTGCTCGGGACCCCGGTCTTCCTCGACCTGCACGTGAAGGTCGCCAAGGACTGGCAGCGCGACCCCAAGCAGCTGCGCAAGCTCGGCTTCTAGGCCGTGCCGGCGGGGGCACCCCCGGCGGCTTCCGTGCCGCTGAAGACCCCGTGGAAGCCGAAGGGCACCGCGTGCGGGACCTCGGCGCGGGCCAGTTCGCGGAACGAGGCGGCGTCCAGCACCAGCAGGAAGGACGAGCCGGCCGCGGCGTCGAGGACGACGGAGAGCACCACGCCCTCGCCCTCCGCCGGGGCCTGCGGGTCCGCGACGAAGACCGGCTCCCCGGGGTGGCAGTCCTCCTCCCACCAGGTGAGCGTGCCGCCGTCGGCCGTGTCGAGCCGCACCAGCTGGTCGGCGAAGTTCCCGCCCCGCCCGTCGCGGCTGCCGACGCCGTACGCGAAGCGGTGGGGGCGGCCGTTGCACCGCCCGTAGTCGATCCGGGGGAGCTCCATCGGCTCCTCGCCGAGCCGTTCGGCGGTCACCGCGCCGTCGGCGCCGATCCGGTACCGCGTCGGACGGGCCTGCGGGACGCCGCCGCCCTCGCGCAGCCGGTCGAGGTAGAGGGCGTCGATGACGGACGGGTCCTCGTAGGCGCACAGGTCCAGCACCAGCGCGTCGCCGTCCTCGAAGGCGTTGACATGGTGGAACGCGAAGAAGGCCGGGCCCTTGGCGACCCGGCGGACGGTGCCGTCCCGGCGGTCCATGACGATGAAGCGGGTCCCGCGCTCCGGGCGCCAGCGGTAGTTCTCGATGAAGGGCCGGCCGCTGAGCAGCAGCGCCGGCGGGTTGACGACGAGCGGGAACTCCACCAGCACCACGTGGCGGTCGGTGATCGCGAAGCTGTGCATGTAGCCGGGCCGGGACACGGGCAGGCTGCCCAGCAGCCTGCGGCGGGCCGTGCCGTCGGAGGACTGGCGGTAGACGCGGTACTCGCTGCGCCGCGCGAAGCGCGCGACGAAGTTGACCAGTTCGCCGGTGACCGGGTCCTGGTGCGGGTGGGCGGTGGTCCACTGCCCGGCGAGCGCGTCCTCGTAGCCGACGACGCCGACCGTCTCCAGCGTTCTCGGGTCGAACTCCACGGGCAGCGGGGTCTCGGTCAGCGCGACGAAGCGCTCGCCGAAGCGGGCGACGCTGACGTTGGCGTTCCCGGACGGCCTGCGCAGGAAGGGGGTGAAGAACCGGGCGAAGAGGGAGCGGCAGGGGTCGGTGGCGAACTCCTGGTAGGCGATGCGGCCCTCGTGCCGGGCGGTGCGGCTGCTCGGCACGTCCAGGAAGCGGTTGGCGTAGGAGACCCGGCCGTCCTCGATCGCGAACCGGTGGAGCATCGCCTGGCCGTCGAACCAGTGCCGGTAGCGGTGTCCGCCGGCCTCGAAGAGGGCGGGTCCGTTGCGCAGCAGGACCCCCTCCAGCCACCGCGGCAGCCGTCCGCGTACCGGCAGCGAGGGGACGGTCACCTCGTCGGTCAGGCTGCGCAGCCCGGTCGGGTACCCGCTCATCGGTTACGCGCCCTCCTTCAGCACCAGCCGGACCAGTTCGCGCTGTTCCTCCGTCAGCCACGGGTCGGCGCACCGCACCGTGCGGCCGTCGAGCGTGATCTCGTAGTGGAAGCCGTCCGGCACGCCCTGCGGAGGCTCGTCCGGGGCCGCGGCGAGGACGTCGCGGGCCAGGGCGTGCAGGCGGAAGGCGTCGGGCCGGCCGGCGGTGTCCAGCACGGCCCGGCGCTCGATCCCCGCGAAACCGCCGGAGCGGATCACCTGTATGCGCATGGCGGACGTCTACCCCTGCGCGGGCGGTCGCGCACCTTCCGGGGCGGGGGACTGCCGCGGCACGTCGCTGCCGTTGACGGCGGCCGGGACGCCGACCTCCGACCACGCCTTCACCACCGCCGTGTGCTCCTCGCCCTCGCCGAAGCGCCCGGCGGCCGCGGCGACCGTCGCCTGGGCGAACTCGGCGAACGTCGCCCGCGGCGACAGGGCGCCACCGGTGAGCACGTCGTACCAGACCAGGCCGGCCCGCTCCCACGCGTTGCCGCCCAGGGCGGTGGCGCACAGGTGGAACGCCCGGTTGGGGATGCCGGAGTTGATGTGCACGCCGCCGTTGTCCCGCGAGGTGCGGACGTAGGCGTCCATGTGACCGGGCTGCGGGTCCTTGCCGAGGACGTCGTCGTCGTACGCCGTGCCGGGGGCCTTCATGGAGCGCAGCGCCACCCCCGTGACACGCGGGGCGAGCAGCCCGGCGCCGATCAGCCAGTCGGCCTCGTCGGCGGACTGGCCGAGCGCGTACTGCTTGATGAGGGAGCCGAACACGTCGGACATCGACTCGTTGAGGGCGCCGGACTGGCCGAAGTAGTCCAGGTTGGCGGTGTACTGGGTGACGCCGTGGGTGAGTTCGTGGCCGATGACGTCGAGGGGGAGGGTGAAGTCGAGGAAGAGCTCCCCGTCGCCGTCCCCGAAGACCATCTGTTGGCCGTTCCAGAAGGCGTTGTTGTAGTCGCGGTCGTAGTGGACGGTGGCGTCCAGCGGCAGCCCGGCGTCGTCGATGGAGTGGCGGCCGTACGCCGTCAGGTAGAGCTCGAACGTCGCCCCCAGCCCGTCGTAGGCCCGGTTGACGGTGTCGTCGGCGGGGGCCGGGTCGCCCTCGCCGCGGACCGTGCGGCCCGGCAGGTCCGTGCCGTGCTCAGCGTCGCCGATCGTGCGGCGCGGCCGGTCCGAGGGCTCCGCCCCGGTCACCGGGAGGGCGCCGATGACGGTGGTCAGCCGGCGGCGGGTGCGCTCGGCGGCGTCGCGTTCCAGGGTGCGGCGGGCGGGTGCGGCCAGCGCGCGGTCCTCGTTGCGGGCGACCTCGTCGAGGATGTGCGGCGGCACGATCGTGCAGAAAACAGGTGTCTGCTCCATCAGGGCAATGTGGCACGGTGCTCACTGTCTGTCACTAGGTGTCACCATGATCCACGAAAAGGGGGGAAGTTCTGTGTTTTTCATGCCATCACGGGCGGTCTTGCATACTGAGAAGAACGCCGCAGCGGCTGCAGGGTCCCCGGGGGCTCGGCTATGGTCGATCGCATCATGCGTTTCGGGCTGCTTCTTCTTAGCTGCCGCGGCGAGGGCCTGTAGTCCAGGTCGACTCCCTCCCCGCGGGGTTTGGCGTTGCACCAGCGCCGGTCGGCCGCCTCACAGCCGCAACCGAGGAGCACCCCCGCAGATGTCCACCCCGAACGCCGTCGGCCGCCCCACGCCCATCACCGCCGCGACCGTGCGTCAGCGTCCGACCGCGATGCCGGTGCACAAGTACAAGCCGTACGAGGCCGTGGAGATCCCCGACCGCACCTGGCCCGACCGGCGCGTCACCAAGGCCCCCCGCTGGCTGTCCACCGACCTGCGCGACGGCAACCAGGCCCTGATCGACCCGATGTCGCCGGCCCGCAAGCGCGCGATGTTCGACCTGCTGGTGTCGATGGGCTACAAGGAGATCGAGGTCGGCTTCCCCGCCTCCGGCGAGACCGACTTCGCCTTCGTGCGCTCCATCATCGAAGAGGGCGCGATCCCCGACGACGTCACGATCTCCGTGCTGACCCAGGCCCGCGAGGAGCTGATCGAGCGGACCGTGGAGTCGCTGCGCGGCGCGGCGCGCGCGACCGTGCACCTGTACAACGCGACCGCCCCGACCTTCCGCCGGGTGGTCTTCCGCGGCTCCAAGGAGCAGATCCGGCAGATCGCCGTGGACGGCACCCGGCTGGTCATGGAGTACGCCGACAAGGTCCTGGGCGACGAGACCGTCTTCGGCTACCAGTACAGCCCGGAGATCTTCACCGACACCGAGCTGGACTTCGCGCTGGAGGTCTGCGAGTCGGTCATGGACGTCTGGCAGCCCGAGGAGGGCCGCGAGATCATCCTGAACCTGCCGGCGACCGTGGAGCGCTCCACGCCCTCCACGCACGCGGACCGCTTCGAGTGGATGTCGCGGAACCTGTCGCGCCGCGAGCACGTGTGCCTGTCGGTCCACCCGCACAACGACCGCGGCACGGCCGTCGCCGCCGCGGAACTGGCCCTGATGGCGGGCGCGGACCGCATCGAGGGCTGCCTGTTCGGCCAGGGCGAGCGCACCGGCAACGTCGACCTGGTCACGCTGGGCATGAACCTGTTCAGCCAGGGCGTGGACCCGATGATCGACTTCTCGCAGATCGACGAGATCCGCCGCACCGCCGAGTACTGCAACCAGATGGAGGTCCACCCGCGCCACCCGTACGTGGGCGACCTGGTCTACACGTCCTTCTCCGGCTCCCACCAGGACGCCATCAAGAAGGGCTTCGACGCCATGGAGGCCGACGCGGCGGCCCAGGGGAAGACGGTCGACGACATCGAGTGGGCGGTCCCGTACCTGCCGATCGACCCCAAGGACGTCGGCCGCTCCTACGAGGCCGTGATCCGCGTGAACTCGCAGTCCGGCAAGGGCGGCGTCGCGTACGTCCTGAAGAACGACCACAAGCTGGACCTGCCGCGCCGCATGCAGATCGAGTTCTCGAAGATCATCCAGGCGAAGACCGACGCCGAGGGCGGCGAGGTCACGCCGAAGGAGATCTGGGCGATCTTCGAGGACGAGTACCTGCCCACCCCGGCCAACACCTGGGGCCGCATCGTCCTGCGCTCGGCGCAGACCTCGACCAGCAGCGACGGCACCGACACCCTGACCGTCGAGGCGGTCGTGGACGGTGCCGCGACGGCCCTGACCGGTACCGGCAACGGCCCGATCTCCGCGTTCTTCGACGCGCTGGCCTCGGTCGGGGTCGACGCCCGACTGCTGGACTACACCGAGCACACCATGAGCGAGGGCGCCAGCGCCCAGGCCGCCTCGTACATCGAGTGCGCCATCGACGGCAAGGTCCTGTGGGGCATCGGGATCGACGCCAACACCACCCGCGCCTCGCTGAAGGCGGTCGTCTCCGCCGTCAACCGCGCGGCGCGCTAGGCCGTGTCGTCACATGCGCGCCTGCCCCACGGCGCCTGGCACGGCACTCCCCCAGCTCCGCTGGGAGGTGCCCCCACGCTGCGTTGTCGAATCGTCCGAGTAGCCCACTACGAGGACGATCCTCCGCCTTGCGATGCACCGCACCAGGGGGCACCTCCCAGCGCAAGCTGGGGGAGCCGTGGGGCCCGCCCTGCGGGCGGTGGGGGCACCTCCCAGCGGTAGCTGGGGGAGCTCATCTGACGACACGGCCTGGCCACCGCGGACGGTGAACCGGCCACGGCGCCCGCCCGGGCGCCGTGGCCGATTCTTGTATTCGGCCCTCCCGTGGTACTGACTGCGCGTCGCTCATGTGGCTAACATCACGTCATTGCGGCGCCGTTGCCGGAGCGTTACCCACGCCTACGGCGCGTAATGGGACGAACCGGTGTAATCGGGATGCTGGCCGGAGGGTGCGAAGTGCTCCAGATCAAGGGCTTGTGCATCTTGGGCGTGCGAACGGTCTGGCACACCGAAGGTGACGGGGAGTTCTTCTGCGCGGGCTGCGGCGGGGACCGCGGCTACCGACGGCGCACGGGCACCCGGCGGCTGACCGTGCTGGGCCTGCCCCTGCTGCCGCGCGGCTCGGCCGGCACGGTCGTGGAGTGCGTGGTGTGCCGTACGCACCACGGCCCGGAGGTCCTGGAACAGCCCACCACCACCGTCTTCTCCGCCATGCTCCGCGACGCCGTCCACACCGTCGCCCTCGCCGTGCTCACCGCCGGCGGCGCGATGGGGCGGGGCGCCCGCGAGGCGGCCGTCGGCGCGGTCCGCTCGGCCGGGTTCACCGACTGCACCGAGGACCAGTTGCTCGGTCTGCTCGCCGCGATCGTCGCCGACGAGGGCCGGTTCCCCGGCGCCTCCGACGCCCTGGACGCCGACGGGCTCGCGGACGCCCTCGACGGCTGCGGCAGCTGGCTGTCCATCGAGCTCCACGAGGCCCTGGAACCCCTCTCCCGCCACCTCGCCCCCCAGGGCCGCGAGCACATCCTGCTCCAGGGCGCCCTCATCGCCCTCGCCGACGGTCCCTACCTGCCCGCCGAGCGCGAGGTGCTCGGTGCCGTCGGCCGCTGCCTGGGCCTCGTCGGCGCGGACACCGAGCGCATCCTGGAAGCCGCGGCCCGCACGCCGTCCTGACCCGCCCGCCCCCGCCGCCCGGCGGTGCCGAACCGCCGCCGGGCGTACTCCCCGGGGAGTAACGGGAGCCGTCCCGCACCCCGGGCAGTAACGCGCGGCTCGCCCTCGGGCCCGACGAAACGGCGCTCCGCGGCCGGGAGTCTGGAAGCGACCAGACCACCGGCCCGGAGGGAGGCCCGAGATGGGGGCCACGAGCACGAGGAGCACGGCGGACGCGCCGGAGCAGGCGCCGGCGCGGCGCGGACGGGACGGAGGGCGCGCGGCACGCCTGGTGCCCTGGGGGGTGCTCGTGCTGTGGCTCGCGGTGCTCGCGTTCGCCGGGCCCATGGCCGGTGGCCTCGCCGGGGACCAGCAGAACCGGGCCGTCGACTACCTCCCGGCGAACGCCGGTTCGACGCGGGTGGCCGAACTGCAGGAGGCGCTGCCCGGCGGCGAGGCCACCGAACTGTTCGTCGTCTACCACCGCGACGGCGGTCTGACCGCCGCCGACCGGGCCACGGCCGCGGAGCAGGTCGCCGCCGTCGCGGCGGCGCACCGGCTCACCGGCCAGGGAACGCCGCGCGGCGTTCCCTCCCAGGACGGCAGCACGCTGACGTACCCGGTCGCCAGTACCGAGCCCGGCCGGGACGACGCGGCCGCGGCGGCCTTCGTCGAGGACGTACGCGCGCTGGCGAACGGCGGCGGAGGACTGACCGTCCAGGTCGGCGGGCCCGGCGCGGTCGCCACCGACATGAAGGAGGTCTACTCCTCGCTGGACGGGCCGCTGCTGTACACCACGGTGGCCGTCGTCGCCGTCCTGCTGATCCTCATCTACCGCAGCCCCCTGCTGTGGTTGCTGCCGCTGCTGGTCGCGGGCGTCGCCGACGCCACCGCCATGGCCGCGGTGCACGGCCTCCACGGGGCCTTCGGCATCACCGTCACCGGCCAGAGCCAGGGCGTGATGACCATCCTCGTCTTCGGCGCCGGAACGGACTACGCGCTGCTGCTCGTCTCCCGCTACCGCGAGGAACTGCGGCGCGTACCGCGCCCGTACGACGCCATGCGCGCCGCGCTGCGCGGCTGCGGCCCCGCGGTGCTGGCCTCCTCCGCGACGGTGGCCGCGGGCCTGCTGTGCCTGCTCGCGGCCGACCTCAACAGCAGCCGGGGCATGGGCCCGATCGCCGCGGTCGGGGTGCTGTGCGCGCTGGCGGCCATGACGACCCTGCTGCCCGCGCTGCTGGTGCTGCTGGGCCGCCGGGTCTTCTGGCCGCTGGTCCCGGCGTACGGGAGCCGGCCGCCCACGCGGCGCGGGCTGTTCACCGCGATGGGCGGCTCCGCCGCCCGCCGGCCGCTCGCGGTGCTCGCGGGCGGGGCGGTCCTGCTGGGCGCGCTGGCGCTCGGCGCGGTCAACCTGCCCGGGAGCCTGGGGAACGACGACGCCTTCACCAGCGCCCCCGAGTCGGTCGCGGCCATGCGCACCCTCGCCCGCGCGGACGGCGACGGCGGCGCCCAGCCGATCACCGTCATGGCGCCCGCCGGCCGGGCCGGCGAGGTCGCGGCCGCCGCCCGGACGACCGAGGGCGTCACCGCGGTGGAACGCGGCCGCAGCGGCGGCGGCTGGACCGAACTGTCGGTCACCGCACGGGCCCTGCCGGACTCGGCGGCCGAGGCGGCCACCGTCAAGGCGCTGCGCGCGGAGCTGGGCGGCCGCCACGGGGCGTACGTCGGCGGGCCGGGCGCCCAGCAACTGGACCTCGCCGACACCAGTGCGCGGGACCGCCTGCTCGTGGTGCCGCTCGTCCTGCTCTCCGTGCTGCTGGTCCTCGTCGTGCTGCTGCGCAGCCTCGTCGCGCCGCTGCTGCTCGTCGCGGCGGTGGTCGCCGTGTGGGGGGCGGCGCTGGGCATCGGCGGACTGGTCTTCGGCCCGCTCTTCGGCTTCGGCGGGACGGACCCCGGGCTGCCGCTGCTCTCCTTCGTCTTCCTCGTCGCGCTCGGCGTCGACTACGGCATCTTCCTGATGCACCGGATGCGCGAGGAGTCCCGCGCCGGTGCCGATCCGGCCGCCGCGGCCCTCGCCGCGCTGCGCACGACGGGCGGGGTCATCGCCTCCGCCGGGCTGGTGCTGGCGGCGACCTTCTCGGTGCTGCTGGCCATGCCCCTGGTGTCGCTGGTCGAAATGGGCTTCGTCATCGCGGTCGGGGTGCTGCTGGACACCTTCCTGGTGCGGACCTACCTCGTCACGTCGGCGAGCCTGCTGCTGGGACGGCGGGTGTGGTGGCCGGGCGGGCTCGGCCGGCCGTCGCAGCACCCTGGGAACGCCCCGACCCCGTGACGGAAGATGGAGCCGTGCCGAAGCAGCCACGTATCGTCCTCGCCTCCCACGGCGACGTCCTCCTGGCCGTCGCCGTGCTGGCGGCGCAGTGCGCGCTCGCCCTGTTCTTCCCCGACCGCAACGGGCACCGGCCGGACGCGCTGGGGTGGACGCTGCTCGTCGCCGGCGCGCTGGTGCTGACGGCGCGGCGGCGGGTGCCGATGGCCGTGATGATCGCGACCGTCCTGATCGTCGGCCCCTACCACGCCCTGGACAACCTCCACGTGGCCGTCGTGCCGGCGAGCATGGTGGCGGTGTACTCGCTGGCCGTGGCGGGGCCGCCGCTGCGGACCTTCCCGACGGTGACGGTGGTCGTCGGGATCATGGCGTCGGTGATGGCGGCGACCCCCAACCGGCACGCCGTCTCCGACATGCTCCGCAGCGGCGGCTGGGTGCTGGCGATGGCCCTGGTCGGCGAGGCGGTGCGGATCCAGCGCAAGTACGTGGCGGCGGTCGTGGAGCGCGCCGAGCGGGCGATCCGCACCCGTGGGGAGGAGGCGGCCCGCCGGGTCGCCGAGGAGCGCCTGCGGATCGCCCGGGACCTGCACGACCTGCTGGCCCACAGCATCACCGTGATCGGCGTGCAGACCTCGGTCGCCGCCCATGTGCTGCTCGCCGACCCGGACCGGCTGGACCGCACGGCCGTCGCCGGGGCCCTGGACAACATCGCGGAGACCTGCCGCGACGCCCGTACGGAACTGCGCGCCACGCTGCAGGTGCTGCGCGGCGACGACGAGCGCGGCCCGCTGCCGGGCCTGGCCGGGGTGACCGACCTGGCCCGGTCCGCGGAGGCCGCCGGGGCCCGGGTGGAGCTGGCGGTGGCGCCGGAGGCCGACGGGGTGCCCCCGGCCATCGGTGCGGCGGCGTACCGGATCGTGCAGGAGGCCCTGACCAACGCGGTCCGGCACGCGGGCGGCGGCACCCGGGTGCGGGTGGGCGTCCTCCTGGACGCCGAGGCGGCCGCCCTGCGCGTCGCGGTCACCGACGACGGCCCCGGGTGCGCGGAGGCGGAGGCGTCCGTCCCGCGGCAGCAGGACGGCAGGTGGCGTCCCTGGCGGGCCGTGGTGCCGGCCACGCCGCCGCAGGAGGAACCCGCCCCGGCCGGCTACGGCCTCATCGGCATGCGCGAGCGGGCCCGCAGCGTCGGCGGCACCCTGACGGCCGGTCCCTGCCCGGAGGGCGGCTTCACCGTGGCGGCCGTCCTGCCGCTCGGCGGGGGCGGCGCGCTCGTGGGGGACCCGGCGTGATCCGCGTCCTGCTCGCCGACGACCAGACCCTGGTCCGCGAGGCCTTCGCGATGCTCGTGGACTCCGCACCCGACATGCGGGTCGTCGGGCACGCGGCCACCGGGCGGGAGGCCGTGGCGGCGGCCCGCGCCGGCCGCGCCGACGTGGTGATCATGGACATCCGGATGCCGGACCTCGACGGCATCGAGGCCACCCGGCTGATCGCCGCGGACGAGGACCTGGCCGGTGTCCGGGTCCTGGTACTCACCACGTACGACACCGACGACCACGTCCTGCCCGCGCTGCGCGCCGGGGCCAGCGGCTTCCTCGTCAAGGACACCCGCCCCGCCGACCTCCTCGACGCCATCCGCACGGTCGCCGCGGGCGACGCGCTGCTCTCGCCGGGACCGACGGCGCGGCTCATCGCCCGGGTGCTGCGCCTGCCCGAGGGCCCGCCGTCGGGCGGCCCGGCCCCGGAACGGCTCGCCGTGCTGTCGGAACGGGAACGGCAGGTGCTCACCCTCGTCGCACGGGGCCTGAACAACACGGAGGTCGCCGAGGCGCTGGGACTGAGCCCGCTCACCGCCAAGACGCACGTCAGCCGGATCATGGGCAAGCTCGCCGCCCGCGACCGCGCCCAGTTGGTGATCGCGGCCTACGAGTCGGGCCTGGTCGCCCCCGGCGGGACGGCGGGGCCCGGCGGTTGACCGCCCCCCGGCGGAGGACCGCGGGTCCCGGTGCCCCAGCTCCGGGCGGTCCGCTCGCACCACGCGCGGGTGACACCCGTGCGTGACGGAGTGCCTCAGCGGGCCGCCAGCACCAGGGCCAGGGCGACGAGCGCCGGGACGGTCTGCACGAAGAGGATCCGGCGGCTCGCGGTCGCGGCCCCGTACAGGCCGGCGACCGCCACGCAGACGAGGAAGAACACCTTCGCCTGGAAGCCCACCGGGTCGGACGCCACCGCGCCCCACACCAGGCCGGCGGCCAGGAATCCGTTGTAGAGCCCCTGGTTGGCGGCGAGCGCCTTGCTCTCCTGCGCGAACTCCTCGGTGGTGCCGAAGGCGGCCCGGGCGCGCGGGGTGGTCCACAGGAACATCTCCAGGACCAGGATGTAGATGTGCAGGGCCGCTATCAGCAGCACGGCGACGGTTGCGGTGATCGACATGGGCCGTAGCGTACGACCCGGGCCGGACCGGTCGCTCCGTACGGGAGAATGGGCGCATGAGTCTGTTCCGCGACGACGGCATCGTGCTGCGCACCCAGAAGCTGGGCGAGGCGGACCGGATCATCACCCTGCTCACGCGCCGGCACGGCCGGGTGCGGGCGGTGGCCCGCGGAGTGCGGCGGACGAAGTCCAAGTTCGGGGCGCGGCTGGAGCCCTTCTCCCACGTGGACGTGCAGTTCTTCGCACGCGGCGGGGAACTCGTCGGCCGGGGCCTGCCGCTGTGCACCCAGGGCGAGATCATCGCCCCCTACGGCAGTCGGATCGTCACCGACTACGCCCGCTACACCGCGGGCACGGCGATGCTGGAGACCGCCGAGCGCTTCACCGACCACGAGGGCGAACCGGCGGTGCAGCAGTACCTGCTGCTGGTCGGCGGACTGCGCACCCTCGCCGCCGGTGAGCACGACCCACGCCTGGTGCTCGACGCCTTCCTGCTGCGCTCGCTGGCGGTCAACGGCTACGCGCCCAGCTTCGGGGACTGCGCGAAGTGCGGGATGCCCGGCCCGAACCGGTTCTTTTCGGTCGCCGCGGGAGGAGTCGTATGCGGCGAGTGCCGCCCGGCCGGAAGCGTCGTACCCTCACTGGAGTCACTGGAACTCCTCGGCGCGTTGCTCGGAGGGGACTGGGAGACCGCCGACGCGTGCGAACCGCGCCACTGCCGGGAGGGCAGCGGACTGGTCGCCGCGTATCTGCAGTGGCACCTGGAGCGCGGCCTGCGCAGTCTGCGTTTCATCGAGAAGTAGCGGTACCCGGCGGCCCCGGCAGCACCAAGTCGTGAGGCACAGGAAGTGGAGAGCAAGGTCATGGCAGTACGCGGGATTCTGAGCCGTCCCCGGCGCGAGTACCGGGCTCCCGACCCGCACCCGTCCGGCGCGCAGCCCCCCAAGATCCCGGGCGAGCTGGTCCCCCAGCACGTGGCCATCGTGATGGACGGCAACGGCCGCTGGGCCAAGGAGCGCGGTCTGCCCCGCACCGAGGGGCACAAGGTCGGCGAGTCCGTCGTGCTGGACGTCCTGAAGGGCTGCCTGGAGCTGGGGGTCAAGAACCTCTCGCTGTACGCCTTCTCGACCGAGAACTGGAAGCGTTCGCCCGACGAGGTCCGCTTCCTGATGAACTTCAACCGGGACGTCATCCACCGCCGCCGCGACGAGATGCACGAGATGGGCATCCGCATCCGCTGGGCGGGCCGCATGCCCCGGCTGTGGAAGTCGGTCGTCAAGGAGCTCCAGGTCGCGGAGGAGATGACCCGCGACAACGACGCGATGACGCTGTACATGTGCGTCAACTACGGTGGCCGCGCGGAGATCGCCGACGCGGCGGCGCGCCTGGGCGAGGACATAAAGGCGGGTCGTCTCGACCCCTCCAAGGTCAACGAGAAGACCCTCGCCAAGTACATGTACCACCCGGACATGCCGGACGTGGACCTGTTCGTCCGCCCCTCCGGCGAGCAGCGCACCTCCAACTTCCTGATCTGGCAGTCCGCCTACGCCGAGATGGTCTTCCAGGACGTCCTCTGGCCGGACTTCGACCGCCGCGACCTGTGGCGCGCGTGCCTGGAGTACGCCTCCCGCGACCGCCGCTTCGGCGGCGCGATCCCCAACGAGCAGCAGCCGGGCGAGGAGAGCGGCGCGGACGGCGCGTAGTCACCCCGCGGTCGCCCACCGGGCGACCGCGGTCACGGGGGAGGGGCATGGACGGCAGGCGCGGTGGCGCGGCGCGAGCGGTGGCCGCCGGGCGCGGCTGCGGCGCGGCGGTGCTCTTCGCGGCCGGCGCCTGCCTGGTGATGCTCGGTTTCCTCGCCGCGATGGACATGGAGTCGGGTCTGGGCCTGCGCGACAACACCGCTCCGCTGGTCGTCTACCTGTGCGCGCTCGCGGCCCTGCTCGCCGCGGGCGGGGTCGCGGTGGCGGTCCGGCGTTCAAGGGCGGCGCGCGGCGCGGCCCTGTGCCTGGCCGCGCTCCTCGCGTGGCGGATGTACACCGTCGGGCCCGTCCTGCACTGCTGGTCGTACGACGCGGTCTCCCGGGCCGACGACGGTTCGTACCTCTGCTACGACCGCTGACCGGCGCGGGATCAGGCCCGCACGGGCCCGCCGCAGCCGGCGCAGTCGGCGCAGGTGCCGAAGATCTCCACGGTGTGGGCGACGTCGACGAAGCCGTGCTCCTCGGCGATGGTGTCGGCCCACTTCTCGACCGCCGGGCCCTCGACCTCGACGGCCTTGCCGCAGACCCGGCAGACCAGGTGGTGGTGGTGACCGCTGCTGCAGCGCCGGTAGACGGACTCGCCGTCCCCGGTGCGGAGCACGTCGATCTCGCCGGCGTCGGCGAGGGACTGCAGCGTGCGGTAGACCGTGGTGAGGCCGACCGAGTCGCCCCGGTGCTTCAGGAGGTCGTGCAGCTCCTGGGCGCTGCGGAACTCGTCGACCTCGGCGAGGGCCGCGGCGACGGCGGCACGCTGCCGGGTCGATCGTCCGCGGACGGGGGGCTTGGCGGTCGTCACCGGTGGCCTCCTACTCGGTCGGGTTCGGTCGGTCATTCTGCCAGGCCGGGCGCTCATACCCGGACGTCGTCCTCGGTCGGACGCGCCGCGGGTACCTCCAGGGTGCACCGTGTCGCGTCCCCTGCGGCACGGCGTGCACGCTTTTTCGCCAGCGGTACCGCCAGCAGCGTCAGCACGACGAACACGCCGATGGCCAGCAGCACGATGGTCGCCCCGGAGGGCACGTCGGCGTAGTACGAGGTCACCGTCCCGGAGAAGGCGACCACCACGCCGATCACGACCGACAGCGCGAACGCCGTGGCGAAACTGCGGGCGATCTGCTGCGAGGCGGCGACCGGGATCACCATCAGCGCGCTGACCAGCAGCAGCCCGACGACCCGCATCGCGACCGTGACCGTGACCGCGGCGGTGACGGCGACCAGCAGGTTGAGCAGCCGTACCGGAAGGCCGGTCACCCGGGCGAACTCCTCGTCCTGGGAGACCGCGAACAGCTGCCGCCGCAGGCCCACGGTGACCAGCACCACGAAGCCGGCCAGCAGGCAGATCGTGGTGATGTCCTGCGGGGAGACGGTGGTGATGGAGCCGAACAGGTAGGTGAGGAGGTTGGCGTTGGAGCCGTTCGGCGCGAGCGAGGTGAACATCACGCCGGCCGCCATGCCGCCGTAGAAGAGCATGGCGAGCGCGATGTCGCCGCGCGTCCTGCCGTACCAGCGGATGAGTTCCATGACGACCGCGCCGGCGACCGACACGGCCGTCGCCATCCACACCGGGTTGGCGCTGAGCAGGAAGCCGAGGCCGACGCCGGTGAGGGCGACGTGGCCGATGCCGTCGCCCAGCAGCGCCTGCCGGCGCTGGACGAGGTAGATGCCGATCGCGGGGGCGGTGATGCCGACGAGGACGGCGGCGATCAGCGCCCGCTGCATGAAGGCGTAGGAGAACAGCTCCATCAGAACAGCCCCGTCCGGATCGGTTCGGCCGCGTGGCCCGCGTGCGGGTGGACGTGGTCGTGGCCCGGCAGCGCGTGCTGCCCCTGGGCCTTCGGCGGGGGCCCGTCGTGGACGACGCAGCCGTCGCGCAGCACCACCGCGCGGTCGATCAGCGGCTCCAGCGGTCCGAGTTCGTGCAGCACCAGCAGCACGGTGGTGCCCACCGCGACCTGTTCGCGCAGCGTCCCGGCGAGCACCTCCTGGCTGGCCAGGTCGACGCCGGCCATCGGCTCGTCCATGATCAGCAGCTCGGGCTCGACGGACAGCGCACGGGCGATCAGCACCCGCTGGTGCTGGCCGCCGGAGAGCGCCTCGACCGGGTCGCCGGCCCGGTCGGCCATCCCGACCAGCTCCAGGGCGTGCTCCACGGCCCTGCGGTCCGCCTTGCGGGGCAGGCCCAGCCTGGTCCGGGCCAGCCGCCCGGCGGAGACGACCTCGCGGACGGTGGCGGGGACGCCGGAGGCCGCGGTGGTGCGCTGCGGCACGTAGCCGATCCGGGCCCAGTCGCGGAAACGGTTCAGCGGGGTGCCGAACAGCTCCAGGGCGCCCGAGGTGAGCGGCACCTGGCCGACCACGGCGCGGATCGCGGTGGACTTGCCCGAGCCGTTGGCGCCGAGCAACGCGACGACCTCGCCGCGCCGCACGGTCAGGTCGACGCCGCGCAGCACCGGCCGTGAGCCGAGCGCGGCGGCCGCACCCCGCATCGATATGACCGTGTCCATTCCAGCCTCCGTACCGGGCTCCGTCATCATGGCCTCACTTCGCGCCCAGCGCCGTGCGCAGGGCCTGGAGGTTGCTCCGCTGGACCTCGAAGTAGTCGCGGCCCGCGGACTTGTCGGTGATGCCCTCGATCGGGTCGAGCACCGCGGTCTTCAGGCCGAGGTCGCCGGCGAGGGTCCTGGCGGTCCGGTCGCTGGCCAGCGTCTCGAAGAATACGGTGCTGACGCCCTTGTCCTCGGCGAGGGTGTGCAGCGTCTTCATCCGGGCCGCGCTGGGCTCGGACTCCGGGTCGATGCCGCTGATCGCCTCCTCGACCAGCCCGTAGCGCTCGGCGAGATAGCCGAAGGCGGCGTGGGTGGTGATGAAGGTGTCCGAGGTGCGGTCCTTCAGCCCGTCCTCGAACCCGGTGTTCAGCGCGTCCAGCTTCTTCACCAGCGCGGCGGTGTTCTTCCCGTACGTTGCGGCGTGGTCCGGGTCGGCCTCGGCGAGGGCCTTGCCGACGCCCTCGGCGACCTGGGCGTAGCGGACCGGGTCGAGCCAGATGTGCGGGTCGGCGCCCGCGTCCTCGTCCTCGCCCTCGTGCCCGGTGTCGTTGTCCCCGGTGGTGTGGTGATGGCCGTCGACCTCGGTGCCGTGGTCCTCCAGCGGGGTCAGTGCGGCGGCGTCGACGACGGTCCTCACGCCGGACTGGGCTATCGCGTCGTCGACGGCGGGCTGCAGGCCCTTGAGGTAGACGATGACGTCGGACTCGCCCAGCTCGCCGGTCTGCCGGGGGGTGAGTTCCAGGTCGTGCGGCTCGGTCCCCGGCTTGGTCAGTCCCGTCACGTGGACGTGCCCGCCGCCGATCTGCTCGGCGAGGAACTCCATCGGGTAGAAGGACGCCGTGACCGCCAGCTTGCCGTCCTGCGCGGTCCCGCCCGCGGTGGAGCAGGCGGAGAGGGCGACCAGCCCGGCGACGGCGGCGAGGGGGACGAGAGCACGACCTATGTTCATGACACCCATTTTCAACAAAACTGGAAACGATTGTCAATTGACTCCGTGGCCGGACCCGGCGGCCCGCCCGACGCTCCCGGACCGTGGAACCGATTTGATACAGGCCCCGCACCCGCCGGTAATCTGAGGTATTCGCCGGACCGCACGCGATCCGGCGGACCTCACCGACCGCTTCGTCGTCTGAAGAGAGCACCGTGGCCGCCGACAAGATCGACACCATCGTCAGCCTGAGCAAGCGCCGTGGCTTCGTTTTCCCCTGCAGCGAGATCTACGGCGGTCAGAAGGCCGCCTGGGACTACGGACCGCTGGGCGTCGAACTGAAGGAGAACATCAAGCGTCAGTGGTGGCGCGCGATGGTCACCTCCCGGGAGGACGTGGTCGGCCTCGACTCCTCGGTGATCCTGGCCCGCGAGGTCTGGGAGGCCTCGGGCCACGTCGCCACGTTCACCGACCCGCTCACCGAGTGCACCTCCTGCCACAAGCGTTACCGCGCCGACCACCTGGAGGAGGCGTACGAGGCCAAGCACGGGCACCTGCCGGCCAACGGCCTCTCCGACCTCAACTGCCCCAACTGCGGCAACAAGGGCACCTTCACCGAGCCCAAGCAGTTCTCGGGCCTGCTCTCCACCCACCTGGGCCCGACCCAGGACTCCGGCGCGGTCGCCTACCTGCGCCCCGAGACCGCGCAGGGCATCTTCACCAACTTCGCCCAGGTGCAGCAGACCTCGCGCCGCAAGCCGCCGTTCGGCATCGCCCAGACCGGCAAGTCCTTCCGCAACGAGATCACGCCCGGCAACTTCATCTTCCGGACCCGCGAGTTCGAGCAGATGGAGATGGAGTTCTTCGTCAAGCCGGGCGAGGACGAGACCTGGCACGAGTACTGGATGCAGCAGCGCTGGGACTGGTACCGGGGCCTCGGCCTGCGCGAGGAGAACATGCGCTGGTTCGAGCACGCCAAGGAGAAGCTCTCCCACTACTCGAAGCGCACCACCGACATCGAGTACCGCTTCAACTTCGGCGGCACCGAGTTCTCCGAGCTCGAGGGCATCGCCAACCGCACGGACTACGACCTCAAGGCCCACAGCCAGGCCAGCGGCCAGGACCTGTCGTACTTCGACCAGGAGGCCGGCGAGCGCTACTTCCCGTTCGTCATCGAGCCCGCGGCGGGTCTCAACCGCGCCATGCTCGCCTTCATGCTCGACGCGTACAACGAGGACGAGGCCCCCAACGCCAAGGGCGTGATGGAGAAGCGCACCGTCATGCGCCTCGACCCGCGTCTGGCGCCGGTCAAGGTCGCCGTCCTACCGCTGTCGCGCAACCCGCAGCTCTCGCCGAAGGCCAAGGGCCTCGCGGCCGACCTGCGCCGCCACTGGAACATCGAGTTCGACGACGCCGGCGCCATCGGCCGCCGCTACCGTCGCCAGGACGAGATCGGCACCCCGTTCTGCGTGACCGTCGACTTCGACACCCTCGAGGACAACGCGGTCACCGTGCGCGAGCGCGACACGATGAAGCAGGAGCGCGTCTCGCTGGACCAGGTCGAGGCCTACCTCGGCGGCCGGCTGCTCGGCTGCTAGGGACCGTCCCGGACGCACGCACGAAGGCGCCCGGCCGACCCCGAGAGGGGTGGCCGGGCGCCTTCGTGCGTGAACGGGCCCGTACGGGCGGCGCTCAGGGCCGCAGACCGCGCAGGACCAGGTCGATGACCGCGGAGAACGCCGCGTCGATGCCCGGGGCGAACCAGTCGCCGGCGTACGCCGGGTCGTGGAAGCGCACGGTGGCGTCCCACACCGCCTGCGCGGCGGCCTCCGGGTCGCCGGCGGCGAACTCCCCGCCGGCCACGCCGTCCCGGACGATCCGGGTGAGCAGCCCGACCATGATGGCGACGTGCTCGGCGACCACGGAGCTGTGCTCGTCGGTCAGCGCCATGTAGGTGGCGAACAGCTCGGGGTCGCCGCCCGCCTTGCGCTTCTTGGCCGCGAACAGCGCCTCCAGCCAGGCGTGCAGCCGTGCGGGCGCCGGGCGGCCGCCGTCCTCCGCGATCGCCGACAACTGCGCGTGGGCCTGGTCCAGCCACCGCTGGGTGACCGCCTCGCGCAGTGCGGCCTTGGTGCGGAAGTGCCGGTAGACGCTGCCGTGGCTGACCCCGAGGGCGCGGGCCACGTCGACCACGGTCGCCTTCGCGGGACCGTAGCGGCGCAGCACCTCTTCCGTGGTCTCGAGGATGCGTTCGGCGGTCAGCGTCTCGGGTGGCATGCTCGCCATTGTCCCAGTACCGGGCCGGTGCCCGTCAGTGCCGCCGCTCACTGTCCAGGTGCGCCATCTGCGCGTGCGGGTAGCGCTCGCCGGCGGCCGCGCCGGCCGGGACCGCCTCCTCGATCGCCGCCAGGTCGGCGGCGTCCAGGGTGACCTCCAGCGCGCCCAGCGCCTCGGCCAGCCGCTCGCGGGTGCGGGCGCCGATCAGCGGCACGATGTCCTCGCCCCGGGACAGCACCCAGGCGATGGCGGTCTGCGCCACGGTGACGCCCCGCTGCTCGGCGATCTTGCGCAGCGCCTCGACGAGCCCGAGGTTGTGCTCCAGGTTCTCGCCCTGGAAGCGGGGGCTCATGGCGCGGAAGTCGTTGCCCGCCAGCTGCCGGTCGCGGGTGAAGTGCCCGCTGATCAGGCCGCGGGACAGCACGCCGTACGCCGTGACGCCGATGCCCAGTTCGCGGGCGGTGGGCAGGATCTCGTCCTCGATGCCGCGGGAGATCAGCGAGTACTCGATCTGCAGGTCGCTGATCGGCGCCACGGCGGCCGCGCGACGCAGTGTGGCGGCGCTGACCTCGGACAGGCCGATGTGGCGCACGTAGCCGGCCTCGACGAGCTCGGCGATGGCGCCGACGGTCTCCTCGATCGGGACGGTGGGGTCGACCCGGGCGATCCGGTAGACGTCGATGTGGTCGGTGCCGAGGCGCTGCAGCGAGTACGAGGCGAAGTTCTTCACGGCGGCCGGGCGCCCGTCGTAGCCCAGCCAGGTGCCGGCGGGGTCGCGCAGCGCGCCGAACTTGACGCTGACCAGGGCGTTGTCGCGGCGGGCGCCGGCGGAGCGCAGAGCCTCGCCGACGAGCATCTCGTTGTGGCCCATGGCGTAGAAGTCGCCGGTGTCGATCAGGGTGATGCCCGCGTCGAGGGCGGCGTGGACGGTGGCGACGGCCTCGCCGCGGTCGGTCTCGCCGTAGAGGGCGGACATGCCCATGGCGCCGAGGCCGAGGGCGGAGACGGTGGGGCCGGTGGAACCGAGGGTGCGGTTCTGCAAGGGGGCTCCTTGGTGGGGAGGGGGAGGTCGGGTGGGGACGCTGACAACAGTGACACATGCACTGACAGATTTCAATATCTGTCAGCACATGTTCCGCCCGTCGCATTCCCGCGGGACCGATCCGCAGGGCCGGCTCGCGGGTCCCGGTCCCCGCCCCGCGGTCCCTCAGGCCACTTCGCCCGGCAGCCGCAGGCTGGCCAGCGCCGTCACCGCAACCGCCGCGAGCTGCACGAGCAGCACCACGACCAGCGCCTGCCGGGTCCCGTGCGAGGGGACGAGGGAGAGGAAGAGGGTGCCGAGGGTGGCCACGCCCAGGGCCAGCGCCGACTGCTGGGTGGTCACCATGACGCCGCTGCCGACACCGGCCCGCTCGCCGGGTACGTCCGCGAGCACCAGCCGGAACAGCACGGGCAGTTGCAGCCCCTGGCCGAGGCCGGCGACCGCGACACCCGGCAGCAGGGCCCACGCCGTCATCCCGGGCTGCCAGCTGCGGGCCACGGTCAGCGCCAGCACGGCGACGCCGACACCCTGCAGCACGCCGCCCGCCGTGACCACGCGCCCGCCGTACCGGCCCACCAGGCGCGGCCCGGCCAGCGAGGCCAGGAAGAACGCCACGGCCATCGGCACCAGCGTGGCGCCCGCCTCCACCGGCCCGTACCGCAGGCCCTGCTGCAGTGCGACCGCGATCACGAACATGAAGCCGCCGAAGCCGATGGAGAACGGCACCAGCAGCGGCAGCGCCCGCCGCATCCCGGCCAGCGCGAAGAGGCTCGGCGGCACGAGCGGGATCCGCCCGGCCCGGTCGGCCCGCCGCTCGACCAGGAAGAACGCCAGGGCCGCGAACGGGAAGACGGTCAGCGACACCCACGTCCACACCGGCCAGCCGGCCGCCCGGCCCTCGGTCAGCGGAGCCAGCAGGGTCACCAGGGACACCGCCAGCAGCAGGGTGCCGGGGCGGTCGACCGGAGTGGGCCGGTCGGAACGGGTCTCCGGCACCGAACGCACCGCGAGCAGCAGACCGGCCGCCGCGACCGGCACGTTGACCAGGAACACCGCGCGCCAGCCGGTGCCCGCGATGTCCGCGGCGACCAGGATGCCGCCCAGGATCTGGCCCGCCACCATGGACAGGCCCGCGGTCGCGCCGTACAGGCTGAGCGCCTTGGCCCTGCGGTGGCCGGAGGTCGCGGAGTGGATGGTGGCCAGCACCTGGGGCAGCATCAGCGCGGCCGCCGCGCCCTGTGCGACGCGGGCGCCCACCAGCACCCACGCGTTCGGGGCCAGGCCGCAGGCGAGCGAGGTCAGGCCGAAGGCCGCCATGCCGGCGAGGAAGAGCCGGCGGCGGCCGAAGGAGTCGCCGAGCCGGCCGCCGAGCACCAGCAGCACGGCGTACGCCACGCCGTAGCCGGCCACGACCAGCTCCAGGACGGCGGCACCGGCGTGCAGGTCGGTCTCGATGGCGGGCAGGGCGACGTTGACGATGAAGAAGTCGATGAGCGGGAGCGCCGCACCCAGCAGCACGGTGAACAGGCCCAGCGGGCCGAGCGCCGGTGCGGCGTGGCCGGGCGGCGCCTCGGCGGCCGGTGGCGTGATTCTCGCGGCCGGCGCCGGGCCGGTGGCGCCGACCCGGATGACCCGGGGCCGCACCTGGGCGCGGGAACCGAGGCCGGCGGAGAGGGATGCTTCGTTGTGATCGGTCACGTATGCCACGATGACCTTGTTCCCAGGGGGGTACCAGAGACCGTTTATCCGGGTATCGCGACCACCTGGAAATGGCCTGGGGAGTCAGGCACCCTGGAGGTATGACGTCTCCCAGCGCCGCCGCGCGGAGCGAGCTCGCTTCCTTCCTCCGCAGCCGCCGTGAACGGATCTCCCCGGAGCAGGTCGGACTCCCGCCCGGCCGCCGACGGCGCACCCCCGGGCTGCGCCGTGAGGAGGTGGCGCAGCTGGCCGCGGTCGGGGTCACCTGGTACACGTGGCTCGAACAGGCCCGCGAGATCCAGATCTCCGCGCAGGTCGCCGACTCCATCGCCCGGGCCCTGATGCTGGACCCGAACGAGCGCACCCACCTCTTCCTGCTCGCCGGGGTCCCGGACCCCAATCCGCGTGCCCAGTGCCCGGGGATGTCGGACCAGATCCGGGAGATGCTGGCGAAGCTGGAGCCGCTGCCGGCCGCGGTCCTCAACAGCCGCACCGACGTCATAGCCCACAACCGCACCTACGGGCGGCTGGTCGACGACCTCGACCGGCTCCCCTTCGAGGACCGCAACATCATGTGGCTGGCCTTCACCGACCCCGCCTGGCGCGAGGGCCTGCCCGACTGGCACGAGACCAGCCGGCAACTGGTCGCCAAGTACCGTGCGGCGATGGCCGAGCACCTGGCGGAGCCCGCGTGGAAGTCCCTGGTCAAGCGGCTGGAGCAGGCCTCCCCTGAGTTCTGCGAGCTGTGGGAGCGGCACGAGGTGCAGGAACCGGAGAACCGCACCAAGCGCTTCCTCAACCCCCGGGTCGGCCTGCTGACCTTCCACTTCACGCACCTGTGGCTCGGCCCCGGCCAGGGCCCGCGGCTGGTCACCTACTCCCCGGCGGACGCCGCGACCCGCGAACGTCTGGACCGGCTCTACGAGATGGCCGTGTCCGCGCCGAGCGCTATGCCGATGCCGGTGTGAGCAGCCGCTGCCGCGCCTCCATGAGGGCGAAGCCCAGCAGGTTCAGGCCGCGCCACCGCGCGGGGTCGTCGGCGCCGTCCTCGTCGGCCGCCAGGCCGATGCCCCATATGCGGTCCACCGGGCTGGCCTCGACCAGCACGCGCGAGCCGGTGCCCAGCAGGTAGTCGCGCAGCGCCGGGTCCTGGCCGAACTTGGCGAGGTTGCCCTCGACGACTAGTTCCTCGCGGTGCCGTTCCCAGGTCGCGTTGTCGAAGCCGCGCACCTGGCGTCCGAGCTTCTTCGCGGCGTGCGGGTGCGGGGCGGCGAGGATGCGGGCGAGGGTCTCCTCGTCCCCGAAGAGGCGGGCCTTGCCGGCCATCATCCAGTGCTCCGCCGTGGCGTAGCCGACACCGTCGACGGTGAACTCCGAGGGCCACCACTGGCTCAGGCAGCCCGCGCCCACGCCGCCGTCGCGCTGCGGCCGGTGGCCCCAGAAGAACAGGTACCTGGCCCGGACGCCGCGCGCGGTCAGCTTCGTCAGCGCCGCCCGGGAACGGGCGTCGCGGGGCTCGGTGATCTGCGTCGTCATGTGCGTGACGCTACCGCCGGGCACCGACAACGGCCCCCGGTTTTCCCCGCCCACCCCCGCGCGGCCTCCGGCGTCGCCACCGCGGACGCCGGACGCCGGCCGCCGGCCGCCGGCGCCGCAGTACCGTGGAGGCCTGCCCCGCAACGCAGGCTCCGCGACCGTTTCAGGGGAGGCCCGCATGGCAGATCGACTCGACGTGGCGTCGCTGGCCCCCGGCGACCGGGCGGACGCGATCCGTGCGTTCTCGTGGTCCGTCAACGGCCGCATAGGGGTGGACCTTCCGGCGGACCCGGATCACCTGCGGGCCGATGTCACCACCAACGCGGTGGGGCCGGTGAAGGTCTCCGAGATCCGCTGGAACGTGGCCGGCCTCCGCCGTGCCGCCGCCCCGGTGGACGAGGACCTGGTGCCGCACGTGCTCGTCCACCTCCAGACGGCGGGGGTCTCCCGCTTCCTCCAGGGGGGCAGGCAGGAGGTGGTGCGGGCGGGGGAGTTCGTGGTGCTGGAGAACGCGAAGCCCTACGAGGTCCTCTTCGACGGCGCGATGCACTCGGTCCTCGTACGCGTCCCCACGGACGTCCTGGGGCTGCGGCCGTCCCTGCTCGAACAGGTCACCGCCGTGCGACTCGGTGCGGAACGCCCGGTCGTGGCTGCCGCGGCGGCGTTCTTCACCCGGCTGGCCCGTGACCGGGCCGCTGCCGGCGAGGCCGAGACCGCCCTGTTCGCGGAGCCCTGCGTCGGCCTGGTCAGGGGCGTGGTGGGCATCCTCCTGGGCCGTGACGACCTGACCGGGGCACCGGTGAACAGCACGCTCCTCCGGCAGGTCCAGGAGTACGTCCGCCTCCACCTGGCGGAACCCGATCTGACGGCCGCACGCATCGCCGCCGAGCACCACGTCTCCGTACGGCAGCTCTACCTGACCCTGTCCCGGGCGGGCATCTCCCTCGGCGAGTGGATGCGCACACAGCGCCTCGAGGAGTGCGGGAGGGAACTGGCCTCGCCGGCACATCAGTTCATGACGATCGAGGCGATCGCCCACCGGTGGGGGTTCGCCAGCGCGCCCCACTTCAGCCGCGTGTTCAAGACGGCGTACGGCGTGAGCCCGAGCGAGTGGCGGTCGCGGCACGCGCCGGGGAGCGCGGACCCCCACCGGCGGTAGTGCCGCGCCGCGGGGCCGCCCACGGCCCCCGGGCCTCAGCCCTGCGCGGGCCCCAGCAGCTTGGTCACCACCCGGTCCAGTACCGCGAGTTCCTCCGGGTCCAGTTCCACCAGGCCGGGCGGGGGAGTGCCCAGGATGCGGTCGGCCTCCCCCGCGGCCGCGGCGCCCGCCGGGGTGACGCTCAGGAGCTTGCGGCGCCGGTCCCGCGGGTGCGGCGTGCGTTCCACCAGACCCCGCCGGGCGAGGTCGTCGACGACGAGCGTGACGTAGGGGCGGTCCGTCATGAGGTCGGCGGCGAGGTCCCCGGGGGTCACGGGGGCCGCCGCGATCCGGCGCAGCGCCTTGACCCGGAAGAAGCTCATCCCGAGGGCGTCGGCGACCTCGCGGCGGCGCTCGTTGCGTTCCAGGACGAGGGTGCGCAGGCCCCGCCACACCCGGGTGGCCATGGCCTCGTCCGGTCGGGACCCGTCCGGTCGGGCCCCGTCCGGTCGGGCCCCGGTCACCGGGCAGCCACCGGCTCGCGGGCGGCGTCCGCGCTGAGCCGCTCGGCGGCGCGCTCGGCGGTGCCCGCGGCCCAGCGGCCCGAGGTCAGCCAGCCGAGCGCCAGGATCGCCACACCGCAGCCGGTGATGATCCACCAGGCCGTGAGGTCGAGCCCGGCGGCGAGCGCGGCACCCATGACCGCCACGCCCAGGGACTGGCCGACCTGCCGGCTGGTCGAGGCCACCGCGGCCGCGACGCCCGCCTGGGTGCGCGGCATGCCGGAGACGGCGGTGTTGGTGATCGGCGCGTTGACGAAGCCGAAGCCGATGCCGAACAGGACGTACGCCGTGAACAGCTTCGCGTCCGAGGCGGTCGCGTCCAGCGCGGCGAACATCACGCCGCTCGCCGTGGTGGCCACGCCCGCCAGCAGCAGCGGCAGCCGCGGGCCGCGGCTGCCGACGATGCGCCCGGACAGCGGGGCGCAGACCAGGGCCATGGCCGCCATCGGCAGCAGGTGCAGACCGGCGTCCAGGGCGGACAGCCCGCGCACGTCCTGGAGATACAGGGTGTTGAGGAACAGGAAGCCGGCGAGGGCGGCGAAGGCGCTGACCGCTATCACCGTCGCCCCGCTGAAGGGGGCGCTGCGGAAGAAGCGCGGGTCGATCAGCGGTTCCCTGCGCCGTCGCTCGTAGAGGACCAGGCCCATCGCGGAGCACAGGGCGAGCACGAGGCAGCCGACGATGACCGGGGAGCCCCAGCCCGCCGCGGGCGCCTCGATGATGGCGTACGTCAGCGAGCCGAGCAGCGCGACGACCAGCAACTGGCCGACCGGGTCGATGCGGCGCGGCCGGGGCGCCCTGGACTCGGGCACGTACAGCGCGGTCAGCACCAGGGCCAGCACGCCGATGGGCAGGTTGATCCAGAACACCGAGCGCCAGCCGACCGTCTCCACGAGCGCGCCGCCGATGATCGGCCCGGCGGCCATGCTGATGCCGACGACGCCGCCCCACGCCCCGATCGCCCGCGCGCGTTCGCGCGGGTCGGTGAAGACGTTGGTGATGATCGACATGGCGACGGGGTTGAGCATCGAACCGCCGACCGCCTGCAGCATGCGGAAGACCACCAGCCACTCCAGGCTGGGGGCGATGCTGCACAGCGCGGAGGCCACGGTGAAGATCACCAGGCCGGTGCGGAAGATCCGGCGCCGGCCGATGCGGTCGGCGGTGGAGCCGGAGAGCATGAGCAGCGAGGCCAGCACGAGCGTGTAGGCGTCGATGGTCCACTGCAGTCCGGAGATGGACGTGTGGAGGTCCCGCCGCATGGCGGGCAGTGCGACATTGAGGATGGTGTTGTCGAGGCTGACGATCAGCAGGCTCATGCAGCAGATCGCCAGCACCAGCAGACGTCGGCCCCGGCTCAGCTCGGGCATCGGCTGTTCGGTCTCCCTTGATCCGGATTGATTGTATGTGTGTAACCATTTCACGCTACACCCAGTGTCCCCCCGGCGATACGCGAGAATGGTCCGCATGACTGCTGACGCCACCGCTCCCGCACTCCGCATCGGCCCGCACACCGTGTGGCCGCCGGTGGTGCTGGCGCCGATGGCCGGGATCACCAACGCGCCGTTCCGCACGCTGTGCCGCGGGTTCTCCGGCGGCAAGGGGCTCTTCGTCTCGGAGATGATCACGACCCGGGCCCTCGTCGAGCGCAACGACAAGACCATGCAGCTGATCCACTTCGACGACGGCGAGAAGCCGCGCTCGATCCAGTTGTACGGGGTCGACCCGGTCACCGTCGGCAAGGCGGTCCGGATGATCGTCGACGAGGACCTCGCCGACCACATCGACCTCAACTTCGGCTGCCCGGTCCCCAAGGTGACCCGCAAGGGCGGCGGCTCGGCCCTGCCCTACAAGCGCAACCTGCTCCGCTCGATCCTGCGCGAGGCGGTCGGCAACGCGGGCGACCTGCCGGTCACGATCAAGATGCGCAAGGGCATCGACGACGACCACACCACCTACCTGGACGCCGGCCGGATCGCCGTCGAGGAGGGCGTGACCGCCGTCGCGCTGCACGGCAGGACCGCCGCCCAGCACTACGGCGGCACGGCCGACTGGGAGGCGATCGCCCGCCTCAAGGAGCACGTCCCGGAGATCCCGGTGCTGGGCAACGGGGACGTCTGGAGCGCCGTGGACGCGGTCCGGATGATGCGGGAGACCGGCTGCGACGGCGTCGTCGTCGGCCGCGGCTGCCTCGGCCGCCCCTGGCTCTTCGGAGACCTCGTGGCCGCCTTCGAGGGCGGCGGCGCCCCGGCCGCCCCGACGCTGCGCGAGGTCGCGGGCGTCATGCGGCGCCACGCCGGGCTGCTGGGGGAGTGGCTGGGCGACGAGGAGCGCGGCGTCATCGACTTCCGCAAGCACGTCGCCTGGTACACCAAGGGCTTCTCGGTCGGCTCGGAGATGCGCCGCAGGCTGGCGATGACCTCCTCCCTCGCCGAGCTCGACGCCCACCTCGCCGACCTCGACCTGGACCAGGAATGGCCGGATGGCGCCGAGGGGCCGCGCGGCCGGACGGCGGGGAGCAAGCGCGTGGTGCTCCCGGACGGCTGGCTGGCGGACCCGTACGACTGCTCGGTGGTCGTCGGTGCCGACGCCGAGCTGGACACTTCGGGCGGCTGAGGACGTTCCGCCGGTCCGGGCCGGGGTCCGGGCCGGGTCCGGACCGCGGGACGAAGGGCGTACGGGCGAGTGATTCTCGCCACGCCTGATAGGGGTGTCGCTCAGATGAGCGGGTGGAGTGTCACCACACCTCTCCAATGACTGGCACTGGGTGCCATCGTTGTCGTGGACACATGGTCAAGCCATCCCTCACGTGGAGTGACCGGTTCCGAGTGTGCCGATCACGTGGCGAGAGCATGTGTTCGACGGTTGAACGCAGCATCCGGTCACCCGGAGGGGCGCCATGACTTTCGATCTCTCGGCGGATGGGTGGTTACGACCGTGTGACCTGGTGATTGACGTACTGCAGCGCCTTCGGGATGGGTACGCTCCCCGCCGTCAGGGCATCCCGGCCGCGAGGAGCGAGTCCCGTGTCGGAAGAACAAGTAATCCAGAAGTTCGTCTACGACTTCACTGAGGGCAACAAGGACCTCAAGGACCTGCTCGGCGGCAAGGGCGCGAACCTCGCCGAGATGACCAACCTCGGTCTGCCCGTCCCCCCGGGCTTCACCATCACCACCGAGGCGTGCAAGGTCTACCTGGAGTCGGGCGCAGAACCCGCGGCGCTGCGCGACGAGGTGAGTGCGCACCTCGACGCGCTGGAGCAGCGGATGGGCAAGAGGCTCGGGCAGGCGGACGACCCGCTGCTGGTCTCCGTCCGCTCCGGGGCGAAGTTCAGCATGCCGGGCATGATGGACACGGTCCTCAACATCGGCCTCTCCGACGCCTCCGTCGTGGGCCTGGCCGCGCAGGCCGGCAACGAGCGCTTCGCCTGGGACTCCTACCGGCGCCTCATCCAGATGTTCGGCAAAACCGTGCTGGGCGTCGACGGCGAGCTCTTCGAGGACGCCCTGGAGGACGCCAAACGCGCCAAGGGCACCCACGACGACCTCGACCTGGACGCCGCCGACCTGCGGGCCCTGGTCGACCGGTTCAAGGCCGTCGTCTCCAAGGAGACCGGGCGGGACTTCCCGCAGGACCCGCGCGAGCAGATGGACCTGGCCGTCCGCGCCGTCTTCGACTCGTGGAACGGCGAGCGCGCCAAGCTCTACCGCCGCCAGGAGCGCATCCCCGGCGACCTCGGCACGGCCGTCAACGTCTGCTCCATGGTCTTCGGCAACCTCGGCTCCGACTCCGGCACCGGCGTCGCCTTCACCCGCGACCCCGCCACCGGCCACCAGGGCGTGTACGGCGACTACCTGTGCAACGCGCAGGGCGAGGACGTCGTGGCGGGCATCCGCAACACCGTGCCGCTCGCCGAACTGGAGCAGCTGGACAAGACGTCCTACGACCGGCTGATGCAGATCATGGAGACCCTCGAGACGCACTACAAGGACCTGTGCGACATCGAGTTCACCATCGAGCGCGGCAAACTGTGGATGCTGCAGACCCGCGTCGGCAAGCGCACCGCGGCCGCCGCCTTCCGCATCGCCACCCAGCTGGTCGACCAGGGCCTGATCGACGAGGCCGAGGCGCTGCAGCGGGTCAACGGCGCGCAGCTGGCGCAGTTGATGTTCCCGCGCTTCGACGAGAAGGCCAAGGCCGAGCGGATCGGCTGGGGCATCGCCGCATCGCCGGGCGCCGCGGTCGGCAAGGCCGTCTTCGACTCGTACACCGCCGTGAAGTGGTCGCGCTCGGGCGAGCAGGTCATCCTCATCCGCCGCGAGACCAACCCCGACGACCTCAACGGCATGATCGCCGCCGAGGGCATCCTCACCTCCCGGGGCGGCAAGACCTCGCACGCCGCCGTCGTCGCCCGCGGCATGGGCAAGACCTGCGTGTGCGGCGCGGAGGAGCTCGAGGTCGACACCAAGCGCCGCCGGATGACGGCCCCGGGCGGGGTGGTCATCGAGGAGGGCGACGTCATCTCCATCGACGGCTCCTCGGGCAAGGTCTACCTCGGCAAGGTGCCGGTCGTGCCGTCCCCGGTCGTGGAGTACTTCGAGGGCCGCATGCACGCCGGCGCCGACGACGCCGACGAGCTGGTGCGGGCCGTGCACCGGATCATGGCGTACGCGGACCGGGTCCGCCGGCTGCGGGTGCGCGCCAACGCCGACAACGCCGAGGACGCCTCGCGCGCCCGGCGCTTCGGCGCCCAGGGCATCGGCCTGTGCCGCACCGAGCACATGTTCCTCGGCGAGCGCCGCGAACTGGTGGAGCGGCTGATCCTCGCCGACACCGAATCCGAGCGCGACAAGGCGCTCTCCGCGCTGCTGCCGCTGCAGAGGTCCGACTTCGTCGAGCTGTTCGAGGCGATGGACGGGCTGCCGGTCACCGTGCGCCTGCTGGACCCGCCGCTGCACGAGTTCCTGCCCGACATCACCGAGCTGTCGGTGCGCGTGGCCCTCGCCGAGGCGCGCAAGGACGCCAACGAGAACGACCTGCGGCTGCTGCAGGCCGTCCACAAGCTCCACGAGCAGAACCCGATGCTGGGTCTGCGCGGCGTGCGCCTCGGGCTGGTCGTCCCCGGGCTGTTCGCCATGCAGGTGCGGGCCATCGCCGAGGCCGCCGCCGAACGCAGGAACGCCAAGGGCGACCCGCGGGCCGAGATCATGATCCCGCTGGTGGGCACCGTCCAGGAGCTGGAGATCGTCCGCGAGGAGGCCGGGACCGTCATCGCCGAGGTCGAGACCGCCACGGGCACCGAACTCGGCCTCACCCTCGGCACGATGATCGAGCTGCCCCGCGCCGCCCTGACCGCCGCCCAGATCGCCGAGGCCGCCGAGTTCTTCTCCTTCGGCACCAACGACCTGACGCAGACGGTCTGGGGCTTCAGCCGCGACGACGTCGAGGCGAGCTTCTTCACCGCCTACCTGGAGAAGGGCATCTTCGGCGTCTCCCCGTTCGAGACCATCGACAAGGACGGCGTCGGCTCCCTCGTCCGCTCCGCCGCCGAGGCCGGCCGCGCCACCCGGCCCGGCCTCAAGCTCGGCGTGTGCGGCGAGCACGGCGGCGACCCCGAGTCCGTCCACTTCTTCCACGAGGTGGGCCTGGACTACGTCTCCTGCTCCCCGTTCCGCATCCCCGTCGCCCGCCTGGAGGCGGGCCGGGCCGCGGCGCAGGGCAGGCGCGGCGACAGCCGGTAACCCCGGCCCGGAAGACCATCTCCCACCCTCACCGGGGGCGGCACCTTTGTGCGAAGGTGCCGCCCCCGCTTCCGTTCCGCCCGGTCACGACCGGAACGGGCCGCGGACCTCGTAGGTGATGCCGCCGGACGAACTGCCGCTCGTGCCGCGCTGGGAGGAGAAGTACAGCCGGGTGCCGTCGGGGGAGAAGGCGGGGCCGGTGACCTCGGAGGCGGACTGGCCGCTGACCCGCAGGAACGGCGAGACGACGTCGGCCGGGGTGATCAGGCAGATCTCCATGGAGCCGCCGTCCTCGGCGACGTAGAGGTCGCCGGAGGAGCTGCCGGTGATGTTGTCCACGCCGGTCAGCGGGGCGGTGCCGGAGACCAGGGAGTCGTCGTACGCCAGCGCGTAGGTGCCGGCGGCCAGGTCGAGCCGCCAGACGCGGTTGTCGCCCTTGGTGGTGAACCAGACGGCGTCGTCGGCGTAGTGGCAGCCCTCGCCGCCGTTGAACCGCTTCGCGCCGGAGACCTGGCTGCGGGTGGCGGTCGGGGAGCCGTCGGGGTCGGGCACGTTCGCCCAGCCGAAGGAGCCCGACGCGGCGCTGCCGGCCACCAGCACATGCAGGGTCCCGGCGGACAGGTCGCCCCAGGTGGCCGGGACGAAGCGGTAGAAGCAGCCGTTGGTCTCGTCCTCGGTCAGGTAGACCACCCTGCGCACGGGGTCGGCGGCGGCCGCCTCGTGCTTGAACCGGCCCATGGCGTCGCGGCGGACGGCCGCCTGCACGCCGCGGGGGTCGGTCTCGTAGACGTAGCCGAGGCTGACCTCCTCGCAGGACAGCCAGCTGTTCCACGGCGTGCGGCCGCCGGCGCAGTTCTGCCGGGTGCCGGACAGGACGCGGTAGGCGCCCGTGACGTTGCCGGAGGAGTTGAAACGGACCGCGCTCGCACCGCCGTTCGGGTTGACCTCCGAGTTGGACACGTAGATCCAGCCGGTGCCGTCGGCGAAGCACGCGCCGCCGTCGGGCGCGCTGTGCCAGGTGTACGAGGTGCCCGAGACGGTCTGGCCGGAGCGGGCGATCACACGGCTGCTGAAACCACCGGGCAGGGCGATGCCGTTGGCGTCGGGCGCCAGCAGCGCGCCGTAGGGGCCGGTACCGGGCTGGGCGGGTGCGGCGTAGACCGCCCCGCGCATCAGGGTGCCGCCGAAGGCGGCCGCCGAGCTGCCGACCACCGCTCCGCGCAAGAAGGTTCGACGTTCCACGATCACTCCAGGGACGACGGGTGGCCCGCCCGGACCCAACGCCGCGGGCGGGTCGCGCACCGGAAGGCTAGGGCGCGCCCCTTGACGGCGGTGCCAACGCAGTGTGAACCCTCTGCTACGGTCTGTCGGATTCACCGTCATGGCAGAGGCACGCGGACGCCCGGCTCACCCTGCCGCGGGCAGCCCGTAGCGGACACCCGTGAGCTGCTCGGAGGCCGCCCACAACAGCTCGCCCGACCGGTCGTCGCGGGTCCACGGGGCGCGCCAGGAGGGAACGGGGGAGCCGCGCCACCCCTGGAATCGGGGGCCGGTGAAGGAGTCGGGGCGTACGCCGGGGGCCGTGGCGGCGTACAGCAGCGGGAGCGCGCCGGCATCCGCGGACTGGGCGATCACCCGGTTCCCGAGGTCGATCACACGCTCGACGGTCCGGCGGTTCTCCATGCGGGCGGCACGGGTCTGCAACGCCGTGCGCGCGTAACCCGGGTGCGCCGCCGCGGCGACGGTGCCCGCGCCGGCGGCGGCCAGCCGCCGGGACAACTCGTGGACGAAGAGCAGGTTGGCGCTCTTGGAACGGGCGTACGCGATCCAACGGCGGTAGTGGCGCTCGCTGTTGAGGTCGCCGGGGTCGATGGTGGCGACCACGTGGACGACGCTGGAGACGGAGACGACCCGGGCGCCCGGGGCGGCCAGCAGGCGCGGCAGCAGCAGCCCGGTGAGGGCGAAGTGGCCGAGGTGGTTCACGCCCATCTGGGTCTCGAAGCCGTCGGCGGTGGTGCCGTACGGCAGGGCCATCACACCGGCGTTGTTGACCAGCAGGTCGAGGCCGGCGCCGTCGTACCCGGCGGCGAAGGCGCGCACCGAGGACAGGTCCCCCAGGTCGAGGTGGCGGTACCCGGCGCGGGCGCCCCGCACCTCGGCCTTCAGCCGTTCGACGGCCTCCTTGCCGCGCCTCTCGCTGCGGCAGGCGAGCAGCACCCGCGCTCCCCTGCGGGCGAGTTCGCGGGCGGTGCAGTAGCCGATGCCACTGTTCGCGCCGGTGACGACGGCCGTGCGGCCGCTCTGGTCCGGGATGTCGTTCGCGGTCCACACCATGCGCGCCAGCGTAGGGCCGCCGCGCCGCCCTTCACACGGGTGCGCGACGGCCCTTCGGCGTCAGGAGTGCGGGGGACGGTCCCCGCCGGTGCCGCCCGAGCCGAACTCGTCGCCCAGCTTGTCCTGAGCGGTGTCGACCTGGCGCTGGTACTTCCCGCCGGTCTTGTCGTCCAGCATGTCGCCGCCCTTGTCGATGCCCTTCTGGGCCTGGCTCTCGTGGCCCCTCAGCTTGGCCTTGATCTTGTCGAACATGGACATCGCTGTCCTCCTCGCCGTCAGTGGCACTGCTTTCAGCATCACCGCCCCGACGAAGATCCGCATCTGGAACCCGCGGGGTCGGGAATCCGCAGGTCAGAGGGCCCGCGCCAACCGCGACCGCGGTGGCCGGCTCGTATGGCGGCCGCCCGCCGGACGGTGTACGCGCATCCCGGGGCGCCCCGCGCGGCGGCGTACCCCTCGCACCCGCCCCGCCGCGTCCGGCCGCCGTTGCCGGACCGTCGTCGCGGGTGCCCGAAGGGCGCCGGGCCGCGGCCGCCACGGGTTCGTGCCGTGACCCGGCAACGACCTGTTCGGCGATCGGGATGGAGAAGGGCGTGCGATGTGCGGCCGCGGGCGAGGGCGGCCGGCCGGCGGGTCAGGGGGCGGGGACGACCCGGCCGCCGATGTCGACGGTGCCGTCGGGGTGGGGGCGGGTCAGGATCTGGGAGGCGACGCCCTGGCGGACGTCCAGCGGGCGTCCCAGTTCGGCGGTGAGCACCAGCGCGGCGGCCCCCGTCGCCTCGTCCTCGACGATCGCGTCGCCGCGTCGCGGGAAGCCCCGCGCGCGGACCCGCCCGGCGGCCTCGTCCGCCCAGGCCCACGCGTAGAGCCAGCCCTCGCCCGGCGGCGGCGCGGGCAGCGCGTCCACCTCCGCGGGCGAGCCGAACCGCTGGGTACGGCGCCCGGCCGCCCACTCCGCGCGGCCGCGCACCCAGGTGAAGTCGCCGTCCGCCCAGGCCCTCACCTCGCCGGCCGGCGTCCGGAGCACCTCGGCCCCGAGCAACCACGCCGTGCCCACCGTCGGATGACCCGCGAAGGGCAGCCGCACGCTCGGCGTCCAGATGTCGACGACGCCGCGTGCGGCGTCGTCGACGAAGACGGTCTCGCTGTAACCGAGCTCCGCGGCCAGCCGCTGCCGCGCCTGCGCCCCGGGCACGGACGCGCCGTCCCGCACCACTGCGAGCAGGTTCCCGCCCCGTCCGTCGGGACCCGTGAACACCCGCAGCACCTCGATGTCGGCCATGGGCCGATTCAAGCAGGTGCCGCGCCCGTCACCGCATCCGCACGGGGAAGGCCGGGACCGAGACCGCCTCGTCGTCGAGGCAGCGGCCGCTCTCGAGGTCGAAGCGCTGCTTGAGCAGCGGCGAGGCGACGAAGGCCCGGCCCTCGGCGGTCGAGCCGAGCAGGCCGCGGGACAGGACGTAGGCGCCGGTGAAGGGGTCGCGGTTGTCGATGGCGTACGCACGCCCGTGCCGGTCGGTGAAGAGGGCCGCCTGCCGGCCGTCGGGGAGGAGCGCGGCGACGCCGCGGCCGGGGGTGAGGGCGTCGTGCCCGCAGACGGCGAACCAGTCGGCGGTGCCGGGCAGGAGGACTTCTACGTTCATGCGGTGGTGGTCCCTTCGAGGGTGCGGACGGGGAGCACGGGGCCGGCCAGCAGGCCGAGGTCGGGCTTGACCTGGTCCCGCTCGGGGACGAAGCGGACGGAGGGGTCGGGCACGCCGGGCGCGTTGACGAAGGAGACGAAGCGCCGCAGCCGCTCCGGGTCGTCCAGCGTCTGCGCCCACTCGTCGCGGTAGTTGGCGACATGGCCGGCCATCTGGCGCTCCAGCTCCGCGCAGATGCCGAGCGAGTCGTGGACGACGACGTCCCGTACGTGGCCGAGCCCGCCCTCGATCCGCTCCAGCCAGGCGGAGGTGCGCTCCAGGCGGTCGGCGGTGCGGATGTAGAACATCAGGAAGCGGTCGACCAGTCGGACGAGTCCGGCGTCGTCCAGGTCCTGGGCGAGCAGGTCCGCGTGGCGCGGGGTGGCACCGCCGTTGCCGCCGACGTAGAGGTTCCAGCCGCCCACCGTGGCGATGACGCCGAAGTCCTTGCTCCGCGCCTCCGCGCACTCGCGCTGGCAGCCGGAGACGGCGGACTTGAGCTTGTGCGGGGAGCGCAGGCCCCGGTAGCGCAGCTCCAGGTCGATGGCCATGCGGACGCTGTCCTGCACGCCGTAGCGGCACCAGGTCTGCCCGACGCAGGACTTCACGGTGCGCAGCGCCTTGCCGTAGGCGTGCCCGGACTCGAAGCCGGCGTCCACCAGCCGGGTCCAGATCGCCGGGAGCTGGTCGACCCGGGCGCCGAACAGGTCGATCCGCTGGCCCCCGGTGATCTTGGTGTAGAGGCCGAAGTCGCGGGCCACCTCGCCGATCACGATCAGCTTCTGCGGGGTGATCTCGCCGCCGGGGATGCGGGGCACGATCGAGTACGAGCCGTTGCGCTGCAGGTTGGCCAGGAAGTGGTCGTTGGTGTCCTGCAGCGCGGCCTGCTCGCCGTCCAGGACGTAGCCGGAGGCGCCGATCGTCGGGGCGAGCGAGGCGATGATCGAGCCGACGGCCGGCTTGCAGACCTCGCAGCCCTCGCCGCCGCGGGCGCCCTCGCGGCCGTGCCGGTCGAGCAGCTCGCGGAAACCGGTGATCCGCAGCGCCCGCACGATCTCGTAGAGCTCCTGGCGGGTGTGGGCGAAGCAGCCGCACAGCCCCTTGTCGACCTCGACGCCCGAGGCCTCCAGTTCGGCCGTGACCAGCTGGCCCAGCACCTTCACGCAACTGCCGCAGCCGGTCCCGGCCCTGGTGCACTTCTTCACCTCGGGGACGGTGGCGCAGCCGTGTTCGGTGACCGCGCCGCGGATCGTGCCCTTGGTGACGTTGTGGCAGGAGCAGATGACCGCCCCGTCGGGCAGTGCGGACGGGCCCAGCGCCACGGGGGCGCCCGCGCCCGCCGGGAGCACCAGCTGCTCGGCGGGGACCGGGGGCACCGAGCCGGTGAGCGGGCGCAGCATGCCGTACTGCTCGGCGTCGCCGACCAGGATGCCGCCCAGCAGCACACCGTCCGGCGAGACGACCAGCTTCTTGTAGACCCCGGAGCGGGAGTCGGAGTAGACCACGTCGAGGCAGCCCGCGGTCGCGCCGTGCGCGTCGCCGAAGGAGGCCACGTCCACGCCGAGCAGCTTCAGCTTGGTGGAGGTGTCGGCGCCGGTGAAGGAGCCCTCCTCGCCGGCGACGGCCTTCGCCGCGGTCTCCGCCATGTCGTAGCCCGGCGCGACCAGGCCGTACACCCGGCCGTCCGAGGCGAGGGCGCACTCGCCGATCGCGTAGACGTGCGGGTCCTCGGTGCGGCAGGTCGTGTCGACGACGATGCCGCCCCGCTCGCCGACCGGCAGCCCGCAGTCCCGGGCGAGCTGGTCGCGCGGCCGTACGCCGGCCGAGAAGACCACCAGGTCGGCGTCGAGCGACGAGCCGTCCGACAGCGCCATGCCCCGGACCGAGCCGTCGCCCGCCGTGAGGATCTCCTGCGTGCCCACCCCCGTGTGGACGGTCACGCCCATGTCCTCGACGGTGCGCCGCAGCGCCTCGCCGCCGCCCTCGTCGACCTGCACCGGCATCAGCCGGGGTGCGAACTCCACGACGTGCGTGTCCAGTCCGAGGCCCTTGAGGGCGCCCGCCGCCTCCAGCCCGAGGAGCCCGCCGCCGACCACCGCGCCGGTGCGGGAGGTCATCGCGTACTCCTCGATGGCCAGCAGGTCCTCGATGGTGCGGTAGACGAAGCAGCCGCCCGCGTCCTTGCCGGGGACCGGCGGCACGAAGGGGTAGGAGCCGGTGGCGAGCACCAGGGTGTCGTAGCCGACGGTGCGGCCGGAGCGGGAGGTGACGGTCCGGGCCTCCCGGTCGACGGCCACCGCCGGGTCGCCCAGGTGCAGTTCGATGCCGTGCTCCGCCATGAAGCCGGCCTCCACCAGGGAGAGCGCCTCCGGGCCGGTGCCGGCGAAGTACGAGCTGAGGTGGACGCGGTCGTACGCCGGGCGGGGCTCCTCGCAGAGCACCACCACCCGGGCGCGGGAGGTCAGGCCCCGGTCGGCCAGCGCCTCCAGGAACCGCTGTCCGACCATCCCGTGGCCGACGAGCACAATGGTGGGCGTGGTCATGTCAGGACCCTCCGTTGTCGGTGAGCAGGTGGAGCGGGGGAGCGGGCAGTGCCTCGTCGCCCTCCCAGGTGCGGGCGAGGGCGCCCACGGTGCTGAGGTCGCCGAGGAGGATGCCGCCGACGAGGCGGTCACCGCGCAGGACGACCTTCCGGTACGCGCCGCGTGTGGCGTCGGCGAGCCGGAGCACGTCGTCGCCCGGTGCGGGGGTGGTCTCGCCGAAGGAGGCGATGTCCAGGGCCGCCGGGCCGTTGAGGGTGAGCCGGGTCAGCGAACGGGTGCCGCCGTACCGTGGCCCGGGGCCGGCCGTCAGGACGTCCGCCAGCGCGTCCGCCTGCTCGGTTGCCGGGCCCGCGAGGCCGTAGACGACGCCGTCGTGCTGGGCGCAGTCGCCGACGGCGTGCACCGACGGGTCCGAGGTGCGCAGCGCGTCGTCCACCACCACCCCCTGGGCGACCGCCAGCCCCGCCGCCCGGGCCAGCCCGACCCGGGGCCGCACGCCGCAGGCCAGCACGACCAGGTCGGTGCCGAGGCGGTAGCCGTCGGCTAGCTCGACCGCGGTGACGACGCCGGGCGCCGCCGTCCGCGTCCGCCGTGAGGGCCGCGCGCCCCCGTCCGCGTCACGGGTCAGCAGACCGCGCACCCGGCACTGGGTGTGCACCTCGACGCCCAGCCCCTCCAAGTGCGTACGCAGCAACTCCGAAGCTGCGCCGTCGAGATGGCGTTCCATCAGGTGCTCGCCCTGGGTGGCGACCACCACCTGCACCCCGCGCGCCGCCAGCGCCCGCGCCGCCGACACCCCGAGCAGCCCGCCGCCGACGACCACCGCCCGCACCCCGGGGTGAGTCGCAGCGGACAGCGCCAGGCAGTCGTCCATCGTCCGGAAGGCGTGCACCCCCTCGGGGAAGCTCCCGCCGTCCTGCGCGAACAGCCCGCGCAGCGGCGGCAGTACGGGGTTTGAGCCGGTCGCCAGCACCAGCCGGTCGTACCGGAGCACCCCGCCGTCGTCGCAGACCACGGCCCGCTCGGCACGGTCGATCCGCACCACCCGGACCCCCCGGCGCTGCACCGCGCCGGGCACCCCGGGCAGCGCGACCGCCTCCGGCGCGTACCGGCCCGCCAGCACCTCCGCGAGCAGCACCCGGTTGTACGGGGCGTGCCGCTCCTCCCCGACCACCGTCACTTCCGCGCCGGAGGGCGCCAGACGCTGCGCGAGGCGCGCCCCCGCCATTCCGCCGCCGACCACCACCATCCTCATGGCACGAGCCTGCGGTGCCGCTGTTACCCGGCCGCATCCCCGTCGTTTCTCCCGGGGAACAGTGCCCTCAGCGCCGGCCCGGAGCTGCTGTGAGCCCGAAGCGGCATCCGACTACGGCCGGTCGACCCTGATCACGGCGATCCCGGGCCGGACCTCGGGGTCACCGAGCGCCGGGCACCAGCCGAAGGCCCGGCGCAGTACGGCGAGGAACGGCTCGTCGTCCGATCGGCACGCACACCGATGTGTGGGCCACGGCTCGGGGGCCCGCTGCCGCAACAGGCGCCACACCGCCGAGGTGGCTCATCGGCCGCCGCGCTCCTGCTCGGCCAAGTGCCCGAAGTCCAGGACGTCCTCGGCATGCTCCTGGAGCCACGCGAGCCCGCGGGCACGGTCGTCGGCGCTCGTCCCGGCCGCCATCGACAGGGCCAGGTTGATCGTCTCGCGCTTCGTCCTGGTGCCGAGCTGCCGCTGGGCGAGGGCGAGCATCGCGTCGTCCAGATCGATGACCATGCGTGTCACGGCGGCCTCCCGTTGGATATCAGCCAGGATGCCAGTATCTCAACAGGACTTTCAGAGACCGGTGGTCCGCGGCTCCGCCCGCTCGACACGGACCGCGCACACCTTGAACTCCGGCATGCGGGACGTCGGGTCGAGCGCCGGGTTGGTGAGGGTGTTGGCGCGGCCCTCGCCCGCCCAGTGGAAGGGCATGAAGACCGTGTCCGGACGGATCGCGCCGTCCACCCGGGCCGGCGCCACCGCGCGGCCCCGGCGGGAGGTGACGGCGACCGGGTCGCCCTCGGCGACGCCGATGCGCTCCGCCAGGCGGGGGTGGAGCTGTACGAAGGGACCGGGCGCGGCGGCGTTCAGCTCCGCCACCCGCCGCGTCTGGGCGCCCGACTGGTACTGCGCCAGCACCCGGCCGGTCGTCAGGTACAGCGGGAACTCCCCGTCCGGCTCCTCGGCCGCCGGCCGGTGCAGCACCGGCACGAACCGGGCCCGGCCGTCCGGCGTCGCGAACCGGTCGAGGAACAGCCGGGGCGTGCCCGGGTGCCCGGCGGACTCCCCGGCCGGGACGTCCGGGCACGGCCAGAACACCCCGTCCTCCGCCTCGATCCGGCGGTAGGTGATCCCCGAGTAGTCCGCGGGCCCGCCCGCCGACGCGCGGCGCAGCTCGTCGAAGACCTCCTCCGGGTCGGCCGGGAAGCCCTTCTCCGTGCCCAGTCGCGTGGCCAGCGCGTTCAGCACGTCCAGGTCGCTGCGCACGCCCTCCGGCGGGTCCACGGCCCTGCGCCGCAGCAGCACCCTGCCCTCCAGGTTCGTCGTGGTGCCGGTCTCCTCGGCCCACTGCGTCACCGGCAGCACCACGTCGGCCATCGCCGCCGTCTCCGAGAGCACCACGTCGCACACGGCGAGGAAGTCCAGCGCCGCGACGCGCTCCGTGACGTGCGCCGCCCGCGGCGCGGAGACCACCGGGTTGGAGCCCATGAGCAGCAGGCCCTTCACGTCCCGGCCCAGCGCGTCCAGCAGTTCGTACGCGCTGCGCCCCGGCCCCGGCAGGTCGTCCGGGTCGACCCCCCACACCCCGGCCACGTGGGCGCGCGCCGCCGGGTCGTCGAGCCTGCGGTAGCCCGGCAGCTGGTCGGCCTTCTGGCCGTGCTCCCGGCCGCCCTGGCCGTTGCCCTGCCCCGTGAGGCAGCCGTACCCGGACAGCGGGCGCCCCGCGCGGCCCGTCGCCAGGCACAGGTTGATCCACGCGCTCACCGTGTCCGTGCCCTTCGACTGCTGCTCGGGGCCGCGCGCGGTGAGCACCATGGCGTCCGGCACGCCGCAGAACATCTCCACCGCCTCGCGCAGTCGCGGCACCGGCACCCCCGTGATCCGCTCGACCAGCTCGGGCCAGAGCGTCATCGCCGCGGCGCGCGCCTCCGGCCAGCCGGTCGTCCGCTCCGCGACGAAGTCCTCGTCCACGCGGCCCTGCGCGACGACCAGGTGCATCAGGCCCAGCGCGAGGGCGAGGTCGGTGCCCGGACGCGGCTGCAGGTGCAGGTCGGCGTGCTCGGCGGTGCGCGTGCGCCGCGGGTCCACGACGATCAGCCGGCCGCCGTTCTCCCTCAGCTCCGTGAAGTAGCGCAGCGCCGGCGGCATCGTCTCGGCGAGGTTCGAGCCGACCAGGATCACGCAGCCGGTCCGCGGGACGTCCGCCAGCGGGAACGGCAGGCCCCGGTCCAGCCCGAAGGCCCTGGAGTGGGCGGCCGCGGCGGAGGACATGCAGAAGCGGCCGTTGTAGTCGATCTGGGACGTCCGCAGCACGACGCGGGCGAACTTGCCCAGGGCGTACGCCTTCTCGTTCGTCAGCCCCCCGCCGCCGAACACACCGACGGCGTCGGGGCCGTGGGCGGCCCGCACCCGGCGCAGGCCTTGCGCGACCCGGTCCAGGGCGTGCTCCCACGAGGCGGGCTCCAGCCGCCCGGAGGCGGGGTCCCTGACCAGGGGGCCCGTCAGCCGGGCGGACGGGGCCAGCACGGCGGGCGCGGTGCGGCCCTTGCCGCACAGGGCGCCCCTGTTCACGGGGAAGTCCCGCTCCACGACGTCCGGGACGCGCCCGTCCCCGTCCCCGGCGGCGGGGCGGAGGCCCATTCCGCACTGCAGGGCGCAGTAGGGGCAGTGGGTGTCGACGGTTCCGCCGGGGCTCGCGCTCATGGGGTCCACGATGCGGCGCCGGTGTTTCGCGTCGCGCCCGTGGGGGTTACGGGGGTCGCACGGGGGGCTCCCCGCGGGGCTGCACCGGGTGTGAGGGTGCGGCCCCGTCGTTGTGTGCGGGTTCGTTGCGCCTGCGGCGGGGCGTCCACCCGCCCTCCCGCGCTCCCCCGGCCGAAGGCTGGGGGAGCGCGGGAGGGCGGGGAAGAAACCCCAACAGCAACCACAGCGGCGCCGCACACAACTACCGGCCGCAACCACACCCCCGGTCACCCCAGCGCGCGCCGGACGCCCCCCTCACGGGGCCCGAGGAAACGCGGGTCCGGGGTGAACGCCGCGTCGAAGGCGGCCTTCACCGCTCCCGCGACCTCACGGGTGCCCCCGTAGTACCAGGTCGCGTCGTGCCGCTCGTCGACCCCGATCCCGTACGCCTCGATCCCGGCGGCCCCGCACAACGCCAGCGCCCGCCGTATGTGGAAGCCCTGGCTCACCAGCAGCGCCCGGTCGACGCCGAAGACGCGCCGGGCCCGGGTGCAGGAGTCCCACGTGTCGAATCCGGCGTAGTCGAGCACGACCTTGGCGCGGGGCACCCCGTGCGCCGCCAGGTAGTCCCGCATCGCGGTGGGCTCGTCGTAGTCGGTGCGGCTGTTGTCGCCCGTGACGAGGACCGCCCGCACCTTGCCCGCCGTCCACAGTTCGGCGGCCGCGTCGAGGCGGTGCGCCAGGTACGGGGAGGGCTCCCCGTTCCACAGGCCCGCGCCGAAGACGACGGCGACGGGCTCCGCGGGGGCGTCCGCCACCGTACGGACCCGGTCGCCCGCCGTGACCTGGAGCCACGTCGCGGGCAGCAGCGCGAGCACGCCCAGGGCCACGGCGGCCCACAGCAGGCGCCGCCGCCCCCGCCGGGACCGGGGCGGACGCGCGAGCCGCCGCAGCCGCGACAGGACGGCCCTCGCATGCGCCCCGGGGGCCTTCCGGTTTCCACTTGCTTCCACGTCCGAGTCGACGTCCCGCACCTCCCTGCGGTTCCATGATGATGATGCGCGACGACCATTCCCGCCTCCCGTTCTTCGTGTACGGGACCCTGCGGCCCGGCGAGATCAACCACTCCTGGCTGCTGCGCGGCCGGACGACGTCCGAGACGCCCGCGGTGCTGCACGGCGCGCTGCTCTTCGACGGCCCGGGCTACCCGTACGCCGTGGCCGACGAGCGCGGGCGTGTGCACGGCGACGTGATCCATCCGGTCGAGGACCTGTACCAGGAGGTGCTCGCGGACCTCGACCGCCTGGAGGAGTACAGCCCGGGCGCGTCCGGGAACCTGTACGAGCGCGTCGTGCGCGACGTGCGCACCTACTCCGGGCAGACGCTGCCCGCCTGGGTGTACCTGGCGGCCCCGGACCACGAGCGGGAGCTGCGCGAGAAGGGCCGCCCCATCGACGGGGGCGACTGGAAGCGCCGCTGACCGGCGCCCGCCCGCCCCTCACAGCGGGGCGCGCGGGCTGTGATGCGGCGGAAACCGGTCGTCACGCCGGTGCAACGGCCCGGCAACGCCGCCCGGCGACACTCGGTCCATGACGGCCGAGGAACCCGCGCCGCAGGGCGCGCCAGGAGCGGACCACTTCGACAGCACGGCGCAGCTCATGTCCCGGATCACCGAACAGCTCAGCAGCCGGCTGTCCCGGGTGACGCTGCGTGCCGCGCCGCCGCGGCCCCCGGTGCTGGTGGTCGTCGCGCACGGCAGCCGGGACCCGCGGGCGCTGCGCACCGCGCACGCCCTGCTGGACCGGGTACGGGAGCTGCGCCCGGGCCTGTGCGTGCGGCTGGGGCACATCGAGATCGACGAGCCGCCGCTGGACGGCGTGCTGGCGGCGCTGCATGGCGAGGTGGTCCTGGTGCCGCTGATGCTGACCCGCGGCCACCACGCCAAGCGGGACGTCCCCGAGGCGCTGGCGCGTGCCCCGCACCTGCGGGGGCGGGTGGCGGCGCCGCTCGGGCCGCATCCGCTGCTCGCGCAGGCGCTGCACGGCCGCCTGGCCGAGGCGGGATGGCGTCCGGGCTCCCCGCGGGCCATCCGGCGCGCCGGGGTGGTGCTGGCCGCCGCCGGGTCCCGGGACCTGGATTCCGCCAGGGACACCGAGGCGACGGCGGCCCTGCTGCGGGCCCGGCTGGGCGGGACCGTCCCGGTGGTGCCCGCGTACGCGTCCGGGGGGCCGGACGTCGCGGGCGCGGTACGGCGGCTGGCGGCCGGCGGCCGGGACCGGGTCGCGCTGGCGTCCTGCTTCGCCGCGCCGGGCCGCTTCGCCACGGCGACGGCCGCCGCGGCCCCGGGCATCGCCGCCGCCCCGCTCGGCGCGCATCCGGCGATGGCGGAGCTGGTGCTGCACCGCTACGACCGGGCGCGGGCCGACGCGGCCGGGGGAGCGGCCGGGGGCGCCGCCGCGGCGCAGCGGGCCACGGCGTAGCCACCGGTACCCGGTCGTGACCGCTACCGTCGCGGTATGGACGCGAACCACCCCGCGGCGGCCGACCACGCCCCCTACAGCGAAGCCGACACCGAACGCTACGTACCCGAGCCCGACAAGCGGCCCGGCCGCACCTCGTTCCAGCGGGACCGGGCCCGCATGCTGCACTCCGCGGGGCTGCGCAGGCTGGCCGGGAAGACGCAGGTGGTGGACCCGGTCGACGACGCCCGGGCGATCAACAGCAGCCCGCGGACGCGTCTGACGCACAGCCTGGAGTGCGCCCAGGTCGGCCGGGAGCTCGGGGCGGCCCTCGGCTGCGACCCGGACCTGGTCGAGACGGCCTGCCTGGCCCACGACATCGGCCATCCGCCCTTCGGCCACAACGGCGAGATGGTGCTCGCCGAGGTGGCGGCCGGCTGCGGCGGCTTCGAGGGCAACGCCCAGAGCCTGCGCATCCTGACCCGGCTGGAGCCGAAGCGCTTCGCCCACGCCGAGGACGGCACCCTGGTCAGCGTGGGCCTCAACCTGACCCGGGCGGCGCTGGACGCGGCGACGAAGTACCCGTGGCCCCGCGGCGGGCACCCCACCGACCCCACCAGCCCGAAGTTCGGCGTGTACGAGGACGACCTGCCGGTCTTCGAGTGGCTGCGCCGCACCGCCCCCGCCGGCCGCCCGCTCGGGCAGTGCTTCGAGGCGCAGGTCATGGACTGGGCCGACGACGTGGCGTACTCCGTCCACGACGTCGAGGACGGGCTGCACGCCGGGCACCTGGACCCGGCGGTGCTGCTCGCCGAGCCCGAGCGCCGCGAGATCTTCGCCGTCGCCGCGGCCCGCTACGCCCCCGGCGCGGCCGTGGACGAGCTCGCCGAGGCGCTGGACCGGCTGCTGGACATGGAGTGGTGGCCGCACGGCTACGACGGCTCCGCCATCGCCCAGGCCCGGCTCAAGGACGCCACCTCGCAGCTGATCGGCCGCTTCTGCCTGGCCGCCGAGCGGGCCACCCGGGACGCCTACGGCACCGGCCGGCTCACCCGGCACCGCGCGCAGCTGGTCGTCCCGCGCGACCAGCGGCTGGAGTGCGCCGTGCTGAAGGCGGTCGCCGACCGGTACGTCATGCAGCGCGAGGCGCAGGAGCGGCGGCGCGCCCAGCAGCGGGTGGTCATCGGGGAACTCGCCGAGGCCCTGCTGGCCCGGGCGCCGGAGGGGCTGGACCCGCAGTTCCGCGGCATCTTCGACGCGGCCGAGGACGACCGGGCCCGGCAGCGGGCCGTGGTCGACCAGATCGCCTCGCTCACCGACGCCGCGGCGACCGCCCTGCACGCCCGGCTCACCGCCCCCCGCTGAGCCCCCTCGCCGAGCCCCCCGCCGAGCCCCGGCGGGCCCCCGACCGCCCCCCGCGCGCCGCGCCGCCCCCGTTCCCGGTCGGCGCGGCGCTCTTCACGTCGGCCCTGCCGTGCGGGACGCTCACATGACTGGCAATTGCCAGAGGGAGGGCCGCCGGGCACCCGAGGACACCAGGGAGGCGCACAGTGGTGGACGCAGACCACACATTCGTCATCGTCGGGGCGGGGCTCGCGGGGGCGAAAGCGGCGGAGACGCTGCGCTCCGAGGGTTTCACCGGCCGCGTGATACTGATCGGGGACGAACGCGACCACCCCTACGAACGACCCGCGCTCTCCAAGGGCTTCCTGCTGGGCAACGAGGAGCGCGACTCGGTCTTCGTCCATCCCGCCGCCTGGTACGCCGAGCACGACGTCGAACTCCACCTGGGCCAGCCGGTCACCGGCCTGGACCGGGCCGCCCGGCGGATCACCCTGGGCGACGGCACCTCCATCCCGTACGACAGGCTGCTGCTGACCACCGGCGCCGAGCCGCGCCGGCTGGACATCCCCGGCACCGACCTGGCCGGGGTGCACCACCTGCGCCGCCTCGCGCACGCCGAGCGGCTGAAGAACGTGCTGACCTCGCTCGGCCGCGAGAACGGCCACCTGGTCATCGCCGGGGCGGGCTGGATCGGCCTGGAGGTGGCGGCGGCCGCCCGCGGATACGGGGTCGAGGTGACGGTCGTCGAGCCGCAGCCGTGCCCGCTGCACTCCGTCCTCGGCCCCGAACTCGGCGAGGTCTTCGCGGACCTGCACCGCGATCACGGGGTGCGCTTCCACTTCGGCGCGCGGCTGACCGAGATCACCGGCCAGGACGGCATGGTGATGTCGGTGCTCACCGACGACGGCGAGGAGCACCCCGCCCACCACGTGCTCGCCGCGATCGGCGCCGCCCCGCGCACCGCGCTCGCCGAGGCCGCCGGGCTCGCCCTCGCCGACCGGTCCGCCGGCGGCGGCATCGCCGTGGACGCCTCGCTGCGTACCTCCGACCCCGACGTCTTCGCCGCCGGTGACGTCGCCAACGCCGAACACCCGCTGCTGGGCGGCCGGTTGCGGGTCGAGCACTGGGCGAACGCGCTCAACAGCGGGCCGGTGGCGGCGCGTGCCATGCTCGGCAGGGACGTCGTCTACGACCGGGTCCCGTACTTCTTCACCGACCAGTACGACCTGGGCATGGAGTTCTCCGGGCATGCCGCCCCCGGTACCTACGACCAGGTGCTGGCCCGGGGCGACATGGGCAAGCGGCAGTTCATCGCCTTCTGGCTGCGCGAGGGCCGCGTGCTGGCCGGGATGAACGTCAACGTGTGGGACGTGACGGACACCGTCCAGAAGCTGATCCGTTCCGGCCGCCGGGTCGACACCGACGCGCTGGCCGACCCCACGGTGCCGCTGGCCTCCCTCCTGGAGTGACCGCGGGGGCGACCGCCTAGCATGGCTGCCATGGAGCCCAGGACCGCCGTCGTACCCGTCGAGGAGATATTCGATCTGCGCTGGAGGGTGCTGCGGCCGGGGCTCCCGCGGGAGTCGGCGATCTTCCTGGAGGACGGTCACCCGCTCGCCTTCCACATGGCGGCCTACGGCGGCGAGGAGGTCGTGGCGTGCGTCACGCTCTTCCCGGAGCGGCTGCCCGGCGACCTGGCGGTCGCGTACCGGATCCGCGGCATGGCGAGCGCCCCCGAGGTCCGCGGCCGCGGTTACGGGGCGGCGCTGCTGCACGCCGCGCTGGAGCAGGCCCGGCAGCGCGGGGCCGAGCTGGTGTGGTGCAACGGCCGCACCTCGGCCCGCGGCTTCTGGGAGGGGCAGGGCTTCACGGCGGTGGGGGAGGAGTTCGTCCTGGAGCCGGCCGGGCCGCACTACCTCTTCGTCGCCAAGCCGGTCTGACCTTCCGCGGACCGCGCCGTAGAATCCTTCCGTGGCTGGGCGGATCAGGGACGAGGACGTCAAGGCGGTGCGGGACGCGGTCCCGATCGACGCCGTCGTCTCGGAGTACCTGCAGCTCAGGAACGCGGGCGGCGGCAACCTGAAGGGCCTGTGCCCCTTCCACGACGAGAAGTCCCCGTCCTTCCACGTGAGCCCGAGCAAGGGGCTCTACCACTGCTTCGGCTGCCAGGAGGGCGGCGACACCCTCGACTTCGTGATGAAGGTCGACCACCTGTCCTTCTCCGAGGCCGTCGAGCGGCTGGCCGCCGTGGCGGGCATCACCCTGCGGTACGAGGAGGGCGGCTACACCCCGGGCCGCCAGCAGGGCGAGCGGATCCGGCTGATCGAGGCGCACAAGGCGGCCGCGCAGTTCTACGTCGAGCAGCTGGGCGGCGCCGAGGCCGAGATCGGCCGGAAGTTCCTCGCCGAGCGCGGCTTCGACCAGGCCGCCGCCGAGCACTTCGGCGTCGGCTACGCCCCGGCGGGCTGGGACCACCTCGTCCGCTTCCTGCGCGGCAAGGGCTTCACCGACCGCGAGCTGATCGTCTCCGGGCTGGCCAGCGAGAGCCGCCGCGGCGGCGCCATCGACCGCTTCCGCGGCCGGCTGATCTGGCCGATCCGGGACATCACCGGCGAGGTCATCGGCTTCGGCGCGCGCAAGCTGCGCGAGGACGACCAGGGCCCGAAGTACCTCAACACCCCTGAGACGCCGATCTACAAGAAGTCCCAGGTGCTGTACGGCATCGACCTGGCCAAGAAGGAGATCGCGCGCAGCAGCCGGGCCGTCGTCGTCGAGGGCTACACCGACGTCATGGCGTGCCACCTCGCGGGTGTCACCACGGCCATCGCGACCTGCGGCACCGCCTTCGGCGGCGATCACATCAAGATCCTCCGCCGGCTGCTGATGGACAACTCCAACGCCGAGGTCGTCTTCACCTTCGACGGCGACGAGGCCGGTCAGAAGGCCGCCCTGCGCGCCTTCGAGGACGACCAGAAGTTCGCCGCCGAGACCTCCATCGCCATCACCCCCGGCGGCATGGACCCGTGCGACCTGCGTCTGGCCGAGGGCGACGCGGCCGTGGAGCGGCTGGTCGACTCCCGTACGCCGCTGTTCGCGTTCGCGCTGCGGTCGGCGGTGGCGCGCTACAACCTGGAGACCGCCGAGGGCCGGGCCTCCGCGCTGGAGGCGGGCGCGCCCATCGTCGCCGGCATCAAGAACTCCGCGATCCAGCACGAGTACGCCGTGCAGCTCGCCGGCATGCTGGGCATCCTCGACACCCAGTTCGTCGTGCGCCGGGTGGGCCAACTCGCCCGCTGGCAGCGCGAACGCCGCCAGTCCGGCGGCCCGCCGGGCCCCGGCGGCAGCCGCGGCGGCCCGCCGCAGGCGCAGCAGGCGGCCCCCGCGGGACCCGCCGCGCCGCGCGGTCCCCGGCTGGACCTGCGCAGCCCGGCGCACCGGGTCGAGCGCGAACTGCTCAAGCTGGCCCTGCAGCACCCGGGGCTGGTCTCCCCGGCCTTCGACGCCTACGGCGAGGACGAGTTCACCGCCCCGCCCTACACCGCCGTGCGCCGTGCCATCGCCGAGGCGGGCGGCGCGGAGTCCGCGGACGACGGCTACCTGGCCCGCGTACGGGACGTCGCGCCGGACGACACGGTCCGCAGCATGGTGACGGAACTCGCCGTCGAGGCCGTGATGCACAAGGCCCCCGACATCTACGCCGGCGAGGTCCTGGTCCGGGTCCGCCTGCTCGCGGTGGACCGCCGCGTCGCCGAGGTCCGGGCCTCCCTGGCCCGGCTCGGTCCCCGCGCGGACGAGGCCCAGCTCTCCGCAGTGCAGGGCGAGTTGTGGGCGCTCCAGCAGTACGGCCAGCGGCTGCGCGTCCAGGGCGCCGCCGCCCTCTGAACCGGGGCGCGGACGGCCGTCCGGTCCGGGATCGGACGGGGACGCGGGCGTGACGAGGGGGTTGCCCTCCGTCACAAAAAAGCGGCGCACGACCCTCGTGGGCACGGTGTGCCGTACGCCACACTGGGGGCGGTGCAAGAGTCCTCGGAGCGCGGACTGCCGAGCGGTGTCGACGGTGACACCACCGGAGTACCGCTGACGGCGAACTCACGGACGGGCCGCGGCGAGGGCGTCGCGACCGTTCCGCCGGTGCGCGTCTCCGAGTCCGTGGCTGCGCTCACCGTGGAGGTCGCTCCCGTGCACATCCAGACCCTGACGCCCCCGGCGGCCCCGGCCGACGACCTGCTGGAGCGCGTGCCGGAGCAGAACCACGCCGCCGTGCACCCCGAGGAACCGGCCGGCGAACCCGACGAGGCGGAGGCGCAGGCGCAGGCCCGGGCCGAGGCCGCGGCCGAGGCGGGCTCCGACCCGGACCCCGGGTCCGATCCCGACCCCGGCCCGGTACGGCGGCGTTCCGCCGAGGAGGTCTCCGGCCCGTCCGCCGACCTGTTCCGCCAGTACCTGCGCGAGATCGGCCGGATACCCCTGCTCACCGCCGAGGAGGAGGTCGAGCTCGCCCGCCGGGTCGAGGCCGGCCTCTTCGCCGAGGAGAAGCTGAACAGCACCCTGGACCCCGACTCGCGGCTGGCCGTCGACCTCGACCGGCTGGTCGTCCTCGGCCGGATGGCCAAGCGCCGCCTGATCGAGGCCAACCTGCGCCTGGTCGTCTCCGTCGCCAAGCGGTACGTGGGCCGCGGCCTGACCATGCTCGACCTGGTGCAGGAGGGCAACCTCGGGCTGATCCGCGCCGTGGAGAAGTTCGACTACGCCCGCGGCTACAAGTTCTCCACCTACGCGACCTGGTGGATCCGCCAGGCCATGAGCCGCGCCCTGGCCGACCAGGCACGCACCATCCGGGTCCCGGTCCACGTCGTGGAGCTGATCAACCGCGTCGTCCGCGTCCAGCGCCGCCTGCTGCAGGAACGCGGCTACGAGCCCAGCACCGAGGAGGTCGGCGCCCACCTGGAGATCCCCCCGGAGCGGGTGAGCGAGGTGCTGCGCCTGGCGCAGGAACCGGTGAGCCTGCACGCCCCGGTGGGCGAGGAGGAGGACGTCGCCCTCGGTGACCTCATCGAGGACGGCGACGCCGCCTCGCCCGTGGAGTCCGCCTCCTTCCTGCTGCTGCGCGAGCACCTGGAGGCGGTGCTGTCCACCCTCGGCGAGCGCGAGCGCAAGGTCGTCCAGCTGCGCTACGGCCTGGTCGACGGGCGCCCGCGCACCCTGGAGGAGATCGGCCGGATCTTCGGCGTCACCCGCGAGCGCATCCGGCAGATCGAGTCCAAGACCCTCAACAAGCTGCGCGACCACGCCTTCGCCGACCAGCTGCGCGGCTACCTGGACTGAGGACGCGCGAGCCCCCGCCGGCCGGGCCGGCGGGGGCTCCCGTCAGGGCGCGGCGGACGGTCAGTCGACCTCCGCCACCGCCTGCGCGAACTGCGCCGCGTACAGCCGGGCGTAGGCACCGTCCTTGGTCAGCAGCTCCTCGTGGGTGCCCTGTTCGACGATGTCGCCGCTCTCCATCACCAGGATGACGTCCGCGTCGCGGATCGTGGACAGCCGGTGCGCGATGACGAAGCTGGTCCGCCCGTGGCTGAGCTGCGCCATGGCCCGCTGGATCAGCACCTCGGTGCGGGTGTCGACCGAGCTGGTGGCCTCGTCGAGGACGAGGATCACCGGGTCGGACAGGAACGCCCGCGCGATGGTGATCAGCTGCTTCTCGCCGGCGCTGACGCCCGTGCCCTCGTCGTCGATGACGGTGTCGTACCCGTCCGGGAGGGTGCGGATGAAGCGGTCCGCGTGCGCGGCGCGCGCGGCCTCCTCGATCTGCTCGCGGCCGGCTCCCTCGGTGCCGTACGCGATGTTCTCCGCGATGGTGCCGCCGAACAGCCAGGTGTCCTGCAGCACCATGCCGATGCCGGAGCGCAGCTCCTCCCGCGGTACGGACGCGATGTCCGTCCCGTCGAGGGTGATCCGCCCGCCGGTGACCTCGTAGAAGCGCATGAGCAGGTTGACCAGGGTGGTCTTGCCCGCGCCCGTGGGGCCGACGATGGCCACCGTATGGCCCGGTTCGACGGTCAGCGACAGGTCCTCGATGAGCGGCTTCTCCGGCTCGTAGCGGAACGCCACGTCCTCGAAGCGGACCTCGCCGCGCTGCTCCTTGCGCAGCCCGAGCGACTTCGGCTCCGGGCTCTGCTCCTCCGCGTCGAGCAGCTCGAAGACCCGCTCGGCGGAGGCGACCCCGGACTGCACCAGGTTGGACATGCTGGCCACCTGGGTCAGCGGCTGGCTGAACTGCCGGCTGTACTGGATGAAGGCCTGGACGTCGCCGATGGACAGCGCGCCGCTCGCCACCCGCAGACCGCCCACGACGGCGACCAGGATGTAGTTGACGTTCCCGATGAACATCATCGCGGGCTGGATGACGCCCGAGATGAACTGCGCCCGGAAACCCGACCGGTAGAGCGCCTCGTTCTGCTCGCGGAAGGCCTCCGCGGACTCCTCCTGGCGGCCGAAGACCTTCACCAGGGTGTGCCCGGTGTACATCTCCTCGATGTGGGCGTTGAGTTTGCCCGTGGTCCGCCACTGCTGCACGAACTGCGGCTGGGCCCGCTTGCCGACCGCCGTGGCGACGAACACCGACAGCGGCACGGTCACCAGCGCCACCAGCGCCAGCAGCCAGGAGATCGAGAACATCATCACCAGCACGCCCACGATCGACAGCAGCGCGAAGATGATCTGCCCCATCGTCTGCTGCAGCGTCTGGCCGATGTTGTCGATGTCGTTGGTGGCCCGGCTCAGCACCTCGCCGCGTGCCTGCCGGTCGAAGTACGACAACGGCAGCCGGGCCAGTTTCGCCTCGACGTCCTGGCGCAGCCGGAACACGGTGCGCTGGATGACCGTGGTCGCCAGCCGGCCCTGGACGATCGCGAAGACCGCGGCCACCACGTAGATCGCGAGGGCGGTCAGCAGGACGTGGCCCACGGCGTCGAAGTCGATCCCGGCGCCGGGGGTGAAGTCGGCGGACTGCAGCAGGTCGGCGAGGGTGTCGTTGCCCTGCTGCCGCAGGTGCTCGATGGCCCCGGCCTTGTCGGTGCCGGCGGGCAGCGAACGGCCCAGGACCCCGGCGAAGATCAGGTCGGTGGCCCTGCCCAGGATCCGCGGGCCGATGACGTTGAGGGCGACCCCCAGCGTCGTGCAGGCCAGCATGGCGACGACCAGGGCGCGTTCCGGACGCATCAGCCCCAGCAGCCGCTTCCCGGAGCCCTTGAAGTCCATGGACCGCTCGGTGGGCTGGCCGCTCATGAACCGCATCGGGCCCGCCGCGGGTGCGGGCCCCCTGCGGGGCGCGGGGACGCTCATGCCGCCTCCTGCTCGGTGAGCTGGGAGAGCACGATCTCCCGGTACGTGGGATTGCCGTCCATCAGTTCGTGGTGGGTGCCGGTGCCGACCACGCGGCCCTCGTCGAGGACCACGATCCGGTCCGCGTCGCGGATGGTGCTGACCCGCTGCGCGACGATCACGACCGTCGCGTCCGCCGTCTCCCGGGCCAGTGCCCGGCGCAGCGCGGCGTCGGTGGCGTAGTCCAGCGCGGAGAAGGAGTCGTCGAAGAGGTAGACGACGGGCTTGCGGACCAGTGCCCGCGCGATGGCGAGGCGCTGGCGCTGGCCGCCGGAGACGTTGGTGCCGCCCTGGGCGATCGGGGCGTCGAGCCCGGAGCGGCCGTCCTCCTCCGCGAGCCGTTCCACGAAGTCCTTGGCCTGCGCGATCTCCAGGGCGTGCCAGAGCTCCTCGTCGGTGGCCTCGGGGTTGCCGTAGCGCAGGTTGGAGGCGACCGTCCCGGAGAACAGGTACGGCTTCTGCGGGACCAGGGCGACCGTCTCGGCCAGGTGCACCGGGTCCAGTTCGCGGACGTCGGTGCCGTCGATCAGCACCTGGCCACCGGTGGCGTCGAACAGCCGCGGCACCAGCCCCAGCAGGGTCGTCTTGCCGCTGCCGGTGGAGCCGATCACCGCCGTGGTCTCGCCGGGCCGGGCGATCAGGTCGATGCCTTGCAGCACCTCGGCCTCGGCGCCCGGGTACGCGAAGTCCGCGGCCCGCAGCTCCAGCTCGCCGCGCCGGGACGGCAGCCGCACCGGCTCCGCGGGCGGGACGACGCTGGGGTCGGTGCCCAGCACCTCCTCGATGCGCTCGGCGCAGACCTCGGCGCGCGGCACCATCATCACCATGAAGGTGGCCATCATGATCGACATCAGGATCTGCATCAGGTAGCTGATGAACGCCGTCAGCGCGCCGATCTGCATGCCGCCGCTGTCGATCCGGTGGGCGCCGAACCACAGCACGGCCACGCTCGTGATGTTCACGACGGCCATCGCGACCGGGAACATCAGCGTCATCGTCCGCCCGGCGCGCAGCGCGACGTCGGTGAGGTCGTCGTTGGCCTTGCGGAAGCGGTTCTGCTCGAAGTCGTCCTTGACGAAGGCGCGGATGACCCGGATGCCGGTGATCTGCTCGCGCAGCACCCGGTTCACCGTGTCCAGCCGCTCCTGCATGGAGCGGAACAGCGGACGCAGCGTGCGCACCAGCAGCAGCACCAGCACGCCCAGCACCGGCACCACCGCCAGCAGCAGCGAGGACAGCGGCACGTCCTGGCCGAGCGCCATGATGATGCCGCCGAAGCACATGATCGGCGCCGAGACCATCAGCGTGAAGGTCATCAGCACCAGCATCTGGACCTGCTGGACGTCGTTGGTCGTCCGGGTGATCAGCGAGGGGGCGCCGAACTGCCCCACCTCGCGCGAGGAGAAGCGCTGCACCCGGTCGAAGACCGAGGCGCGGATGTCCCGGCCGACGGCCATCGAGGTACGGGCCCCGTGGTAGGTGGCGCCCACCGAGCAGGCGAGCTGGACGAGGGTCACGGCGAGCATGACGCCGCCGATGCGGAGGATGTAGCCGGTGTCCCCCTTCACGACGCCTTCGTCGATGATGTCGGCGTTCAGGGTGGGGAGGTAGAGCATGGCGAGGGTCGCCACGAGCTGCAGTACGACGAGCACGGAGACGGCGCGCCGGTAGGGCAGGAGATGGGACCGGAGGAGACGGATCAGCACGACGGATGACCCTATAGTCCGATGGTTGCCGCAGGCACTCGGTTTACCGGCTCATGGCCGACACCGTGATCAACCCGGGAAGGCCCCCGGATGCGTCTGCTCACGCACCGCGATGTACTGCTGCCGCACCGAGTGCCCGACCGGCCCGTCGTCCGGGCCCGGTTCCACCACGGTGTAGTCCGCCGGGTGCCAGTACGGGGGCTGCTCCGGCGAGGCCGTGCCGTTCACCACACCCAGCGACCAGGCCGCCTGCCGCGCCGCGCCCAGCGCCGCGTACTCGCCCGGCGGCGGCACCACGATCTGCGCGCCCAGCAGCGCCGGGGCCATCGACCGTACGGCGGGCAGGTCGCCCGCCGGGCCCAGCAGGAAGATCCGGCGCACCTCCACCCCGCGCGCCCGCAGCACGTCCAGTGCGTCCGCCAGCCCGCACAGCATCCCCTCGAACGCCGCCCGCGCCAGGTGCTCCGGCTTCATGCTCTCGCGCCGCAGCCCGTGCAGCGTCCCCGCGGTGTGCGGCAGGTCCGGGGTGCGCTCGCCCTCCAGGTACGGCAGCAGCACCAGGCCGTACGAACCCGGCGTGGAGCGCATCGCCAGCTCCGACAGCCCGGCCAGGTCGGTGCCGAGCAACTCGGCCGTACCGCGCAGCACCCGTACCGCGTTGCGGGTGTGCACCACCGGCAGGTGGCGGCCGGTCGCGTCGGCGAAGGAGGTGATCATGCCGGACGGGTCGCTCAGCGCGTGGTGGTGCACCGCGAAGACCGTCCCCGCCGCGCCCAGCGACACCACCGCGTCCCCGGGGCCGACGCCGAGGCCCAGGGCGGCCGCCATGTTGTCCCCGGTGCCGGCCGAGATCAGCAGCCCCTCCGGGGTCCGGCCGGCCGGCTCGGCGGGGGCCAGCACATCGGGCAACTGCACGGGATGGCCGAGCGCGAGTTCCACGAGGTCCGTGCGCCACCGGCCGGTCGCCGCCGACCAGTAGCCCGTGCCCGAGGCGTCGCCGCGGTCCGTCGTACGCCGTTGGGGGCGGCCCATCAGCTGCCACACCAGCCAGTCGTGCGGCAGCAGCACCTGCGCGGTGCGCTGCGCCGAGGCCGGTTCGTGCCGGGCCAGCCAGCGCAGCTTCGCCACCGGGTACGCGGCTTGCGGCACCGCCCCGACCGCCTCCGCCCAGGCGCCGGGACCGCCCAGCTCCTCGGTCAGGTCGGCGGCCTGGATCTGCGCCCGCTTGTCGTTCCACAGCAGTGCGGGCCGCACCAGCGCCCCGCCGGTGTCCAGCGCCAGCATCCCGTGCTGCTGCCCGGAGACCCCGATGGCCTCCACGCCCTCGAGCATCCCGCCCTTGGCGGCCTCGCCCAGCGACAGCAGCCACGCCTCGGGGTCGACCTCGGTCGGCGTCGCGCCGCCCTCGCCGCCCGGCAGGGGGTGCGGGGCGTGCGTCTGACGGAGCACGGCCCCGCTCCCGGTGTCGCACACGACCACCGTCGTGCCGGTGCCCGAGCTGTCGATCCCCGCCACAATCCCCATGCGGGCATCATGCCGCACCCGGCACGTACGGCGGAAAACCGGTCACCCGCACCCGTGCCCTCACCCCCGCCGGTGCGGCCGGGTCGTCAGGTGTTGCTGGTGCCCCAGTCGTCCTCGACGCCCGAGCCGTTGCCGCGCACCCGGCGCAGCCGCTCCGCGACCGCCGGCGGCAGCCGGTCCCCGACCTTGGCGGTCACCACGTCCACGGCCTTCACGGCCGCCCCGCGCCCCGCCTGTCCCGCGGACTCCACGGTGTTCCGCACCGCCGCGTTGTGCGCGATGCGCTGGGCGCTCTTGCGCAGCTGCTCGTACCGGTCGCGGCCGGCCCGCGCCCCGAGCACGTACCCGACGGCGACCCCGCTGATGAACGTCAGCCGGTAGCGCATGGCTCCACCCTCTCCTCGTCTCGGGGCTGTGCTTGGCGCCTACCCTTCGTGGCCTGCGGACAACCACGGAGATACCGGTTGGCGGAGCACCCCCCACCTTGCGCTAATGTATGTGTCGCAGCGAGCGCACGCCGTCCGGGATGCCGGAAACGGGTGCATTCGGTGCAAGCGGAGCGATCCCCTGTAGCTCAATTGGCAGAGCAGCCGGCTGTTAACCGGCAGGTTACTGGTTCGAGTCCAGTCGGGGGAGCTCGCGCTCCTCTATCCCCTGTAGCTCAATTGGCAGAGCAGCCGGCTGTTAACCGGCAGGTTACTGGTTCGAGTCCAGTCGGGGGAGCAGCGGCCAAGGACCCCCTCGGGGGTCCTTTTTCGTACCCCCGGGAACCGATCGTACGGTGATCGCAGTCCACCAGGTGGTGCGTCTGTGACCCGCGAGGGCGACAGATCGTATGAGCAGCTATGCTGCGGCAGACGGCGTGCACGGGATGGTGACGGCGCGCCGTACGGGGCGGTAGCTCAGCCGGTTAGAGCAGCGGACTCATAATCCGTCGGTCGTGGGTTCGAGTCCCACCCGCCCCACCAAGGGCCGTGGGCCCGCAGGTTCAGGACCTGCAGCGGGATAACGAACGAAGCCCCTCCGGGTCACCCGGAGGGGCTTCATCGCTCGTCAGCCGGCGTGCTCCCGGGCCGAGTTGCCGGCCGTTCCGCCCGACGGGCCGTCACCCCGTTCGGCCGCCCGGGGACATGCGGCGGTCAGCGGGGGCCGGTGTGGAGCGGGGCGGGCGCGCGCCGTACGCACGCCTCGGCGTCGGCGCAGAGGACGAGGATGCCGCCCGGGCCCGATCCGGTCTCGACGAGGTGGGAGACGCCGTCCTCGGTGTACGTCCGGCAGCGCGCGCAGGTGCCGGTGACCCGGTCGCCGGTGGTGCTCATCGCGGGCCCTCCCGGTGGCAGGAGCAGCGGCAGCGCGGCGTGACGAGGATGCCCGGGTGGCCGGGCAGCGGGTGGTCGTCCAGTCGCCTGCACTGGCGGTGCAGCTCCTCGTGCTCCGGGCGCTTCGCCAGTTCGCAGTGCTCGGACAGGCGGGCCGCGGCGGCCTCCGCCCCTCGTGCGCGCAGGTGGACACCGTCGTCCATGTCGACCCCTTCCGGCCGGCCGTGCCCCGTCGTCAGCGGGCGCGGGGCTTTCCGTGGCCGACGATACTCCTAGTGCGGGGTAGTACACCACCATATTGTGCGGATCGCGGGCGAGTGGGGTGCATGTCTACGGTGCACTCATGATCGACGAGTGGGCGGAGGACCGACCCAAGTGGGAGCAGATCGCCGACGTGATCCGGGCGCGGATCGCCGACGGGACCTACCCGCCGCGGTCCCGGGTGCCGTCGGTGCAGCAGCTCGTCGCCGACACCGGCGTCGCCGTCGACACCGCGCAGAAGGTCCTGGCGAACCTGCGCGAGGAGGGCGTGATCTACACCGTCCGCGGCCTGGGCTCCTTCGTCGCGGAGCCGGACGAGGGCTGAACCCGGCGGTTCGGACTTCCTCCCCGTCCGCGCGAAGGCGCCCCCGGCCCGGCCGGGGGACCGGCGGGCAGGGGGCGCGTCGTGGGGGAGGCGTCGGCGGACGGGGCGTCAGACCGAGGAGAGGTCGATCGCGCGGTCGGCGTCCGCGGGGCGCAGCACGCGGAGGATGCCCTCCAGGAGGTAGTAGTCGGCGTAGGGGACGGAGACCTCGACGCCGTCCTCGGCCGGGCGGTTGCGGGTGCAGCGGGCGACGACGGCCTGGGCGCGGGTCGAGCGGGTCGTCAGGCAGGTGCGGGAGAGGGCGAGGAGCAGACGCAGGGCGCTGTCGCGGTAGCGCGCCGTGCCGGTGGCCGCGGCCAGGTCGAGCAGGCCGCAGGCCAGGACCGCGCCGGCCGAGGCGTCCTTGACGTCGTTCGGCTGCTGCGGGGCGAGGTAGTCCCAGACCGGTACGTGATCGGGCGTCAGCGCGCCGAGCGAGAAGTCGGCGAGCCTGCGGGCGGTGGCGAGGAAGGCGGGGTCGCCGGTTCGGCGGAACATCGTGGTGAAGCCGTAGACGCCCCAGGCCTGGCCGCGGGACCAGCAGGAGGAGGGGCTGTAGCCCTGCACGGTGTTCGGGCCGAGCGGGGCGCCGGTGGCCGGGTCGAAGTCGAAGACGTGCGGGGATGAGCCGTCGGGGCGGAGGAAGTGGCGCTGGGTCGTGCGCGCGTGCGCGACGGCGACGTCGAGGTAGGCCGGGTCCCCGGTCTGCCGTGCGGCGAAGGCCAGCAGGTCCAGGTTCATCATCGTGTCCATGATCACCCGGCCCGCGTTGTCCGCGCTGCCGAGCGCGCCCCAGGCCCGGATGAAGCGGCCCGCCGAGTTGTACCGCTTGCTCAGGCTGGAGGCCGCCTGCAGCGCTCCGTCGCGCCACTTGGGGTCGCCGGTGAGCCGCCAGGCGGTCACCCAGGACGGGTAGAAGAGGAAGCCGAGGTCGTGCGTGCCGGTGTCGGTGCGCCGGGGGGCGAGCCGGTCGGCGGCGGCGAGGGCGAGGGAGCGGAACTGCGCGTCGCCGCTGTGCAGCCACGCCATCCACAGCGTGCCGGGCCAGAAGCCGCCGACCCAGTCGCCGCCCGCGGAGTAGGTCCACTTCTCGAACTTTGTGATGACGGGGAACGAGGTCACGCCGGGTGCGACGGCGCGCAGCTTCGCCACGGCGTAGTCCGCCGCCTCCCGCAGCGCGCGGAGCGTCGCGGCCGGGTCGTCGGCGTGGGCGGCCGACGTGCCGGACGCGGGGGCCGCGGCCTGTGCCGGGGGTGTGAGCGCGGTGGTCGCCGCGGCGGCGCCGGCGGCGGAGGTCAGCAGGTGACGCCGGGAGATGCCCATGGGTGCCAGCCCTTCGGAGTGGGGGGCGGTTCACGAGGAGGCCACGGGTCAGCGTGGCATGGCTATGACATGTCTGTACACCTACGTGGCGTCAGTTCCTGTACGTGAACGCCGAGTCGGTGACTTTGGCCGGAGGGGCGCTCTTGACGCCCTTCCGGTGCCGCCCTAGGTTCCGGTGGCGCGTTCATGGAGTTGTGCTCTGTTCATGTACACAGACGCAAGGAGAAGAGATATGCGCACCCCCTCGGGCCGGTCCCGGCGCCGCCGCGCAGGCGTCGCCGCCGTCCTCGCGGCCCTTCTCGTCCCGCTGGTCTGCGCCGCCCCCGCCGCGGCCCGGCCGGACGGTCACCACGGCGCGGCCGGCGGCCCCACCGCGGCGCCGCGGACGGTCGTCCTCGACGGGAGGGACCTCGTACGGGCGAAGGCCCGGCTCCGGGACGGTGACCCGCGGGCCCGCCGCGCCCTGCGGGACCTCGTCGTCCAGGCCGACGCGTGGCTGGGGCAGGGCCCGTGGACGGTCGTGGACAAGGACCGCGTCCCGCCCAGCGGCGACCCGCACGACTACTTCAGCCAGGCCCCCTACTGGTGGCCCGGCGCGCCCAGGACCCCGGACAACCCGCAGGGTTGCCCGTACGTGCAGCGCGACGGGGAGCGCAACCCCGAGGTCGACGAACTCACCGACCACGACGAACGGGGCAAGGTCTTCGAGTCGGCCTACGAACTCTCCCTGGCCTGGTACTACACCGGCCGGCGCGCGTACGCGGAGCACGCGGCCCGCATCCTGCGCACCTGGTTCGTCGACCCGGCGACGCGGATGAACCCGAACCTGGGCAACGCCCAGGCGATTCCCTGCCGTTACGACGGACGGGCCATCGGCATCATCGACTTCTCCCAGGGCTTCACCAGCCTCCTCGACGCCACCGCCGTCCTGGACCTGGGCGCCCCCGGCTGGTCGGCGGGCGACCGCGAGGGCATGCGGGCCTGGGAGGACGGCTTCCTCGACTGGCTGCTGGACAGCGACTTCGGCCGGCAGGAGGGCGCCGCCGCCAACAACCACGGCACCTTCCACCACATGCAGGTCGCCGCGCTCGCCGCCGCCACCGGCCGCACCGCGCTCGCCCGGCGGACCGTCAGCGACGCGGGAACCGGGTTGATCGACCCTCAGATCGCTCCCGACGGCGCCCAGCCGCAGGAACTCGCGCGCACCCGCAGCTGGCACTACTCCACCTTCAACCTGGTGGCCTTCACCCGGCTGGCCGCCGTCGGCGAGCACGTCGGCGTCGACCTGTGGCAGCGCACCGGCCCGGGCGGCGCGTCACTGCGGCAGGCCGTCGGCTTCCTGCTGCCGGCCGCCACCGGCGTCGAACCGTGGCCCCATCCGGAGCTGGACTTCCACGCCTACGCCGCCTCCGACCTGGTCCACGCCGCCGCCGACCACGGCGACCGGCGGGCCCGCGCGGCGCTAGCGGACCTGGAGGCGCCCCCGGGCGGCGACCTGTGGACGCTGCGGCCCGCCCCGGAGCAACTGGACGGCATCACGGGCTGAACGGGGACCGGCCAGGGCCCGGAGGTCCTCCGGATGCGCCATCCGGGTGACTGTGATGTGCTGGGTCTGTCGATGACGGCCCGGCACCGTGATGCGGTGCCCCGGGCCCCGGCTATCCCGCCCCTCTCCAGGGGGCCGGTGATCCGCGCTCCCTCGCAGGCACCGTCGTGTGCCCGGTGCCTCGGGAGCGCCGGCACCGGCAGATCCGACCACCCGACCCCCGAGGTGGACCCCATGGCTCTCACGAAGAAGCTCGCCGCCGCCACGGCCGCCGCGCTCGCGGCGGGGGCCCTGGCCCTCGGCGGTGCCGGCACGGCCGTCGCCGAGGACGGCTGCCACGGTCAGGACGGGCAGGGCGGTTCCGCCTCGCACTGCGCGCCGGACGTCTCGGAGTGGTCCACGGCGGACGTCCAGGAGGCGCTGCAGTCCTTCCTGCAGGCGCACCCGGACATCGCGGCCGATCCCCATGTGCAGGCCTTCGCCGCCCTCGCGACGCAGTGGCTGCAGGCGCATCCCGGGATGACGGCCGACCAGTTGACGGCGGCGCTCGGGCCGGTCGTCTCCTGCCTGACGGCGGGCGGCGCACCGCAGTCCTGTGTGACGTCGCAGTCCTGACGGCCCCGGCGGAGCGGTCCTATGTCGCCCGAGGGCCCGATGATCCTCGTGACCGGCGCGGCCGGCAGCGTGGGAGGGGTCGGCCGCACCACCGTCGAGTTGCTGAGGGAACGCGGCTTCCCGGTCCGCGCCTTCGTCCACCGTGAGGACGAGCGGGCGGAGCGGCTGCGGGCCACCGGGGCCGAGGTGTCCACCGGCGACCTGACCCGGACCGCGGACGTCGCGCGGGCCGCGGAGGGCTGCGGCCGGATGTACTTCGGGATGGGTGTGTCGGCCCAGTACCTGCAGGCCGCCGCGACGACGGCGGCCGTGGCCCGCGCCCACGGGGGTCTTGACGTGCTGGTGAACATGTCGCAGATGACGGTCTCCCAGATGGACCTCACCAGTACGACCGAGTCGAAGCAGCAGTGGCAGCAGTGGCTGGCGGAGCAGGTCATGAACTGGTCCGGGGTGCCGGTGTGCCACATCCGGCCGACGGTCTTCATGGAGAACCCGCTCTTCCTCGGGCTCGGCTTCCGCTCGATCACCCGGGACGGCACGATCCGGCTGCCCTTCGGCGACGGGCGGACCTCACCCGTCGCGGCCCGCGACGTGGCCGAGGTGGTCACGGCGGTGCTGACGGACCCGGCGCCGCACGTCGGCCGGGTCCACGAGCTGACCGGTGCGGAGTCCCGCGACATGACCGCGATCGCGGCCGAGTTCACCGAGGTGCTGGGCCGGAAGGTCGGCTACGTCGACGTGCCGTACGAGGAGTGGCTCCCGGAACTGGACGCCCTGGGGCTCCCCGACCACGTGCGGCAGCACATCGCCACCATGGCCCGCCTGCACGCGGCGAACCGCTACGACCGCGCCACCGACGACATCGCGCGGATCCTGGGCAGACCGGCCCACGGCGTCGCGGAGCTGGTCCGGGAGCACCCCGAGGTGTTCGGCTGACGTCCGCCGCCGTCAGTGGTCCGCGCAGCAGGGCGTCGGGTTGGGCACCTCGAACGGGGCGAGCCGTCCGCCGACCGCGGGGACCAGCGGCAGGACCAGCTCGCCCGCGCGCCACTCGGGGCGGACGTGTCCGCTGGTGAGGATCTCCGCGGACGGCGCGGGCCGCTCGTCCGCGGGGGAGCCGAGCACGACGAGCCGGGTGATCGGGGTGCGGTCCAGCAGTTCGGCCACGGTGACCGTGCCCGTGAGGCCGTCGACGCCCGGGTACACCACCGCCCGGCCCGCGGTGCGTGCCGCGGCCTCGGCGGCGGCGCCGGCCGCCGCCTCGGCCAGGGCGGCCGGGCCGTGGCTGCGGCCGGCCAGGAAGACGCCGAGGCCGGCCGTGGCCTCACCGGCGCCGGTCCCGTCCGCGCCCGTCCCCTCCGCCTCCGTGAGCAGGTGCCACGCCGCCTTGGCGACGGCGGGATCCGCCGTCGCCAGCGAGAGGGCCGTGTGCGGATCACCGTCGCGTACCAGGTGCGTGCACGCGACGGTGCCGGCGGGGAGGCCGAGCCGGTCCACCAGGTGGTGGACCAGGTGGTCGGCCTCCCTCAGGCCCGGGGAACCGGCGTCGACGCCGAGGACCGTGGGGGCCGTCGTCACGCGGGCAGCACCCAGATCGGGTTGGAGTAGAACCACAGGTCCTTCCACGGGTCGGCGTCGCCCAGGACGTCGATCGCCGGACCCGCCGGGTCCACCGCGGCACCGTTGATGCCGACCGCGCCGCGGTTGCCGTCCGTACCGCGCAGGCGGACGTAGAGCGGCTTGTCGACGCGGCCCAGGGAGTACGTCAGCCGCACCGCACCCGTCGAGCGGTTGACCTCGAAGGACTTCACGACCCTGGTGTCCGGGGTGGCGAAGGTGTCCTTGTCGGAGACCCGGCCGGTGACCGCGCCGCGGATCACGTCCACGCGGGCCAGCTTCGGCACGAACTGGGCCCAGTTGGGGCCGTTCGCCAGGTCGATGTCGACGACGAGGTCGACCTTGTCGCCGCGGCGCACCCGCAGCATGCCGCCGAGCGTCTCCTCGCGCCCGCCGGAGCGCAGCCGCGCGTCGAGACCGCTGATCAGCCCGCCGTGGTCGACCCAGACGCGGCCCTCGCGGATGCCGTCCATGACCGCGCGGTACGAGAAGCCGTCCGCCCCGACGTGGGTGCAGCTGTACTGGCCGGGCCAGAAGTCGCCGTCGGTCAGGCTGAGGCCGCCGCCGTAGACCGGGTCGTCGTAGTGGCCCTGGGTGGCGAAGTCGCCGCCGCCGCGGACCGCGGTGTCGGCGTAGACGTTGTGCGCGTCGGAGTTGGCGGTGATCCACCAGGGCTTGCCCTCGGCGAGGAGGCTGTCCCACAGGCCGCCGACGGTCGCGGTCATCCAGTCGAAGCCGCCCCAGGTGCGGTAGCTCTCCAGCGGGTAGCCGGCCCAGGACTGGGCGCTCGGGCTGCTGTCGTAGAACCCGCGGCCCGAGCCGGGGCCCTGCGGCGCGGGCAGGCCGGCGGCCTGGTGGCCGGGCGCGCCCTCCATGCCGACCGCGATGGCGGGCTGCGCGTCGCGCCAGGCGCGGATCTCGTGCGGGGAGTCCAGGCCCTTGCGCGCCGGGTGGTTGGCGAGGAACAGCGCGTCCTGCACCTTCTTGCGGCGGACGGCGTCGGCGAGGAAGTCCAGACCCGCGATGGCCAGCGCCTCGTTGGCCGGGGTGGGCGCGGTGGCGGCCTTGACCGAGCCGTCGAAGGAGTTCTCGAACTCCTTCAGCACGGCGACCTCGTTGCGGCCGGGGTGGACGAAGACCGTGCCGTGCTCGGCGGCCGGGATGTTCCACTCCAGGCCCTGGAAGACCAGGGTGTCGGAGACCTCGTCACGGGCCGCGACGATGTGCGGGTTGACCTTGTCCACGCCGATCTTGGCGTGCTGCTCGCTGCCGTGGTCGGTGATGACCATCCAGTCCAGGCCGTTGGCGTTGGCGTGACGGACGTGGTCGATGACGCGGTACTTGGCGTCGGAGCTGAACTGGGTGTGGATGTGGTGGTCGCCGGCCAGCCACAGGTAGCGACCGGAGTTCGAGCCGCCGTGTCCCTGGTGGCCGTGCGAGGAGGAGCCGTGGGCGGCGGCCTGGCCGGCGCCGGCGAGCACGCTGCCCGCGGCCAGCCCGGCGCCCAGCAGCCCGGTGCGGCGCAGCATGGAGCGCCGGGACAGCTGGGCGGGGGTCAGTTCCCCGTCCGGGACGGAGAGGTCGAGCGCGGGCGGCAGGGACTCCGTGCCGTCGCCGTGGTGGTCGTGCCCGTGGGTGTGGTCGTGCCCGTGGTGATGGCCGTGGCCCATGATCCGCTCCTAGCCCTCCGTGAGGGCGCCGGTCCGCGCTGACTTGGGGCGTGCGTCAGGAGAGCCTGCGGAGGCCGGATGAACGTCCCGGGCCACGAAGGTGGACACCACCGGGACGCGACATGTGGTCTGGGACACAGGGAACGGAGCTGATCGCTCCACCGCGGCGCGGCGCCGGCCGACGGCTGGACCGGCGTGCAGCCCTACGGGGGACGGTAGTTGGGCGTACGGGCCGCTGCCGCGGGGCACTGCGCCGGCCGACCAACCGCCGCCGTGCGCCACGAGGCCGGCGAGCCCTCGGGGCAGCACCGCGCCGCGGCCGCCGCCGGTCGCGGTTCGTCCGTGGGACACCGGCTGCCGTCCGGCCGTTCACCGGGAGTTCCCCCGCCTGTCCGGCTCCTGCGTCATCCGTGCGCCCTCGTTCCGGCGTGATCAAGGAAGTCCGCATGGCCCAGCTGCCCGACCTCAGGCCCGATTCCGCCGTGAAGCCCGACCGATGGGCCCAGTTCCGGGGGCTCTCCCCGTGGCAGGCCGGGGGTACGTTCCTTCCGCTGGTGCTGATCGTCTTCGGCGGGCTCCTCGGCGGACTCGCCGGGGGAGCGGCCACGATGATCAACCTGAAGATCGCCCGTTCCGGGATGGCTCCCGCGGTGCAGGCGCTGGCCATGGTGGGCGTCGTCCTCGGCGCCGCGATCACCTACCTCGTGGCCGCCGCTCTCCTTTCCGCGGCGCTCGGTTAGGGGCCCGTCGAGGCGGCCGCAGGGGCGGACGAAGCGCCACGAGCCGCCTCTTAAGGTGGGGGCATGGCCTCCTCCACTTCGCCGAACGCCGTGCCGAACGCCGTGCCGAACCCCGCGCCGGACGCCGTTCCGGACACAACGCCGCCCGGGCAGGCTCCCGTCGGCCCCGCCGAGCTGATCGCCGACCCCTACGGGGCGTACGGCAGGCTCCGCGAGGCCGGCCCCGTCCATCGCGTCACCGGCACCGACGGACGCCCCGCCTGGGTGGTCACCCGGTACGAGGACGTGCGCCAGGCGCTCGGCGACCCGCTGCTGTCCCTGGACAAGCGCAACGCCCTGCCCGGCAACTACTCCGGGTTCGCGCTGCCGCCCGCGCTCGACGCCAACCTGCTGAACATGGACCCGCCCGACCACACCCGCATCCGGCGCCTGGTCGCGCAGGCGTTCACCCCGCGCCGCGTCGCGGACCTGCGCGAGCCCGTCCGCCGGACCGCCGCCGAGCTCCTGGACGCCGTCGCACCCGAGGGCCGCGCGGAGCTGATCGCCGCCTACGCCGTGCCGCTGCCGATCCGGGTGATCTGCGACCTGCTGGGCGTCGCCCCCGGCGACCGCCGCGACTTCCGGGGCTGGACGGACGCCCTGGTCGCGCCGGACCCGTCGCGCCCCGCCGCGGCGAAGGAGGCGGTCGCCGCGATGCTCGGGTACTTCGCGCAGCTCATCGCGCGCAAGCGCGCGCACCCCGAGGACGACCTGCTCTCGGCGATGATCGCGGCCCGCGACGACGGCGACCGGCTCAGCGAGGACGAGCTGATGTCGCTGACCTTCCTCGTCCTGTTCGCCGGTTACGAGAACACCGTGCAGCTCATCGGCAACGCCGTCCTGGCGCTGCTGACGCACCCCGCACAGCTGGCGGCCCTGCGGGCCGAGCCGGGCAGGGCCGCGGCGGCGGTAGAGGAGCTGACCCGCTGGGACGGGCCGGCGCCGCTGGCCATCCGGCGCTTCCCGCTGGAGGACGTCACCATCGGCGGCGTCACGATCCCGGCGGGCGAGACGGTGCTGCTGTCACTGGCCGCGGCCAACCGCGACCCCGCCCGTTTCGCCGAGCCCGACCTGCTCGCCCTCGACCGCACCGACACCGCGCACCTCGGCCTCGGGCACGGCATCCACTACTGCCTCGGCGCGCCCCTGGCCCGGCTGGAGACCGAGATCGCGCTCACCGAGCTGCTGGCCAGGTTCCCCGGGCTGGCCCTCGACGCGGACCCCGCGGAGCTGCGGTGGCGCCCCTCCCTGCGCACCCGGGGCCTGATCGCCCTCCCGGTCCGCTTCTGACCCGCGGTACGGGGCCGGGGTCACCGGCGGGCGGCGACGGTGGCCGCCCCCGCCACCACCAGCGCGCACCCGGTGGCCGCGCCGAGCGCGGCGGGCGGTGAGACCAGGAGCACCAGCAGGCCCCCGGTGAGCGCGCCGGCCACCAGGGCGGCGATGCTCAGCGCCTGGCGCACGGCCACCCGCCGGTCGTGCGCCGCGGCGCCGGTGTCGCCCAGCAGCCCGACCAGGGTGCGGGTCATCACGGTCGTGGTCAGCCCCGCGATGCCGACGCGTCCCGCCATGGCGTTCTGCACGCCCAACGCCACCGCGCAGACCACCACGAGTACCCGCCGCGGCCCGTCCAGCGCGTGCAGCGCCGTGGCCGAGGCGAGCAGCGCGGTCTCGCACAGGGCGGCCGCGCTCATCAGCGCGACCGGCCGGCCCAGCCGGTACAGCGCCGCCCGGCAGAAGAGGATGCCGACGGCGAAGCCGCCGAGCGCCACCAGCGAGGTGACGACGGAGAACCCGGGTGCCCCGGCCAGGCCCAGGCTGACGAAGACCAGGTTGCCCGTCATGTTCGCCACGAAGACGTGGCCCAGGCTGAGGATGCTCACGGCGTCGACCAGCCCGCTGAGCACGGTGAGCACCAGCAGCAGCACGGTCAGCAGGCGCCGCCCTTCCCCTTCCGGGCCACCGCTCATGTCCAGCCGCCTTCCGCACGGGTTCGGTGCCGCTCCTGGTCAGGATGCACCGGACCGGGGCCCGGAGCAGACTTGTGCGTGTCCGCCCGGACCAGGGCGCGCCCCGACACGAAGGAGCGTGGTGATGGCGCAGCCGCTGCCGCAGCCGGTGCTCAGCCCTCTCACCACGTCCGCGATCTTCCTGGTCGTGACGGTCGACCCCGGCGGGGAGAGTGCCGTCCGGGATCTGCTGGAGGACCTGTCCGGGCTGCAGCGTTCGGTCGGCTTCGGGACCCCGGACGGGCGGCTCAGCTGCGTGGCGGGGGTGGGTTCGAACGTGTGGGGCCGGCTCTTCTCGGGACCGCGCCCCGCCGAGTTGCACCCGTTCACCGAGCTGACCGGGGCCCGCCACCAGGCGCCCGCCACGCCGGGTGACCTGCTCTTCCACATCCGGGCCGCCCGGCTGGACCTGTGCTTCGCCCTGGCCTCCCTGGTGATGGACCGGCTGCGCGGCCACGTCACGGTCCGTGACGAGGTGCACGGCTTCAAGTACCTCGACATCCGCGACCTGCTGGGCTTCGTCGACGGCACCGAGAACCCGGTGGGCCCCGAGGCGACCGAGGCGGTGCTGACCGGCGACGAGGACCCGGACTTCGCGGGCGGCAGCTACGTGGTCGTGCAGAAGTACGTGCACGACCTCGACGCCTGGAACGCCCTGCCCGTCGAGGCGCAGGAGCGGGTGATCGGCCGCAGCAAGCTCGGGAACGTCGAGATGGACGACGACGTGAAGCCGGCCGACTCCCACGTCGCCCTGACCACGATCGTCGAACCGGACGGCACCGAACGGCAGATCCTCCGCGACAACATGCCCTTCGGCCGGGTGGGCACCGCCGAGTTCGGGACGTACTTCATCGGCTACGCCCGGACCCCCGAGGTCACCGAGCGGATGCTGCGCAACATGTTCCTCGGCGAGGGGCAGGCGAGCCACGACCGGATCCTGGACTTCTCCCGGGCCGTGACCGGCACGCTGTTCTTCGCGCCCTCCGCCGACTTCCTGGACGACCTTCCCGATCCCCCCGCCGTCGCGGCCGTCCCGGTCGCGAAGTCGCTGGGGATCGGCGACCTGAGGAAGACCGTCACGCCATGAACAACCTGCACCGGGAACTCGCCCCGATCTCCGAAGCCGCCTGGGACGACCTGGAGGAGGAGGCGCGGCGCACCTTCAAGCGCCATGTCGCCGCCCGCCGGATCGTCGACGTGCCCGAGGCCGCCGGCCCCGGGTTCGCCGGGGTGAACACCGGCCGGCTCGACCCGGTCGAGGCGCCGCACGAGGACGTCGTCGCCCGGGTGCGCCGCGCGCAGCCGGTCGTCGAACTGCGCGTGCCCTTCACGGTCGACCGCGCCGAGGTCGACATCGTGGAGCGCGGCGCCGAGGACGCGGACTGGCAGCCCGTGAAGGACGCGGCCCGGCGCATCGCGTTCACCGAGGACCGGGCGGTCTTCGAGGGGTACGCGGCGGCCGGCATCGCCGGCATCCGCGCGAGCGCGTCCAACCCGCCGCTGAGCCTCCCCGGGGACGTGCGCGACTACCCCGACGCCGTCAGCCAGGCCATCTCGGCGCTGCGCCTCGCGGGCGTCGGCGGCCCGTACACGCTCGCGCTGAGCGCCGACGCGTACACCGCCGTCAACGAGACCTCCCACTACGGCTACCCGGTCCACGCGCACCTCGCCCGGCTCCTGGACGGGGAGATCGTGTGGGCGCCCGCCATCGACGGGGCGTTCCTGCTCTCGACCCGGGGCGGCGACTTCGAACTGCGCATCGGCGAGGACGTGTCCATCGGCTACCTGTCGCACGACGACACGAGCGTGCGGCTGTACTTCCAGGAGTCCCTGACCTTCCTGGTGCACACGGCGGAGGCGGCGGTCGCCCTCACGGCCGCGTGAGGACCGCCGGGTGCGGGTATTGCACCGTTATGACCGGAAAGCACAGGAAGGCATCGCTCTGGCCGCACCGCTCCCGGGTCAGGACCGGCGGTCCCGCCCGCCACGCGGCCCCGCACGGTGAGGACGCCCGCGGCCACGGGAGCGTCCCCGACGAGCTGCCGCCCGCCCACGCCCCGGTGGTGCCCGGCACCCACGTGGACGGCACGGAGGCGCCGCACCACCGCGCGTGAGCGGCCGTGCCGTGCCCGAGCTGCCGGACGTGGAGGCTTTCCGCGGCGTCCTGTCCTCGTACGGAGGCGGGCGGCGCATCGAGCACGTCGAGGTCGCCGACCCGTCGGTGCTGCGCGGAGTGGGGGCGACCCGGTTGCGCCGGGCGCTGGAGGGGCGCCGGTTCGGCACGCCGAGGCGGCACGGCAAGTGGCTGATCGCCCCCACCCGCGACGGCCCCGTGCTGCTGATCCACTTCGGCATGACCGGTCTCCTGATCCGCTGTTCCCCGAGCCGGCCGCGGCACCCGCACGACCGTCTCCTGCTCACCCTCTCCGGCGGACGCGGACTGCGCTATCGCGACCAGCGCAAACTGCAGGGCCTGCGCCTCGTCGACACGGAGGAGGCCGTCGCCGACGCCTTGGCGGGCCAGGGGCCCGACGCCCTGGAGGTCGACCGCCGCCGGTTCGCCGAACTGCTCGCGGGGCGGCGGGGCCGCATCAAGGCCGTGCTGATCGACCAGTCCGTCGTCGCCGGCCTCGGCAACCTGCTCGCCGACGAGATCCTGTGGCGGACGCGGACGCCGCCCACGCGCCCCGCCGCCTCGCTCGACGAGCAGGAGTGCGACCGGCTGCGCATCGCGATGCGGCGCGTCCTGCGCTCCGCCGTCGGCGCGGGGTGCGTGCCGGCCCGCCGCTCCTGGCTCACCGGCCATCGGGACGGCCCCGCCCCGGGCTGCCCGCGCTGCGGGGGCCGGCTGCGCCGGGACCGGATCGCCGGACGGACGACCGTCTGGTGCCCCCTCTGCCAGCAGGCCTGACGACGTGTCCGCGTGCCGTGGCGCCGGTGCCGGAGGGCCCGCTGACGGGGCCTCACGAAGTGTGCCCCCGTCCGGGTGGAGCGCACCGGGAGGGCGTGTCACGTTCCGTCACCGCGGGGACCGATTGTGTGATTATTCGGCCCGCTCGGTTGGAGGTAGTCCCCCCATGAAACCAGTGACGGAACGTCAGTCCGGCCACCGCGCCGCGGAGGTGCGCACCCGATGACGATGCACACCGAGAACGAGATCGTCATCGACGCACCCCTGCGGTACGTGTGGCTGCGGACCAACGACGTCGCCGGCTGGCCCGGCCTCTTCAGCGAGTACGCCGAGGCCGAGATCATCTCCCGGGAGGGCGACACCACCCGCTTCCGCCTCACCATGCACCCCGACGAGAAGGGCCGCGTCTGGTCCTGGGTGTCCGAGCGCACCGCCGACCCCGCCACCCGCACCGTGCGGGCCCGGCGGCTGGAGACCGGCCCGTTCGAGTTCATGAACATCTACTGGCAGTACGAGGAGCTCGGCCCGGAGAGCACCCGCATGCGCTGGCTGCAGGACTTCCGGATGAAGGTGGACGCGCCCGTCGACGACGAGGGCATGCGGCAGCGCATCAACAGCAACTCCCGCGTCCAGATGCAGCTCATCAAGGACCGCCTGGAGTCCCGCCGCATCCGGCCGCTCGGCACCCTGGACACGCACGCCGACACCCGCCGCGGCGGCGACATCCGCACCCTGCTGACCACCGCCTCGGTCGGCACCACGGACGGCTTCTGCGGCATGGTCACCGTCGGCCCCGGCGAGGCCGTCGCCGAGCACTACCACCCGTACTCGCAGGAGCAACTGGTCGTCGTCGAGGGCGAGGTGCGGGTCGACCTCGACGGTTCGCCGCGCAGCGTCGCCGCCAACGAGGCGCTGCTCGTGCCGCGCGGGGTCCGCCACCGGCTGGTGAACACCTCGGGCGCCGTGGCCCGCGCCGTGTTCTTCCTGGCGCCGCTGGCTCCGCGCCCCGACCTCGGGCACGTCGACACCGAGACCCGCGAGGAGGCCGCCGCCATCGCGCGCGCCGCCACCGCGACGGGACCCGCGACGGAGGGGCCGCCGCCGGGCCGCGAACTGGTCGACCGGTGACCGCGGGCCGTACCGCGCGCAGGGTGGTGGTGACGGGCGTCGGAGCCGTCGCCGCCGGCGGCGTCGGGCGGGAGGCGTTCTGGGAGCGGATCGTCGGGGGCAGGCCGGCGATCCGCCGGATCACCCGCTTCGACCCCTCGCGGTACCGCTCGCGGATCGCCGCCGAGGCCGACTTCGACCCCCTGGCGGCCGGGCTCACCCCGCGGGAGATACGCCGCAACGGCCGCTTCGCCCAGTTCGCGCTCGCCGCCGCCGCCGAGGCGCTCGCCGACAGCGGACTGCGCACCGAGGACGAGGACACCGACCGCGCCGGGGTCTGCCTCGGCACCGCCGTTGGCGCCACCGTCACCCTGGAGGACGAGTACGTCGTCGCCAGCGACGGCGGCCGGCACTGGGAGGTCAGCCCCGACCACGGCATGCCCTTCCTGCACCGGGCGATGCACCCCTCCTCGGCCGCCGCCGAACTCTCCCTCCGGTACGGCCTGCACGGCCCGTCCTCGGTCGTCTCCACCGGCTGCACCTCCGGCGTCGACGCGATCGGCTGCGCCTTCCGGACGCTCAGCGACGGCGAGGCCGACATCATGCTGGCGGGCGCGGGGGAGGCGCCCATCTCCCCGGTCACGGTGGCCTGCTTCGACGCCATCGGCGCCACCACCGCCTTCACCGGCGACCCCGAGTCGGCACCGGCGCCCTTCGACGCCCGGCGCGACGGCTTCGTGCTCGGCGAGGGCGGCGCCGTGCTCGTCCTGGAGGAACTGGGGCACGCCCTCGCCCGGGGCGCGTCCGTGTACTGCGAGGTCCGCGGCTGGGAACACCGCACCGGCGCCTACCACATGACCGGTCTGCGCCCCGACGGCTACGACCTGAGCGAGGCGATCATCTCCGCCATGTCGGAGGCCGGCATCGCCCCGTGGCAGCTCGACTGGATCAGCGCCCACGGCTCCGGCACGGTGCAGAGCGACCGCTACGAGACCGCCGCCTACAAGCGCGCCCTCGGCGAGTACGCGCCCAAGGTGCCGGTCAGCTCCGTCAAGTCCGTCATCGGACACTGCCTCGGCGCGGCGGGCGCCCTGGAGATGGCCGCCTGCGCCCTCGCCGTGCGGCGGGGGGTGATCCCGCCGACCGCGAACCTGCTGCGGCCCGACGCGCAGTGCGACCTCGACTACACGCCGGTCCTCGCCCGCGAACGGCGGGTGCGGCACGCGCTGTCGGTGGCCTGCGGCCTCGGCGGTTTCCAGTCGGCGATGGTCTTCTCGGCCCTGGGGCCGGACGCGGAACGGGAGGCGGAGGCATGACCACACGCGCGGTCCTCAGCGGGCTCGGGGTCGTCGCCCCCACCGGTGTCGGCGCCCGCCCCTACTGGCGGGCCACCGTCGCCGGGCGCAACGGCATCCGTCCGATCGGCAGGCCCGACGCGAGCCGCTCCCCGGTGGTGCTGGCCGGCGAGGTCACGGGGTTCGACACCACCCGCTGGATCGACGACCGGCTCCGCGCCGAGACCGACCGCTGGACCTGGTTCGCGCTGGCCGCGGCCGAGATGGCGCTGGCCGACGCGGCGCTGCGGCCCGCCGACCACCCCCCGTTCCACCTGTCGGTGGTCACCTCCAGCGGCTCCGGCGGCAACGAGTCCGGCCAGCGCGAGACCCACGCCCTGTGGGCGTCGCGGCAGCCCGGCGAGGCCGACGCCCACCAGTCCATCGCCTGGTTCCACGCGGCCGGCGCCGCCCAGATCTCCATCCGGCACGGGCTGACCGGCGGCTGCGGCGTCGTCGCCGCGGACGGCGCGGGCGGCCTGGACGCGCTCAAGCACGCCTGGCGGCTGCTGCGGCGCGGCGGCAAGGCCGTGATCGTCGGCGGCACCGAGGCGCCGCTGTCGCCCTACGCCCTCGCCTGCCAGTCCACCCTGCCCACCGTCCACCGCGGCACCGACCCCGAACGGGCCTACCTGCCCTTCAGCCCGCACGCCTCGGGGTTCGTCCCCGGGGAGGGCGGCGCCCTGATGGTCCTGGAGGAGAAGGCGCACGCCGCCGAACGCGGGGTGCGCGGCTACGCCGAACTGCTCGGCCACGCCGCCACGCACGACGCCCACCACCACACGGCCCCCGCGGCCGACGGCGTCCAACTGGCCCGGGCCGTCACCACGGCACTGGAACAGGCCGGCCGCGCCCCCGGGGACGTGGACGTGGTCTTCGCCGACGGCGCCGGCGACCCCGCCGGGGACGCGGCCGAGGTGGCGGCGCTGCGGCGGGTGTTCGGCGACCGGCTGGCGGAGGTCCCGGTCACGGTGCCCAAGGCGGGCGTCGGACGGCTCACCTCGGGCTCGGGCGCCCTGGACGCGGTCACCGCCGCCCTCGCCCTGCGCACCGGGGTCGTCCCGCCCACCCGCGGTGGCGACGCACAGGCCGCCCGGGAGCGGTACGGCATCCGCCTGGTGACCCGCTGGACTCGGCCGGAGCGGCTGACGACGGCCGTGGTCCTCGCCCGTGGGACCGGCGGATTCAACAGCGCCGTCGTCCTGGGGTCGTTGGACGCGGACTCCTCGTATTAGCGGCGCGGCCTACGGCCTGGGAGTGAATGAGGGAAAACCTGGAGCAATGCCCGTCACGTCCGCACGGCGGGGGGCGTTGCTCCTGATGTCGGCGTCCGGAGGACGTCGTTGAACTCCCAGAGGAGAAACTCCCCATGCTGAAGAAGGCTCTCGCCTGCGCTTCCCTCGCCGTCGCGGCCACCGGTGCCGTGGTTCCCGCCGCCGTGGCCTCCGACACCTCGGGCGGGAACTACTCGCAGAACGTCAACCTGATCCCCCACCCCTGCCTGGACGTGAAGCGCATCAACGTGCTCAACCCGGTGACGGCCGACCTGCTGACCGAGACCAGCGGCCAGCAGTGCAACGAGAAGTCGAAGGTCGTCGACGGACACAAGTCCGCGCTGTCGGACCTGATCGACGCCGGCGCCTACCAGAACTGACGGACCGGGCGCACCGAGGGCCCGGCCCCACGGATCTCCGTGGAGCCGGGCCCTTCTCCGTTCTCCGTCGTCCGGCGCCCGTCGTCCGGCGCCCGCCCCCGTCCTGCGCGCGCACGAACGGTGGCCGCCCCCGTGTGCCGGGGACGGCCACCGTGGATCCCGCCCGGAATCAGTTCTGGTACGCGCCGACGTCGGCGAGGTCGGACAGCGCGGACTTGTGCGCGTCCACCACGCTGGACTTCTCGTTGCACTGCTGGCCGCTGGTCTCGGTCAGCGCGTCGAGCGCGACGGGGTTGAGGGCGTTGACGCGCTTCACGTCCAGGCACAGGTGCGGCAGGACGTTGACGTTCTGCGAGTAGTTCCCGCCGTGGACGTCGGAGGCCTGTGCGGTCGGCGCGAGGGCCGCGGCGCTGCCGGTGGCGGCCACTGCGAGGGTGGCGCAGGCGAGTGCCTTCTTCAGCATGTTGCGGAGCTCCAGATGAGGTGCGGACGGATGGCCGGGCGCCCGGGGGCGGGCGCTGCCGTCAGGAGTTGATGCAGACGTTGCCGGCCGTGAAGTTCAGCAGCGCGCCGGCGTTGATGCCGTTGCCGCAGATGTTGACCGGGATGTTGACCGGGATCTGGATGACGTTGCCGCTGAGGACACCGGGGGAGCCGACGGCCGCACCCTCGGCCGAGGCGCCGCCGCGGTCGTAGTGGCGGTCCTTGCCGCCGTCGCTTGCGAGCGCGCCGCCCGCACTGCCCATCACCGCGACACCGGCCGCGACGGTCAGCACGGCGGCCTTCGAAAGACGCTTCACGGGTTCTTCCTTTCCTTGGTCACTCACGTGCGGACTGGTCAACGACGCGCGACTCGGGGCGGATGCGGAGCGTCACCCGAACAGCGGCCGGAACCGGGCGTCCGGGATGCTGAGCTGATAACCAGAAACCTGGGGGGCCGTCAGATCCCGACACCGGTCAAGGAGCTCCGCAGATGCGAAAGTCCTTGTGGCGGACGGCCTCCGCCGCCCTGACAACCGCCCTCCCCGCCCTCGCCCTCGCGGCCCCCCACCCGAGCGCGGCGGAACCGCTGCCCCGTACCCCCGGGGCGATCCCGGACCAGTACATCGTGACGCTGGACCCCGGCACCGCACCGCACACCGTCCTCGAGGGGCTGGGCGTCCAGCCGCTCTTCACCTACCGGCACGCGCTGACCGGCTTCACCGCCCGGCTCACCCCGGACCAGGTGCAGCGGGTCCGCGCCGCGTCCGGGGTGGACGAGGTGGAGCAGGACGCGGTGGTCGCCATCCCGCTCGGGGAGGACGCCCCCGCCGACAGCGACCTGGAACCCCCCTACCCCGGCGGCCTCCCGGGCGAGCCGGCCGGCCCCGTCGACTTCCCCCAGGACACCGGCGCACCCGGGGCGGCCCTTCCGGCGGGCCCGGGTGCCGGGCCGCTCCCCGTGCCGTACGAGCAGCCGCCGGAACAGTCCCCCGAGCAGGCGGTGCCGGAACTGTCCGGCCCGGACCCGGCGGCTCCGTACGGGACCTCGCCGGATCTGACGGTGCCGTTCCAGGTGGTGCCGGAACCGGCGGGGCCGGGGCAGGAGCCGCCCGGGCAGTCCTCGCCGGTGCCCGCGGCGCCGGGCACGTCCGTCGCTCCGGGGCCCGGGACCAAGCCGGTCCTGGTCCCGCAGGCCGTACCCGGTCCGGTCACGCCCTCGGCCCCGGTGCCCGACTCCTCCGGGCCCCGCTCCAGGGGGCTGCGCGGCCTGGGCGGGTTCACGCCCTGGGGCCTGACCCGGATCAACAACCGGGCCCTCGGCGGCACCGGCTTCGAGGTGCGGGCCACCGGCGCCAAGGTCACCTCGTACATCGTCGACAGCGGCATCGAGTTCTCCCACCCGGACTTCGGCGGCCGTGCGGTGCCCGGGTACGACGCGATCGGCGACGGCCTGGACGGCGGGGACTGCAACGGCCACGGCACCCATGTGGCGGGCGTGGTCGGCGGCAGCTACACCGGTGTCGCGCGCAAGACGACGCTGGTGTCGGTGCGGGTCTTCCCGTGCGCCGGGCGGACCTCCACCTCCGCGGTGATCGCGGGCATCGACTGGGTCGCCGGTCACGCGAAGAAGCCCGCCGTGGCGAACCTGTCGCTCTCCGGGCGCTGGTCCCTGGCGGCCAACCGGGCCGTCGAGGGCCTGGCCGCGGCCGGGGTGTTCCCCGTCGCCGCGGCCGGGAACGACAACCTCAACGCGTGCTTCGTCTCGCCGGCCAGTTCGCGGACGGCCTTCACGGTCGGCGCGATCGACCAGGAGGACCGCCGTGCCTGGTTCAGCAACTGGGGCACCTGCGTCGACATCCACGCGCCGGGCATGGGCATCCTGTCGGCGTACCTCAACGGGAGCTTCCGCGACATGGACGGCACCTCGATGGCCGCCCCGCACGTCACCGGGATCGCGGCCCTGTACAAGGACACCCACGGCGACACGTCCTTCACGGCGCTCAGCGCCTGGCTGACCGGGCACGCCGTCCGCAACGTGCCCATCGACGGCGGCTTCGGCACCGCGCGGCTGTCGGCCTTCACCAACGACCTGTGACGTGGCGGGGCCGCCGGAGGACGGTGTCCTCCGGCGGCCCCGGGTGGTGCGCGGTGTGCGTCAGCCGTTGATGCAGACGTTGCCCGCGGTGGGGTTGAGCAGGCCGACCGCGTTCAGGCCGTTGCCGCAGACGTTGATCGGGATGTTGATCGGCACCTGGATGACGTTGCCGCTCAGGATGCCGGGGGAGCCGACGGCGATGGCACGGGCGTTGGCGCCGCTGCGGCGGTTGCCGTAGCCGTAGCCGTCGAAGCCGTAGCCCTTGCCGTAGCCCTTGCCGTAGCCGTGGCCACCGCCCTTGCCGCCGCCGTCGTAGCCGCCGGCGAGGGCGGTGGTGGCGGAACCGAGGACGAGGGCACCGGTGGCGACCGTCAGGGCGACAGCCTTGGAGAAACGCTTCACTTCTGTTCCTTTCGGACTGGAGGGGACCAAAGGTCGTGATCTGATCAACGACCCGATTTGTCCATGGATGCGCATGATCACCCGAATAGTCGTACCGGATTCGGATACGGCATGACGACTGGTCAGTTATTCGGGTTCCCGGCGGCCGTTCGGCGCACCGGGAGCGGCCGGTCCGGGCGGGCGATGTGACGGGAGGTCACGTGGCTCTCGCCGTGATCGCACGTGCGCGACGGCCCGGCGCCCGCACCGTCCGCGCCGCGGTCCGCCCCGGCTCCGGTGGCCGCCCCGGTGCGGTCGGCCGCCCCGCCTGCCGTGGCCGACACCGCCGCGTGCGCCGGCGGGCGATGACGGGGGCGGAACGACGGAGAAGCGGGAAGGGGACGGCCACCCGGTACCGGGCGGCCGTCCCCTTCCCGCTTCTCAGCCCCTCCTTCAGCGGCGCACCAGGTGCTGCCGCACCGCCGCCATCCGGATGGCGGGACGCTGCCTGGGTGCGCGGTGCCGCCCCTTGGCCGTGCGTCGGGACCGCCGCGCGGCCAGGGTGCCCGCCACCCGGCGCCGCAGCACACTGCACCGCCAGACCACGAGCGGTACGAGGGCGGTCAGCAGTGCGATCGCCGCCCAGGTGCGCATCGCCGCGTGGCCGTGGCCGAGGAGGGCCGAGGCGAGCAGCGAACCGGCGAACACGGCCGCCCACAGCAGGTGGACACCGAAGGCGGCGAGCCGGTCCGGGCGGCCCGGGTCGGCCTCGGCCGCGGTGACCGGGCGCGGCCTGCGCCGGAGCGGGGTCGTCACGAGGGCGGGCACGCAGACCGGGCCGGCCACCGCGGCCATCACCGCGCCCGCGACGCCGGAGGAGCCCTTGGGCCGGTGCGGGCTGACGTTGCGTCCGCGGTTGCCGAGGCAGAGGGCGAGCCGCGCCGCGACGGCGGTGCCGTGGAGGGCCAGCCACACCGTGGGGTCGATCGGGGCGCCGGAGGCGCCGGGTCCGAGGAAGAGGACGCAGGCGAGCGCGGTGAGGAGCCAGCCGAGGCCCGCCAGGGGGTAGTGGGCGGCCGTCAGCGTGTAGGTGAGCAGGCTGCCGGGGCGCAGCTTCCACGGGGCCTTCCAGAACTGGCGCAGGAGGGACTCGCAGACGCCGCGGCTCCGGCGCCGCTCCCGGGCGAGGAACCCGGCCCAGGTGGACGGTCCGCCGCCGACGGCCACCACGTCCGGGGTGTGCACCGAGCGCCACTTGCGGCCGGTGGCGGGGTTGCGCCGGCTGTGGATCTCCAGCCCGGTGGCCAGGTCGGCGGCGGCGCAGTCGTACACCCCGCCGGCCTGCCGCAGCGCCGAGACGCGGACGACGTCGGCGGCGCCGGTGAACAGGGCGGAGCCGTAGCGGTTGCCGGCCCGCTGGGCGGACGCGTCGACCAGCAGCCGGTGGCTCTCGGCGGCCCTGGCCACGACCGTGCCGTGGTTGCCGGGGACCAGCGGGGCGACGACGAAGGCGACGTCCTGGTCGTGGAAGTAGCCGAGCGTCCGCTCCAGGTAGGTGGGGAGCGGTACCTGGCCGGTGCCGAGGCGGGCGGTGAACTCGTAGGCGTCGCCGTGGGCATCGAGCCAGGCGTTGTGGGCGCCGTGGCGGGCGCCGGTGCGGAAGGCGCCCTTGGGCCGGTTCCAGCGTGCGACGTCCTTGCGGGTGAAGTGCCGTACGCCCAGGGACTCGCAGAGCCGCCGGACCTCCGGGTCGTCGTCCTCGTCCAGCAGCCACACGTCGACGGGGCCGTCGTGCCGGACGCGCACGGCGCCCTCCAGGGTGGCCCGCACCCGGACCAGGGACTCGTCCCCCGGGTCGGAGGAGGCCAGCAGCGCCACCCGGGTGCCCGGTGCCGGGGCGACCGGGACCGGGTCGCGGGCGACCAGGGTGGCGTGGGCGTGCGAGACGGCGGAGACCAGCCGGAGGAGTTCGACGAGTCCGAGGCAGACCAGCATCGCGATGCCCGCGACGTGCGCCCACTGCGGTACGGCCTCGCGGGCCGCCCAGTGGCGCGGCTGCACGAGCCAGGCCAGCACGCCCAGCGAGGCCAGGGGTGCGGCGGTGAGCAGCAGCCAGGTGCGGACCCGGTGTCCCTCGCGCACCATCAGGCTGCGGTACCTGACCCGGTACAGCACCCCTGGTCGCGGGGGGTCGTTGAGGGGGCCGGCGAGTTTGGCGTGGCGTGCGTAGTCGTGGCGGCGGGGAGCGCCGGCGTCGGGCGCCGGCCGGTCGCCCTCGCCGGTGGCCGGGGAGGGGACGAGCCCGCCTTTCCTGGCGGGCGTCTTGCGCATGCTGCTGGGCGTGATCGTCACGGCGACCCCGTAGGAGGAGAGGGAGTGGTGAAGGAATCACCGGAAAGTCGGAAAGTGGGGCAAAGCCCCTGATGGGCACTGAGAAAGTAGCAAACGGCCCTAGAATTATCTGACAAGCCGACAATCGGCGTGGCGTGGCGCGCGCCCATTGCCCGCCGCGACCTGGCGCGGATACGCTGCGTTCGCGATACCGATCGTTATACGGAATCTCGAACAGGCGCCGGAGAGAGCGAGCAGAGATGGGACGTCTCGTACCCGCCGTGACCAGAGCCCTGGACATCCTGGAGCTCTTCCTCGAAGGCGACGGCACGATGTCCGCGCCCGAGATCACCCGCAGGCTGGGTCTGCCGCGCACCACCGTGCACGAGCTGGTGACCACCCTCGCCGCGCGCAACTACCTGGTGCCGCAGCCGGGCCAGACCGGCCGCTACCGGCTGGGCGTGCGCACGTACCAGCTCGGCAGCCGCTACGCCGAGCAGCTGGACCTCGCCGCCGAGGGCCAGCAGGTGGCCCGCTCGGTCGCGGAGACCTGCGACGAGACGGTGCACGTGGCGATCCTGGAGGGCACCGACGTCATCTACATCGCCAAGGTGGACAGCACCCACGCGGTGCGGATGGTGTCGGCGGCCGGACGCCGGCTGCCCGCGCACTGCACCTCCGTCGGCAAGATGCTGCTGGCCTCGCTGCCGCCGGACGACCTCGACCGGCGTATGCCCGTGGACGGGCCGCTGCCCGCGATGACCGAGCACAGCATCACCACGGCCGGTGAACTGCGGCGCCAGCTCGACGCGGTGCGCGAGCGGGGCGTCGCCGTCGAACGGCGCGAGTCCAACCCCGACGTCTCCTGCGTCGCCGCCCCGGTCCGCGACTCGGCGGGGCGGGTGGTGGCCGCGCTCAGCATCTCGGTGCCGATGATCCGCTGGAGCGAGGAACACCGGGCCGAACTGGAGGAACTGGCCGTCAAGGGCGCCGCCGAGCTGTCCGAGCGCCTCGGCCACCGGGGCGGTGCGCGGTGAACGGGGTCGAACTCGCCCTGAAGGCCGGGGCACGGCTCGGCGAGGGACCCACCTGGGACCCGGTCGGCGCGCGGCTGCTGTGGGTGGACATCCTCGCCTCCCGGGTGCACTGGTACGACCCGGCGGGCGGCGGCGAGACCGTGATGGCGACCGGGCAGCACGTCGGCGCGGCCAAGCCGCGCACGGCCGGCGGCGTGGTCGTCAACCTGCGCGACGGCGTGGGGCTGTACGACGCGGACGGCGCCTTCCGCTGGCTGCACCGCGACCCCGTACCCGGCCGGCGGGCCAACGACGCCGCCGTCGACACCGCGGGCACCCTGTGGGCCGGCACCATGCGCTACGACGAGGCGCCCGGCGGCGGCACCCTGCGCCGGGTGGCGCCGGACGGCACGGTCGTACCGGTGCTGGACGACGTCACCGTCAGCAACGGCACCGACTGGAGCCCCGACGGCACCCTGATGTACTACGTGGACAGCCCGACCCGGCGCGTGGACGTGTTCGACGTCGACCCGGACACCGGACTCGTGCGCGGACGGCGGCCGTTCGCGGTCGTCGAGGAGGAAGCGGGTCTCCCCGACGGGCTGACCGTGGACGCCGAGGGCTGCGTCTGGGTGGCCCTGTGGGACGGGGCGGCCGTCCGCCGCTACACCCCGCGGGGCGAGCTGGACCGGGTCGTGGAGGTGCCGGTGCGGCGTCCCACGGCGTGCGCCTTCGGCGGCCCGGCCCTGACGGATCTCTACATCACCTCCGCGAGCACGGGTCTTGACGCCCGGGAACTGGCGGAGCGGCCCCTGTCGGGATCGCTGCTGGTGGTGCCGGGAGCCGGGCAGGGGATGCCCGATGTGCCGTTCGGTGGTTGATTCCGTGGTGGTTCGGGGTTGATTCGGGGCTGTTCGGCGCCCTAAACCCGCATGTCCCGGGTTTCACAGAGGTTTCACGGGATCGACGGGCAACTCATATGTACGTCGTATCGGTGCGTCCCATACGCTGCACGGGCAATGGACTACTGCGCAGCCTGCCGACGGCACATCAACGGCGCCCTTTCTTGCCCGGGGTGCGGAACGCCAGCCCACCAGCTCGGTGCGCAGGGGCCCGCCGACGCGCCCGCGCGGGAGCCCGCCGACGGCGAGACCGCCGCGTCCGCCGAGGGCGGTCGTGCGGAACGCCGCAAGACCGCCGGGCGCGGCCCGGAGCAGGGCGCCGCGCGCCGCTCCGGCAGCCGGGCCCGCACCCGCCGCGTCCGCACCCGCCGCCGTTCGCGGCTGCTGGTCGGCACCCTGGTGGGCGCCGCCATCGTGCTCGTCGGCTGGAGCGTGGCGGAACTCCCGCTCGCCGGCTACGTGACGGGCGCGAACTCGGCCGCCTCCGACCACGCGCCGAGCGGCGGCTCCTCCCCGAGCGCGACCTCCTCGCCGGGCGGCGACGCCTCCGAGGACCCGGCCGAGCCCGGCTCCGAGGCCTCGGCGTCCGCGAGCGCGAGCACCTCCGCGTCGCCCAGCGTCTCCGAGAGCGCCAAGAAGTCGGCGTCGCCCAAGGTCTCCGCCTCCGCCACGGTCAGTCGTTCACCCGCCGGCTCCGGGGGCACGGCCCCCGCCGGAGGCGGCTCCACCGCCTCGGCCCCGCCGCACTCCGCCCCGGCCTCGTCGCCCGCCACGCACACGCCGAAGCCGACGCCCTCCTGCACGCGCTTCCTGTGGTGGTGCACCTGACGGGCACCGCTCCCGTCCTCCCCGCCCCTCCCGTCGATCCTCAGCGCCGGCCGGTTCCACCGGCCGGCGCTCCGGTGTGCGACGGGCACGCCCGTGCCGATTTATTTGACTTCCTCAAACATCCAGGCTCATGGTTAGTTAAGAACCTAAAGCTTTGGAGGCTTCCCCCCATGCCGAAGAGCCGTGAATGGCACCTGGTCGCCCGCCCCCACGGGTGGCCCAAGCCCGAGGACTTCGCCCTGCGCGAGACCGAGGTCCCCGAGCCCGGACCCGGTGAGATCCTCGTCCGCAACCTCTACGTGTCGGTCGACCCCTACATGCGCGGCCGCATGAACGACGCCAAGTCGTACGCGGAGCCGTACCGGCTGGACCAGCCGATGCACGGCGGAGCGGTCGGCCGGGTCGTCGCCTCGGGCGCGGAGGGCCTCGCACCCGGCGACCACGTGCTGCACCCCCTCGGCTGGCGTGAGTACGCCTTGGTCAAGGCCGAGAGCGTGGTCAGGGTCGACCCCGACCTCGCCCCGCTCAGCACCTACCTGGGCGTGCTCGGGATGACCGGCCTCACCGCCTACGCCGGCCTGCTGCGCGTCGCGGACCTCAAGGAGGGCGACACGGTCTTCGTCTCCGGCGCGGCGGGCGCGGTCGGCAGCCAGGCCGGCCAGATCGCCAGGCTCAAGGGCGCCTCCCGGGTGATCGGCAGCGCCGGCTCGGACGAGAAGGTCAAGCTCCTGGTCGAGGAGTACGGCTTCGACGCGGCCTTCAACTACAAGAACGGCCCCGTGGCCGAGCAACTGGCGGCGGCCGCCCCCGACGGCATCGACGTCTACTTCGACAACGTGGGCGGCGAGCACCTCGAGGCGGCCATCGGCGCCCTCAACCTGCGCGGCCGGGTGGCCGTCTGCGGCATGATCGCCCTCTACAACGCCACCGAGCCCGCGCCCGGCCCCCGCAACCTGTCCCGGCTCATCCAGAACCGGCTGCGCATCGAGGGCTTCCTCGTCGGCGACCACTACGACCTGCAGCCGCAGTTCGTGCAGGAGGTCGGCGGCTGGATCCGCGAGGGCAGGCTGCGCTACCGCGAGACGGTCGTCGACGGGATCGAGAACAACCTGGAGGCCTTCCTCGGCGTCCTGCGCGGCGACAACACCGGGAAGATGCTGGTGCGCCTGCCCGAGTGACGGCGGCGGCCGGAGGCGGCGACGGGAGCCGGGACGAGGGGTGCGCCCGGCCGGGCGCACCCCTCACGCGTCGCCCGCTGCGCCGTCGTCGCGGCCCGGGTCGAGCAGGGCGACGAAGTGCCGGAAGACCGCCGCCATGTCCACCGCGCCGGGATCGTGCAGCCACTGCAGCTGCAGCCCGTCCATGACGGCCACCAGCAGCGGGGCGGCCTGCTCGGGCGTGAGGCCGCCGGGCAGCGTGTCGCCGTACTCGGCGCGCAGGGAGTCGGCGGCCCAGCCGCGCACCCGTGCGTAGCGGTCCCTGAAGTACCCGCGTGCGGGGTGGCCCTCGGTGACGCTGTCGCCGGCGAGGACGGTGAAGACCTGGACGACGCCCGGCCGGGTGGCGTTGTACTCGACCAGACCGGCCACCATCTCCATCGGCCAGGCCGTGCCGTGCAGCGCCGCCGAGGCCATGTCCCACCGGTCGCGGACCTCCAGCACCGCGACGAGCAGGGCCTCCTTGCCCGGGAAGTGGTGGAGCAGCCCCTGCTGGGTGAGCCCGGCCCGTTCCGCGACGGCGGCCAGCGTGGCGCCCCGGTAGCCGCGTTCGGCGATCACTTCGAGGGCGGCCCGGACGATCTCCGCCCTGCGGTCCTCGTTGCGGACCGCGCGGCCGAGTCCCCGGCCGCGGTCGTTGGCAGTCACGGGGGCGAGCCTAGGGCGTGCCGCGCGGGCCGCCGGAATGTAACGAAGAGGTGACGACACCTACCGATCAACAGGGCGCGGGCCGGAGGATGGCGACGGTCCGTCAGGCACGGGCGGGCGACGGGTTGTCACGTCCTCACGAAGGAGTCCGCCCCATGACCGGCACCTCCGGAACCCCGCTCGACGACGCGGTCGAACGCGCGCTGGGCAAGCTCGACCTCGACGCGAAGGCGCGGCTGCTGGCCGGGCAGGACATGTGGTCGCTGCCCGCGCTGCCCGAGATCGGACTGGGCCCGCTCGTCATGTCGGACGGGCCCATCGGGGTGCGCGGCGTGCGCTGGACCGCCGACGACCCCTCCGTCGCGCTGCCCAGCCCCACGGCGCTCGCCGCCACCTGGGACCCCGCCCTCGCCCGCCGCACCGGGCGGCTGCTCGCCCAGGAGGCCCGCCGCAAGGGCGTGCACGTCCTGCTCGCGCCGACCGTCAACCTGCACCGCTCGCCGCTGGGCGGGCGGCACTTCGAGGCGTACTCCGAGGACCCGTACCTCACCGGTGAGATCGGCACCGGCTACGTCGCGGGCGTCCAGGACGGCGGGGTCGGCACCACCGTCAAGCACTTCGTCGCCAACGACGCCGAGACCGAGCGCTTCACCGTCGACAACGTGATCGGCGAGCGCGCGCTGCGCGAGCTCTACCTCGCGCCCTTCGAGGCCATCGTCAGGAACGCCCGCCCCTGGGGCGTCATGGCCGCCTACAACTCCGTCAACGGCACCACCATGACCGAGCACCACCACCTGCAGAACGAGGTGCTGCGCCAGGAGTGGGGCTTCGACGGCTTCGTCGTCTCCGACTGGGCGGCCGCCCGGGACACCGCCGCCGCCCTCGCCGGCGGCCTCGACGTGGCGATGCCCGGACCGCGCACCGTCTACGGGGAGGCGCTGGCCCGCGCCGTGCGCGAGGGCCGCGTCGAGGAGTCCGCCGTGGACACCGCGGTGCGCAACGTGCTGCGGCTGGCCGGCCGGGTGGGCCTGCTGGCGGACACCCCCGCGGCGGTGCCCGCCGGGCGGATCCCCGCCCCGGTCGACGGACCCGCGCTGGCCCGCGAGATCGCCCGCCGCTCCTTCGTCCTGGTACGCAACGAACCGCGCGGCGAGCGGCCCGTCCTCCCCGTGGACCCCACCGCCGTGCGCCACATCGCGCTCATCGGTGCCGCCGCGCGCGACGCCAGGGTGCTGGGCGGCGGATCCGCGCAGGTCTTCCCCAGCCGTGTCGTCTCGCCCCTGGACGGCCTGCGGGCGGCGCTGCCGGAGGCCACCGCCCTGACCTTCGCCGTGGGCGCCGACCCCAACGAGGAACTCGCGCCCGCCGGGACCGGGTTCGCACTGCGCGCGGTCTGCCGGGACGTCGCGGGCGAGGTCCTCGGCGGCTGTACCCTGCCCGGTGGCCACGTGCAGTGGATGGGCGGCGACCTGCCCGACGGCGTGACCCACGACGCCCTGCACTCCGTGGAGGTGACCGGCACCTTCACCCCGCGCGAGAGCGGCGCCCACCACTTCGGCACCCGCGGACTGGGCGGCTTCCGGCTCGTCGTGGACGGCGCGGAGGTCTTCGACGGCACCCAGGTCGCCGGCCCCGAGTCCGGTCCCTTCGAGGGGATGTTCGGCGCGCCCGTCGAGCGCGGCCGGGTCGAACTGACCGCGGGGGTGCCCGTCGCGGTCTCGCTGACCCACGTCGTCCCGAAGGACGGCCGGGGGCCGGTCCGCGCGGTCGTCTTCTCGCTCGTCCACGGCGAACCGCGGCAGGACGGGGACGAGTCGATCGCGGAGGCGGTCGCCGCGGCGCGGGACGCGGAGGTGGCGGTGGTCGTCGTCGCGACCACCGAGCGGGTCGAGAGCGAGGGCTTCGACCGCGCCGACCTGCGACTGCCGGGCCGGCAGGACGAACTCGTCCACGCGGTGGCCGCGGTGAACCCGCGGACGGTGGTCGTGGTGAACGCCGGCTCGCCGGTGGAGATGCCGTGGCGCGAGGAGGTCGCCGCGGTGCTGATCGGCTGGTTCCCCGGGCAGGAGGCCGGCGCGGCACTCGCCGACGTGCTCCTCGGCGCGGCCGAGCCCGGCGGCAGGCTGCCCACCACCTGGCCGGCCCGGCTGGCCGACGCCCCGGTCGTGGACGTCGTCCCCCGGGACGGGGTGCTCCGCTACGACGAGGGCGTCTTCGTCGGCTACCGCGCCTGGGAACGGGCCGGGACGGCACCCGCGTACCCCTTCGGCCACGGGCTCGGCTACACCGACTGGGCCTACGAGGACGCCTCCTTCACGCCCGCGCAGGGACCGGCCGCGGACGGCGGGCCGGACCTCCTCGGCACGCTCACCGTACGGCTGCGCAACACCGGCGACCGGCCCGGGCGCGAGGTCGTCCAGGTCTACCTGGCGCCGCCCGCGGACGAGGACCCGGCGGTCGGCCGTCCGGCCCGCGTCCTGGCCGGATTCCTCGCCGTCGAACTGCCCGCGGGCGCCGCGACGCAGGCCCGCGTCGCGCTCACCCGCCGCGCGGCGCAGATCTGGGACCCCGCGGAGGGTGACTGGCGCCTTCTTGCGGGTACGTACACAGCCGAGGTCGCGCGCAGCGTCGCCGACCGCCGTCTCTCGGTGCCGGTGGCCGTGGACGGCTGACCCACCACCCCGGGGAGGTCCCTGACACCCTCCCCGGGGTGCGGGGCCGTCGCCCCTCGCGTCGTGCGTTCCCGCGGGACGGACCGGTGGCGGACCGGTGCCGGGCGGGCGTACGGCGGCGCGATCGTGTGGTGACGGTGTGTCAGAGACCCGCGCCGGCAGGGTCCCCCGGGCGGACCCCGCCCGATTGCGGGCCGCGTGCCGTGCCGTGACGCTCGTGCCGAACGCGCCCACCCCGGGCGTCCACCCGAGGAGCAGCGATGACGGCACGTACGCGCACCCGTCCGGTCCTGGTCGGCGCGGCACTCGCCCTGGCCGGCGCGTCCGTGCTGCTGACCGGGTCCGCGCGGGCCGGCGAACCGCCCGCGCCCGCCGTCTGCACGGTGAACGGCCGGCCGGTCACCGGTGGCGTCGTCGCCGGCACCGAGGGCTTCGACGAGATCGACTGCGCGTACGGCGTCCCCGCCGGCGTGCTGGTCGCCGGGGGCGGCGGCGTCGACGTGATCACCGTCCACGGCGGCAACGCGGGCACCGTCGACGGCGGCGACGGGGCCGACATGATCGAGGTCGACGGCGGGAACACCGGGCTGGTCGCCGGCGGCACCGGCGACGATCTGGTCGACCTGCTCGGCGACGCCGAGGCCAACTCCGGCACCGTCAGCGGCGGGCCCGGCGACGACGTGCTCTTCCTGAAGGCCGAGGACATCGCGGGGACCGGCGTCGTCAGCGGCGACACGGGCTCCGACGTCTGCCTCTTCGACCCCCACCCCGCGGGCCCCCGGGACTGCGAGGTCATGGTCTGAGCCGTCCCGGCCGGGCGGGGGTTCGCATACCCTGTCGCGCATGCGAGATCTTGCCTCCGGGATACGGCTCTTCGTGGACGGTCAGCGCTGGGTGCTCCGGCACGGCCGCTGGTTCGGCTTCGGGCTGCTGCCCGCGCTGATCACACTCGTCGGCTACGCGGCGGCACTGGTCGCCCTCGCCTTCTGGGCCGACGACGCGACCGCCTGGGCCACGCCCTTCGCCGACGACTGGGACTCGCCGTGGCGCGGCCTGTTCCGCGGGCTGCTCACCGCGGTCGCCTTCGGCGGCGGCCTGCTGCTGGCGGTGATCTCCTTCACCGCGGTGACGCTCCTGGTGGGCCAGCCCTTCTACGAGTCCCTGGCCGAGCGGGTCGACGTCTCCGAGGGCGGCGCCCCGGACGCGCCCGACGTCCCGCTGTGGCGGGAACTGCTGCAGTCCGCGCGGGACAGCCTGCGCGTGCTGGTCCGGGTCGCGGCCTGGGGCGTCCTGCTCTTCGCCGCCGGCTTCATCCCCGTCGTCGGCCAGACCGTCGTCCCCGCGATCGGCTTCTGCGTGTCCGGCTACTTCCTCGCCCTCGAACTCACCGGCGTGGCCTTCCAGCGCCGGCAGGTGCCGCTGCGGGAGCGGATGCGCCTGCTGCGCGGCCGGATGACGCTCACCCTCGGGTTCGGGGTGCCGCTGATCCTGTGCTTCCTGGTGCCGCTGGTATCCGTCCTGCTCATGCCCGGCGCGGTCGCCAGCGCCACGCTCCTGGCGCGGTCCCTGATGCCGCCGCCGCAGGAGGAGCCGGAGCCGCGGGCGGAGCCCGGAGTGCCGGTGGGGCCGCCGGACCTCCGCAAGCCGTAGCGCCGGGAGCGAAGCGGAGGGAACCATGGTCCGCACCTGCCGCGTGACGTATGTCGGGAGGACGAGCACGCGAGGGGGAGGCGCGCCATGGCGCAGCGCACCAACCAGTACGACGACAACCCGCAGAGCTACCGCAGCTACTGGGTGGGCCGCGGCTACGAACACGCCGCGGAGGTCGCCGCGTTGCGCCGGCTGCTCGCGGGCCGGCACTTCGGCCACGCGGCGGACGTCGGCGGCGGCTACGGCCGGCTCGTGCCCGTGCTGCGCGAGTTCGCCGACCGGGTCACGCTGGTGGACGCCAGCCGCAAGCAGCTCAACGACGCGGAGGAGTACCTCAAGGGGCTCGCCGGGGTGAGCATGCGGCTGATGAGCGCGGGGGGCCTGGGCCTGCACTCCGAGAGCGTGGACCTGGTCACCCTGATCCGCGTCATGCACCACCTGCCCGACCCGCGGGCAGCCCTGACCGAGATGACCCGGGTGCTGCGCCCGGGCGGCACCGCCGTCGTCGAGACCGCCAACCTCGCGCACGCCGCCAACCGCCTCCGCTACGCGGCCCACCGGCGGCGGGTGCCGCTGTCCCCGGTCGACATCCGCTCCGCGGAGAACCGGGAGCGCGACAGCATCCCGTTCGTCAACCACCACCCGCGCACGGTCGCCGAGCAACTGGAGGCGGCGGGGCTGCGCGTGGAGCGCCGGCTGTCGGTGTCCAACCTGCGCAGCGCACGGCTCAAGCGGGTGGTCCCGCACGCGGCACTGGTACGCGCCGAGGGCGCCCTGCAGTCCCCGCTGGCCCGCGTGGGCTTCGGGCCGAGCATCTTCTTCCTCGTCCGCAAACCGGGCCGGGCCCTGTCGTCCTAGGTCCTGTCGTCAAACGAGCTCCCCCAGCTACCGCTGGGAGGTGCCCCCACCGCCCGAAGGGCGGGCTCAGCGGCTCCCCCGGCTTGCGCCGGGAGGTGCCCCCAGGTGCGGTGCATCGCAAGGCGGAGAGTCGTCCTCGTAGTGGGCTACTCGGACGATTCGACAACGCAGCGAGGTGCCGTGCCAGGCGTCGCTGAGCAGGGGGGCGTTTGACGACACGACCTAGGCCCGACGGACGCCCCCGACGGCGGCGTGGGACACCCTCCGGGCCCACGAGGTGACGTGCCCCGTCGTGTGCGCCGCCCGAACGCTCCGACGGCGCAGCCTCCCGCCACGCCGTGCGCGACACCCCGACCCCCGGGAGGGGCGCCGGGGCGGCGGCCTTGGGGCCCGCCTCGGGACCGGCTAGCGGGCGGTCCAGGGGTTGCGATGGGCCGGGCTTCCGGGAGGGGCGCCGGGTGCGCTTGGGGGGCCTTCTCGGGGTGGAGGGGCGCTGGCTGTGGGTCGGCCTGGGGGACGGTCAGCGGGCGGCCCGGGGGTTGAGGTGGGCCCGGCTTCCGGGAGGGGTGCCGGTGTCTCTGGGGCACGTTCTCGGGGCGGGAGGGCCGGCAGCCGTGGGGGCCCGGCCCGGGGGACCGGTCAGCGGAGGGTGCGGCCCGGGCGGGTACCGGGCGGAGGGGCGGCGGCTGTGGGGCTCGCCCGGTGGACCGGTCGTCGGCGGGGGCGGCGGGTCGTGTCCCGTTCATGGTGGGCGCCCAGGCCTCCCGCACGGCTCTGTGCCGCATGGCCGCGGCGGCGGGCCCTGTGCCCCCAGGCCTGGCCGCCCGGCCGTGTTCCAAGGGGCCGCGCAGCGGGTCCGTGCCGCCCTGGTGGGGGAGGCCCGGCCCCGGGGGCCTGGCGGGGCGGGCGGTTCGGGTGGGGTGGCGGGGCGCCCGGGGCGCGTCCTCCGGGCGGAGGGGTAGCGGCTGTCGGGCTCGCCTGGGAGACCGGTCGCGGGGGCGGCGGCGGGTCGTGTCCCGCTCGCGATGGGCCCAGGCCTCCCGCACGGTTCTGTGCCGCATGGCCGCCTGGCCGCGCCCCTCCGGGCCCGGCCGCCTGGCCGCGCCCCTCCGGGCCCGGCCGCCTGGCCGCGCCCCTCCGGGCCCGGCCGCCTGGCCGCGCCCCTCCGGGCCCGGCCGCCTGGCC
>NZ_JBIBGK010000004.1:0-78841 GCF_042956445.1 Streptomyces sp. NPDC008238 | reverse complement strand
CGCGCCCCCCCGGGCCCGGCCGCCCGGCCGCGTTGCCGAGGGCACCGCGCGGCGGGCCCCGGGTCGGGCCGGGCCGTCTTGGAGGGGGGGCCTGGCGGGGTGGGGGGACGGTGGGGCATGCTCCGGTCGGCCGACCCGTACCCGACCGTCCGGAGGTTTCCCGCGATGCGGTTGCCGCTCCACCCCGGTGTGCCCGCCGACGTCCCGCCGCCCACGGCCGAGGAACTGCGCCTGGAGGGCGAGGTGCCGCGCGAGATCCTGCGCCGCGGCGGCTTCGACGCCGTAGCCCCGCGATTCGCCCGGGCGCTGGCGGAGGCCCGCGACCCGGCCGCGGCGGCGCGGACGGTACGGCGGCACGGGCGCGCCCTGTGGCGGGCCGCGGTGGACCGGGCCCAGGGCCGCGGGCCGGTGGAGGGTGACCTGAGCCACGACGACGACCGGCCGCTGTACTGGGCCCGGCTCGCCCTCGGCGCGGAACTGCGGCGCTGGGAGCCGGCGTTCCCGCTGTCCGCCGCCGTCCGCGCGGCGCTGCGGGCCCGCCTGGAGGGTGCCACACGGGGACAGGACGCCCTTCGGCCGCCGCCCGCCGAGGGCGTCCTGCGCGTCCTGCTGACCGGCTTCGACCCCTTCCGGCTGGACGCCGACGTACGCCGCAGCAACCCCTCCGGGGCCGCGGCGCTCGCCCTGGACGGCGTCACGCTGGAGACCGCCGCGGGCCCGGCCCGCGTCGAGACCGTCGTCTTCCCGGTGCGCTGGGGCGACTTCACCGACGGCGCGGTCGAGCGGGTGCTGCGCCCCCGGTTCCGGCCCGGACCGCGCCGGGTCGACCTCTTCGTCACCGTCAGCCAGGGCCGGGACGGGCGCTTCGACCTCGAACGCTTCAACGGGGCCTGGCGCGGCGGCCACCCCGACAACGCCGGCCTGTCCGTCACCGGCCCGGTCCCGGTCGCCGTCCCCGGCCGGCAGCCGCAGTGGACGGCGTCCACGCTCCCGTACGCGGCGATGGCCGCCGCGGGCACCGGCGCCTTCCCGGTGCACGACCGCACGGCGGTCACCGAGGTCCCGGCCGGGGCCGGCGCCCCCGCCGCCCGTGACGGCGGCCCGACGGCCGGCTCCGCCGCCCGCGCCGGGGGCGGCGGCGACTACCTCTCCAACGAGATCGCCTACCGGGCGACCCTGCTCCGGGACACGCTCGCGCTGCCCGCCCCGGGCGGCCACGTCCACACCCCGGTGCTGCACTTCGGCCCCGGCAACACCGACCCGGCCGGCGGCACGGTCACCGACCCCGCCCTCGTCGCCCAGCGGCTCGCGGTCACCGCGCAGATCCGTGCCCTCCTCGTCGCGGCCACGGACACGCTGAACGCAAGCGCGACCGGGCCCGTATGAGACGCGGGAAGGCCGCAAGACAGCCGAACCGTGCACCACTTGTCCCATGAACAACCCATGTGCACCAGATGTGAGGGTTGTGCGACACGGTGGTGCGGGCAAGGGGAAGCGGGCCGCCGCGGCGCGGCCCCCGTGATCGAGGGAGGTTCTGCCGTGACCGTCGCTGTCGGCGTCACCGGTAATGCCACCGAGTTGTTCCGCGCCAACACCGCGCACAGTCCCTCGTACTTCGCGCTGCGCCGCGCCGCCGGCGGCGTGTCGTCCTCGGGCCAGGGACGGGACATCGTCGACTTCTGCATCCCGTGCAACCCGTACTTCCCGAGCCCGGCCATGTACGACAAGCTCCAGGAGTCGATGCGGGACATCCTCACCTACTACCCGAGCAGCACCGACGTGATCACCAACGAGCTGTGCTCGCTGCTCGGCCTCAACCCGCAGACCGTGGCCATGGGTAACGGCTCCACCGAGCTGATCACCTGGATCGACCACCTGCTGGTCCGCGAGAGCCTGGCCGTCCCGATACCGACCTTCGGCCGCTGGACCGACCAGCCGATGGAGACCGGCAAGCGCGTCGACATGTTCCTCCTCCCGGAGGCGGCCGGGTTCGCCCTCGATCCGGCGGCCTTCGTCGCGTTCGTCCGCGCCCGCGGCTCCCGTACGGCCGTGATCTGCAACCCCAACAACCCCGACGGCGGCTTCCTCCCCAAGCACGCCGTCGTGGCGCTGATGGACGCCCTGTCCGACCTCGACCTCGTCGTGATCGACGAGTCCTTCCTCGACTTCAGCGACGCCGAGGCGTGGCCGAGCGTCGCCGACGAGGCCGTCCTGCGGCCCAACGTGATCGTGCTGCGCAGCCTCGGCAAGAACTTCGGCCTGCACGGCATCCGCTTCGGCTACCTCGTCGCCAACCCGGCGCTGGCCGGGAAGGTCCGCCGCATGCTGCCGAAGTGGAACCTCAACTCCTTCGCCGAGGCGGTGGTCTTCATGCTCAAGGACCACCGCGAGGAGTACGCGCAGAGCCTGCGCATGGTCTCCCGCGACCGCCAGGAGATGACCTGGCAGCTCGCGGCGCTGCCGGGGCTCACCGTCTACCCGTCGCAGGGCAACTTCGTCTTCGTCAAGCTTCCCGACGGCGTCGACGGGGCGGTGCTGCGCGACCGGTTGCTGGCCGAGCACGGGGTGCTGGTCCGCGAGTGCGGCAACAAGCTGGGCAGCAGCAGCCGTTTCATGCGGCTGGTGGTCCGCCCCCAGGCCGACGTCCAGCGGCTGCTCACCGGGCTGAGCACGGTGCTCTACGGCAGCACCTGGTACGCGGCTCCCGCACCCGCACCCGCGCCCGCGCCCGCCGCACCCGTCCAGGAGCAGCCCCCGCAGCCCGTGCCGCAGCAACTGCCGCAGATCCAGGCCGCCCCGCCGGTGCAGGCCGCCGTACCGCCCGCGCAGTCGTTCCCGCAGATCCAGCAGGCCCCGCCGCCCCAGCCGCTGTACGAGCAGCCCTTCGCGCCGCCCCCGGGGCCGCCTCAGCCGGTCTACGAGGTCAGACCCGAGCCGCAGCCGCAGCCACCATCCCAGCCGCAGTTTCAGCCGCAATTTCAGGTTCCGCCCCAGGTCCAGCCGCAGCAGGTCCAGCCGCAACCGCAGCGGCAGCCCCAGCCGCCGCAGCCACGGCCCGAGGCGCCCGCCACTGAGATGTACCCGGCGCCGGCCGCCGAGGTCCCGCCGGCCTTCGCCTCGGTGCCGCCCGGCACTCCGCGGCCCGCGCTGTACTGGCAGGACGCCTCCTGACGCACCACGCCCGCGCAGGCCGGTCGCTCACCGGCCGGCGCGGGCGCCGGGTCACCTGGCCGAGCGGAACGAGCGGCTCTCCAGGGTCTTCCACGCCTCACACGAGCTCTGCTTGCCGCTCGTCTCGTTGACGGTGCAGTGCGTCTCGACCACCCTGCCGTCCCGGGTGATCGCCTTGACCCACACGCCGGAGCCGACGGAGGTCACCGTGGCGCCGCAGACACCGCGCGGGTAGCCCCGGTTGTTGCTGAGCGAGTGCCAGACGAAACGCCCGCTGGGAAGGGTGCGGCCACCGATGTAGAGGCGGCCCTCGAACACGGCGACGGAGATCTCCTGGTCGCCCCTGCGGAGGGTGGAGTCGATGCTGACGCAGGCGCCGTCGCGGGATCCGTCGTCGCGGTTCCCGCCCTGGTCGTCGCGGCGCTGCTGCTGCGGCCCGTCCCCGCGCTGGTTGCCGCCCTGCTCACCCCGCTGGTTGCCGCCCTGGCCGCCGTCCTCGCCCTGATCGCGCTGCCCGCCCTGTCCGCCCTGTCCGCCCTGGTCACCGCGGTCGTCCCGGCCGTTCCCGCCGTTCCCGCCGTTCCCGTTCTCGCCCTCGTCCCCGCCGCTGTCGCGGCCGCCCCGCTGGTCCGAGCGCTCCCCGCCGTCCCCGCCGTCCTCGTCGTCGTCCGCGGCGACGCCGCGGGTGGCGGGCGGCCTGGGGTCGTGGGCGGCCGTCCTCGCGCCGGCCGCGGTGGTGGCGGTGCCGGGGGTCGTGGCGAGCACGGGCGCCGACACCGCGGCCGCGGCGACGGCGAGCGGCACGACCACGCCGGTCAGCCGTCCGTACCGCCGGAACCTGCGCGGCGAAGGCGACCTGCCGTCAGGACTCATGGGGGACTCCTCGTCGAATGCGAAAGCCGCAGGGCTCGATCGACGGGATCCGTACCCCCCGGCGCGCGCACTGCCCGCCGCTGTCATTCCGGTGGCCCAGAACATTCCCGTACGGCCGAAGGGGCGTTCACCGGGTGCCGGTACCGAAGTCGACAGGCGGGGGCGCCCGGGAGAGAATCCCGGCCGCCCCCGCCCGCGGGGAGGGTGGCGCCGCTCAGTGGGTGCCGAAGGAGTGCACCGTGGTGGAACGGTAGGTCTGCCCCGGCCGCAGGACCGTCGACGGGAACGCGGGCTGGTTGGGGGAGTCCGGGAAGTGCTGGGTCTCCAGGCAGAAGCCGTCGCCCTGCCGGTAGACCCGGCCCGAGGAGCCGGCGAACGCCCCGGTCAGGAAGTTGCCCGTGTAGAACTGCACACCGGGCTCGGTGGTGGCGATCCGCATGACCCGCCCGGAGACGGGCTCGGTGACCGTCACGATGTGCTCGGGTGCGGCCGTGCGGCCCTTGTCGAGCACGAAGTTGTGGTCGATGCCCTGCCCGTACAGGATCTGCTGGTGGGCGGAGCGGATGTCGCGGCCGATCGTCTTCGGGGAGCGGAAGTCGAACGGGGTGCCGGCGACGGGCGCCAGCTCACCGGTCGGGATCAGGGTGGAGCCGACCGGGGTGTAGCGCCGGGCGGCGATCCGGACCTCGTGGTCGTAGATGCCGCCGTCGCCCTCGCCGCGCAGGTTGAAGTACGTGTGGTTGGTGAGGTTGACGACCGTCGCCTTGTCGGTGGTGGCGGTGTAGTCGATCCGCCACCGGGCGTCGGCGGTCAGGGTGTAGACGACCTTGACCTTGAGCGTGCCCGGGTAGCCCATCTCGCCGTCCGCGCTGGTGTAGCGCAGCACGAGACCGGCGTCCGAGCCCGCCGTGAAGCCCTCGACCGCCCAGACCCGCTTGTCGAAGCCCCGGTCGCCGCCGTGGAGGCTGTTCGGGCCGTCGTTGACGGGCAGCTGGTAGGTGTGGCCGTCCAGGGTGAACTTCCCGCCCGCGATGCGGTTGCCGTAGCGGCCGATCAGGGCGCCGAAGTACGGGCTGTTCGCCACGTAGCCGGCCAGGTCGTCGAATCCGAGGGACACGTTGACGCGGCGGCCGCGCCGGTCGGGCAGCTCCAGGGTCTGGACGACGCCGCCGTACGAGAGCACCTTGAGGGTGATCCCGCCGTTGCTGACCGTCCAGATGTCGACCTTGGTGCCGTCGTCGAGGGTCCCGAAGTGTTCCTTGCTCACCTTGCTCCTGCCCGCGGGCCTGTGCCTGGCGTCGGCGGTCTGCCGCGCCGTGGCGGCCCTGCCGGCCGCCCAGGCGTTCGTCCCGCCGATCGCGGGCGCGACCGCCCCGAGCGCCGCGCCCGCGATCAATGTACGTCTGTTCACTTGCGGCTCCTTCGATAGGTAGCTGCTTTACGAACCGACCTTGCGCTTGTTCCAGACGTCGAAGCCGACCGCGGCCAGGAGCACCAGACCCTTGATGACCTGCTGGTAGTCCGTGCCGATGCCGACCAGCGACATCCCGTTGTTGAGCACCCCGAGCACCAGGCCGCCGATGATGGCGCCCAGCACCGTGCCGACGCCGCCGGTCGCGGAGGCACCGCCGATGAAGGCGGCCGCGATGGCCTCGAGCTCGAAGTTGATGCCGGCCTGCGGCACGCCGGCGTTCAGCCGCGCCGCGTAGACCAGTCCGGCGAGGGCGGCGAGCACGCCCATGTTCACGAAGACCAGGAAGACGACCCGCTTGTCCTTGACGCCCGAGAGCTTGGCCGCCGCCTGGTTGCCGCCGAGCGCGTACACGTGGCGGCCGACCACGGCGTTGCGCATCACGAAGCCGAAGACGATGAGCAGTCCGGCGAGGATGAGCAGCACGATCGGCACGCCGTGGTAGCTGGCGAGGGTCATGGTGAAGGCGACGACGCAGGCGACGATGGCGAGCAGCTTCAGCAGGAAGAAGTTGCGCGGCAGCACGTCCAGGTCGTACGCGAGCTGCTGGCGGCGGTCACGGATCTCCTGGACGACGGTGATGGCGATCACCACGAGACCGATGAGCAGCGTCAGGTTGTGGTAGTTGGTGTGCGGCCCGACCTCGGGCAGGAAGCCGTTGCCGATCTTCTGGAAGCCCTGCGGGAAGGGCGAGATGGACTGGCCCTCCAGGAAGATCTGCGTGCCGCCGCGGAAGAGCAGCATGCCGGCCAGGGTCACGATGAACGACGGGATCCCGACGTACGCGATGAAGTAGCCCTGCCAGGCACCCGCGACCGCGCCGATGAGCAGGCAGGCGACCAGGGCCAGCGGCCACGACACGTGGTGGTGGATGATCATCACCGCGGCGGCCGCGCTGACGAAGGCCGCGAGCGAGCCGACGGACAGGTCGATGTGGCCGGCGATGATCACGACCATCATGCCGATGGCCAGGATCAGGATGTAGCTGTTCTGGCCGATGAGGTTGGTGACGTTCTGCGGTTTGAGCAGGATGCCGCCGGACCATATCTGGAACAGCGCCGCGATCAGCACCAGCGCGATGATCATGCCGTACTGGCGCATGTTGCGCCGTGCCGCCTGCAGCAGGAGGCCGGCGGCCCCGCCTCCCGTGCCGCCTCCTCCGGCGGTCGCGGCCGCGCCCCCGGCGGGCGGCGGAGGAGTCTTGTCGGTCTTCACCGGGCTGCCCATCTCAGTTACCTCGGTCCATGGTCATGTGGCGCATCAGCACTTCCTGCGTCGCGCTCTCGCGCGGGATCTCCCCGGTCAGCCGCCCCGCCGACATCGTGTAGATGCGGTCGCACATGCCGAGCAGCTCCGGCAGTTCGGAGGAGATGAAGACGACGGCCTTGCCCTGGGCCGCCAGGTCGTTGATGACCGTGTAGATCTCGTACTTGGCGCCGACGTCGATGCCCCGGGTGGGCTCGTCGAGGATGAGGACCTCGGGTCCGGCGAAGATCCACTTGCTGAGGACGACCTTCTGCTGGTTGCCGCCGCTCAGCTTGCCCGTGGTCTCGAAGACCGTCGGGGTCTTGATGTTCATCGTCGAGCGGAAGGACTCGGCGACGCGGGCCTCCTCGTGCTGGTTGACGACACCGCGCCGGGCGACCTTGGACAGGGCGCTGAGCGAGATGTTGCGGCTGATGTCGTCGATGAGGTTCAGCCCGTAGTGCTTGCGGTCCTCGGTGACGTAGGCGATGCCGTGGCCCACCGCCTCCGGGACGGTGCGGGTGCGGATCTCCTCGCCGTGCAGGTAGACCCGGCCGCTGATGCCGCGGCCGTAGGAGCGGCCGAAGACGCTCATGGCCAGTTCGGTGCGGCCGGCCCCCATCAGTCCGGCGATGCCCACGATCTCGCCGCGCCGGACGTTGAGGGAGACCCCGTCGACGACCTTGCGCTGCTGGTCGATCGGGTGGTGCACGGTCCAGTCCTCGACGGCGAAGGCCACCTCGCCGATCTCCGGCTCCCGCTCGGGGAAGCGGTGGTCGAGGTCGCGGCCGACCATGCCGCGGATGATCCGCTCCTCGGTGACGGTGTTCTTGCCGTCCTCGTCGGTGGCCTTCATGTCGAGCGTCTCGATGGTCCGCCCGTCCCGCAGGATGGTGATGGAGTCGGCGACCCTGGCGATCTCGTTGAGCTTGTGCGAGATGATGATGCAGGAGATGCCGTGCTCCTTGAACTCCAGGATGAGGTCCAGGAGCTTGCGGCTGTCCTCGTCGTTCAGGGCCGCGGTCGGCTCGTCCAGGATGAGGAGCTTGACCTCCTTGGACAGCGCCTTGGCGATCTCGACGAGCTGCTGCTTGCCGACGCCGATGTCCGCCACGCGGGTGGACGGGGCGTCGGCCAGCCCGACCCGCTTCAGCAGCCGGGCCGCGTGCAGCATCGTCTCGTTCCAGCTGATGACACCGCGGGTGGAGTGCTCGTTGCCGAGGAAGATGTTCTCGGCGATGGACAGGTAGGGCACCAGGGCGAGTTCCTGGTGGATGATCACGATGCCGCGCTGCTCGCTCGCGCGGATGTCGCGGAACTCGCAGGTCTCACCGCGGAAGAGGATCTCCCCTTCGTAACTGCCGTGCGGATAGACCCCGCTGAGCACCTTCATCAGGGTCGACTTGCCCGCACCGTTCTCACCGCAGATGGCGTGGACCTCGCCCTCGGCGACAGTCAGGGTGACGTCGGAGAGCGCCTTGACCCCTGGGAAGGTCTTGGTGATGGAGCGCATTTCGAGGACGGGTCCGGCCATTCCTGCTTTCCGTTCTCCTCGGGTGGTGGGAGGGGGAGATCGTCGGTCGTGCTCCGGGCTCCGGACTACTGGAGCTCGGACTCCTTGATGTAGCCGGAGTCGACCACGGTCTCCTTGTAGTTCGACTTGTCGACGCTGACCGGCGGCAGCAGGTAGGTCGGGACGACCTTCTTGCCGTTGTCGTAGGTCTTGGTGTCGTTGGTCTCCGGCTTGCCGCCGGTCAGCACCGCGTTGCCCATCTGGACGGCGACCTTGGCCAGCTCGCGGGTGTCCTTGTAGACGGTCTGGGCCTGCTCGCCCGCGATGATCGACTTGATCGAGGCGACCTCGGCGTCCTGGCCGGTGACGATCGGCAGCGGCTTCTGGGCGGTGCCGTAGCTCACGCTCTTCAGCGCCGAGATGATGCCGCGGGAGATGCCGTCGTACGGGGACAGGACCGCGTCCACCTCGTCGGAGGTGTACGACTTGCTGAGCAGGTCGTCCATGCGGGCCTGGGCGGTGGCCCCGTCCCAGCGCAGGGTGGTGACCTGGGTCATCTCGGTCTGGCCGCTCTTGACCACCAGCTGCTTCTTGTCGATGTACGGCTTGAGGACGTCCATCGCGCCGTTGAAGAAGTACTTGGTGTTGTTGTCGTCGGGCGAGCCGGCGAACAGCTCGATGTTGAAGGGGCCCTTCTTGCTGCCGTCCTTCAGGCCCAGCTTCTCGACGATGTAACCGGCCTGGAGCTGGCCGACCTTGAAGTTGTCGAAGGTCGCGTAGTAGTCGACGTTCTCCGAGCCCAGGATGAGGCGGTCGTAGGAGATGACCTTGATGCCCGCGTCGTGGGCCTGCTGCAGCACGTCGCTGAGGGCCGAGCCGTCGATGGCGGCGATCACCAGCAGCTTGTCGCCCTTGGTGATCATGTTCTGGATCTGGGCGACCTGGTTCTCGACCTTGTCGTCGCCGTACTGCAGGTCGGTCTTGTAGCCCTGGGCCTTGAACTGCTTGACCATGTTGTCGCCGTCGGCGATCCAGCGCTCCGACGACTTGGTGGGCATGGCGATGCCGATGGTGCCGCCCTTCCCCCCGTCCTTGTCGCCGCCGCCGGTGTTGTCGCTCTGCCCGCAGGCGGTCGCGGTGGCCCCGAGGGCGAGGGTTGCTATCAGCGCGGCTGTGGTGCGCAGGTGTGCGGCTCTGGCGATGCGCATGGCTGATCAGATCCTTTCGGCGGTCAGGCGGGGGTCGGTCGCCTGGTCCGGGTCGGTCGCGATGTCCTGGGGGAAGCGGTGGAGCGGGCCCGGCAGTCGCGCGCCCAGCGGGGAGTGCCCGCCGTCCGCGCCCAGCCGGGAGAGCAGGTCGAGCACAAGGCGGCCGCGCCGGACCCGCTCGCGGGCGGTCGACAGGGCGACCTCCCGCAGCTGACGTCCGTACGGGTAGATGCCGGGAGCCTTGCTCAGCCCGAACTTGAGGTAGATCGGCGCACCGCGGCGGATCAGCTCCGCCGCATCGTAGAGCCGTACGAAGCCGCCGAGGTCGTCGGGGGCCTCGATGTAGAAGTCCATCGGCGCCCGGCTGACCCGGCGGATCTCGGTGATCTGCTGGAGGGTCAGGTCGGAGGGGATGTTGATGGAGTCGGCGCCGAGGCGCTCCCACACCGCGTAGGCCGCCGGGTTGACCGGGCCGACCAGCGCCGAGACCTTGAAGGTGGTGTCGGCCGGCAGCAGCCCCTGCTCGCGCAGCTGGTGCAGCAGCCACAGCACGCCCTCGTCGGCGACGAGGAGGCAGCGCACGCCGAGGGCGGCCGCCCGCAGCGCGTCCTCGACGCAGCCGGCCACCTGGTCGTGACCGCGGGCGCGCAGGCCCCCGCCGCGGGAGTCGGTACGGGTCGCGGCGCCGATGTCCCACGTGCCGCGGGGCCCGGTGAACAGGCAGAGTTCGACGTCGCGTTCGGCGCAGGCGGTGACCATCTCGGTGATCTCCGCGTCCGTCAGCATCCAGATGCCGCTGCCCTGGCTGATGCGGTGGACCGGCACCTCCAGCCGCTCGCTCTCCTCCAGCACGGTGGCGAGCGCTTCCGGGCCCTCCACGGAGGGGATCTCGGTGCGCCAGGTGCCGCCGTCGGGGAAGGAGTGCGGGGAGGCGTCGGCCGGGTCGTCCGCCGGCGCGCCGTGACCGAGGAGGGCGAGCGCGTACTGGCCCGGGCGGCGGGCGCCTGAGGCGGCGCCGGCCGTGCCGGGGCTCGGGGTGGGTGCGTCGGTCACGGTGCTCCTTCGTTCTCGTCGTTCGACATGTCGGACGACGTTCGGTTCATTGGGTATGGGAGGGCACGGAAGGGACATCGTGTGCCCGCTGTGCACGGAGCGGTCACGGACGCAGCAGCACCTTCCCCACCTTGGGGTCCCGGCTCCCCAGCAGCTCCAGGGCGTCGGCGTACTCCTCCAGGGGGAGGTCGTGCGTGATCAGCGGAGCGGGGTCCAGGATCCCGGCGTCGAAGGCCCGGACGGTGTGCGCCCAGGCGGCGGGCGGCGCGCCGAAGACCGTGTGCACGGTCAGCTGGCGCACCACCAGGTCGGTCGGGTCGAGTCCGAGCGCCCCCGGCGCGGGGATGCCGGTCAGCGCCAGCCGGCCGCCGCGGCGCAGCAGCCCCGCCGAGACGTGGGCCGCGGAGGCGGACCCGGCGGCCTCGACCACCAGGTCGTACGTCCCCTCCTCCGCGTCCAGTTCGGCGGCGGTGCGGAACCGCGTGGCACCGAACGAGGCGGCCAGCTCCTCCCGGACCCGGCCCGTGCCCACCACCAGCAGTTCCGCCGGGGACACCGCGGCCAGGAACTGCACCGCCAGCATGCCGAGCGTGCCGGTGCCGACGACCGCCACCCGGTCGCCGGGCGCGGCCGGGGCCTTCAGCAGCGCCGCCGCCACGCACGCGGCCGGCTCCAGGAGCACGGCGGTGCGCAGGTCGGCGGCGTCGTCCAGGACGTGCAGCAGCCGGGCGGGCAGCGTCAGGGTGTCCGCCATGGCGCCGGGCTGCGTGAAGCCCGTCTCCTCGTACGGGGCGCTGCACAGCGTGGTCTCCCCGGCGTGGCAGCGCTCGCAGACCTGGCAGTTGCGGAAGCCCTCGCCGACGGCCTTCCGGCCCACCAGGCCCGCGGTCACCCCGGCGCCGACCGCCTCCACCGTGCCCGACCACTCGTGGCCGGGGGTGACGGGGTAACGGACGTACCCCTCGGGGCGGGTGCCGGCGTACATCTCACGGTCGCTGCCGCAGATGCCCGCCGCGTGCACGCGGACCAGGGCCTCGCCCGGACCGGGCGGCACCGGTCCGGCCGGCGCGACGCGGTGCCGGCCGGGCCCGTCGAGCACGACGGCGCGGGGGGTGTGGACGGTCACTTCGCGCCCTTCGGCTTGCGGCGCTCCCAGCCCTCGGCCCACAGGTCGAAACGGGCCTGCTGCTGGGGGAATTCGGCGGCGGCGTCGACGTCGAGCTCGACACCGAGGCCCGGCGCGTCCGAGAGGGTGAAGCAGCCGTCCTCACCCACCACGGGGGCGCCCTTGACGACCTTCTTGATCTCGGAGTCCGCGAAGTCGTTGAAGTGCTCGAGGATCTTGAAGTTGGGGGTGCACCCGGCGAGCTGGAGGCTCGCGGCGGTGAGCACGGAGCCGCCCACGTTGTGCGGGGCGACCAGCACGTAGTGGGTCTCCGCGGTGGCGGCGAGCTTGCGGACCTCGTTGATGCCGCCGATGTGCCCGAGGTCGGGCTGGATGATGTCGGCGGCCTGCAGCTCGAACAGCTCGCGGAACTCGTAGCGGTCGTGGATGCGCTCACCGGTCGCGATCGGCAGGTCGGTGTGGGCCGCCACCTTCGCCAGGGCCTTGAGGTTCTCCGGCGGCACCGGCTCCTCGATCCAGCTGGGCTTGAAGGGCGCCAGTTCGTTCGCGACGCGGATCGCGGTCGCCGGGCTGAACCGCCCGTGCATCTCCACCAGCAGTTCGGCCTCGGGGCCGATCGCGTCGCGCACGGCCTCGATGAGGGATATGGAGTAGGAGGTCGCCGCGTGGTCCAGCTCGAAGTGGCCGGTGCCGAAGGGGTCGATCTTCAGGGCGCGGTAGCCCCGCTCCACCACGGCGCGGGCGGCCTTGTGGTAGGCCTCCGGGGTGCGCTCGGTGGTGTACCAGCCGTTGGCGTACGCCTTGACCTTCTCGTTCACCTTGCCGCCGAGCAGCTGCCAGACGGGGACGCCCAGCGCCTTGCCCTTGATGTCCCAGCAGGCCATCTCGATGACGGCGATGCCGGACATGACGATCTCGCCGGCGCGCCCGTAGTCGCCGTACTTCATCCGGCTGACCAGGTCCTCGACCGCGAAGGGGTCGGAGCCGGCGATGTGGTTGACCTCCGCCTCGCGGAGGTAGCCGAGCAACGCGTCGGTGTGGCCGAGCATGCGGGTCTCGCCGACGCCCGTGAGCCCCTCGTCGGTGTGGACGAGTACATAGGTGAGATTCCGCCAGGGAGTGCCGACCACATGGGTGCTGATGCCGGTGATGCGCACGGAAGCCGCCCCTTACAGGGTGTGTCGTTCGAGATTTCGTCACACGTTCGAAATGTTGAAGGGAACGTAGTTACGGGCTCCCGGCGGTGTCAATGGGTGTGCCGGGGAGGTGACGGCGATGTTGCCGAAGTGAGTCCGTCCGCCCGGGCGCGCACCGCGCCGTGTCCGAAACCCCGAACGGGGGAGGCGGGTCCGGCCGCCTAGCGACCGACCGCGCCCGGCCCGAAGGCCGCCGCGTAGACCAGTCCCGCCAGCTTCGCCTGACCCTCGGCGCTCGGGTGGAACCAGTCCCAGGGACTCAGCTCCTTCTGGGTGAACCTGTAGTCGAAGACCGCGCCGTCGTCGTAGCGGCAGCGCTCGAGGCGTGCGCACTCCTGCCGCAGGACGTCGTTGTAGGCCATCACCCGTTCGCGTACGGTCTGCCGGCGGTCTTGGGCGGCCGTGGTCATCGACTGCGCGTCGGAGAGCATCGACGGGCACAGGCCCAGCTTCCAGATCTGCCGCCCCAGTGCGTTCTGCCGGCCGACGTCCCACAGGCGCATCAGGTCGGGCACGCTCGCGACGAAGACCTGGGCCTTCGGCAGATCGCGGTCGAGGGTCCTGAGGGCCGCGGAGAAATCCTTGCGGTATTCGGCCACCGGGGTCATGCGGTCGGTGCTGCGCGCGCACGCGTCGTTGGCCCCCATCAGGATCGTCACCTGCTGCGGCCGCAGTTCGACCGCCTTCTTCGCCTGGGCCGGCAGGTCGTGCATCTTGGCGCCGCTGGCCGCCAGGTTCCAGCTCTCGGTGGCGGGCTTGTCCAGCACCCGGGAGGCCACGCTCTCCACGGACTTGCGGCTGCCGGTCGCCCAGGACAGGTCCGGACAGTCCGTCAGGATCCCGCAGGCGTCGAAGGCGCGGGTGATGGAGTCCCCGAGCGCGGCCAGCGAGGCCGGGGTGGTGTCCCACACCCGCGTGGGGCGCTTCTCCGCGCCCGCCCGCCCCGCGGCGGCGGCCTCGGTGCTGTTCGGGCCCTGACCGGCCGAGCAGCCGGCCGCGAGTGCCGTCGTGAGCAGGGTGACCAGCACGATCAGGGCGCCGCTGGCCCCGCGCGGGAGCGACTGGCGCATCCGTTCTCCCTCGGACGAGTGGGTGACTTCTCGCTGATCCCGACAGTACGTCACTCCTCGCCTGACGCCGCGCGGTAGCTTTTTCCCTGACAGGTGGTGCGAAAGAGGTGATCAGAGGTCAGATCTTGTCTCATTCGTTATGATTAGTGCAGAATGTCCACTGCTGTCCCGGATGGCTCGGTTATGGGCATGAGGCCGCTGGGGAAGGCGTACCTCGTCCCACACTGGAGGTCCCGGTGACGACACGTGGAGTTCTGTACGTGCACTCCGCGCCACGCGCGCTGTGCCCGCACGTCGAGTGGGCAGTGGCGGGCGTCCTCGGCGTGCGCGTGAACCTGGACTGGATCCGCCAGCCCGCCTCTCCGGGCACCTGGCGGGCCGAGTTCTCCTGGCAGGCGGAAGCCGGCACCGCCTCCAAACTGGCGTCCGCGCTGCGCGGCTGGCACCTGCTGCGCTTCGAGGTGACGGCGGAGCCGTCGGCGGGCTCCGAGGGGGAGCGCTACAGCAGCACCCCCGAACTCGGCATCTTCCACGCCGTCACCGGCATCCACGGGGACATCCTCATCCCCGAGGACCGGCTGCGCGCCGCGCTCGCCCGCGCCCGCAAGGGCGAGGCCGACCTGGAGACGGAAGTCGCCAAGCTGCTCGGCAAGCCGTGGGACGACGAGCTGGAGCCCTTCCGCTACGCGGGTGAGGGCGCCCCCGTGCGCTGGCTGCATCAGGTCGTCTGACGTTCCGCCACCCGCGGCGGTGCCGTGGTGCCTTCCGGCGCCGGCGGGCCGTCGCCGGCGCGTGCCGCGGCGCCGGGCCACCACACCGTGGGGCCGATGTCCCGTACCAGCGCGGGCAGCAGGAACGAGCGCACCAGCAGGGTGTCCAGCAGCACCCCGAAGGCGACGATGAAGGCGATCTGCACCAGGAAGGCCAGCGGGATCACCCCGAGCGCCGCGAAGGTGGCCGCGAGCACGACGCCCGCCGAGGTGATCACCCCTCCGGTGGCGGTCAGCCCGCGCAGGACGCCCCGCCGCGTGCCGTGGACCAGCGTCTCCTCGCGGACCCGGGTCATCAGGAAGATGTTGTAGTCCACGCCGAGGGCCACCAGGAAGACGAAGCCGTAGAGCGGCACCGAGGCGTCCGTCGCCGAGAAGCCGAACACGTGGCGGAACACCAGCGCCGACACCCCCAGGGTGGCCGCGAAGTTGAGGGCCACCGTGGCGACCATCAGCAGCGGCAGCAGCAGGCTGCGCAGCAGTGCCCCGAGGATCACCAGGATGATCGCGAGGACGACGGGGACGACCAGGGTCCGGTCGCGCTCCGCGGTCCGCTGGGTGTCCAGCTGCTGGGCGGTGTATCCGCCGACCACCGCCTCCGCGCCGGGCACCGCGTGCACGGCCGTGCGCAGCCGCTGCACCGTGGCCTTGGCGGCGTCGCTGTCGGCGGCGTCGTCCAGCGTCACCTCCAGCAGGACCCGGCCGCCGGCGACGAGCGGTTCGCCCCCGCCGGGGCGGCCCGAGGCGGTGCGCGGGGCGACGGAGTCGACCCCGGCGGTGCCGGCCGCGGCCCGGGTGACCTGGTCGAGCCGGTCCGCCTCCGCGATGACCACCGCGGGGTTCCCCGATCCGCCGGGGAAGTGCTCGCCGAGGACGCGCTGGGCGGTCACCGAGGGGGCCTGGTGGACGAAGATCTCGTCCAGCGGCACCCCGCGGGCGGTGAGCGCGGGGGAGAAGGCGGCGCAGCCCACCAGGACCAGCAGGCTCACGGCCCAGACCCGGCGCGGCGCGCGGTCCACCAGGGCCGCGATCCGCCGCCACACGCCCTCGCCCTCCGGGCGCCGCTCCCGCGGCCGGGCGGGCCAGTAGGCGGCGCGGCCGAGCAGCAGCAGCGCCGCGGGCAGGAAGGTCAGGCTGCTCGCGACGGCGCAGACGATCCCGACGGCGCCGACCGGGCCGAGGGCGCGGTTGTTGGTGAGGTCGCTGGCGAGCAGCGCGAGCAGGCCGAGGGCCACGGTGGCGGCGCTCGCCACGATCGCCCCGGCGGAGCGGCGCAGCGCGGCCCGCATCGCCGCGAACCGGTCGCCACGGGCCGCGAGTTCCTCGCGGAAGCGGGCGGCCAGCAGCAGCGCGTAGTCGGTGGCCGCCCCGATGACGAGGATCGACAGGATGCCCTGGACCTGGCCGTCGACCCGGACGAGGCCGTGGTCGGCCAGCACGTAGACCACCCCGCAGGCCAGGCCGAGCGAGAAGACCGAGCCGACGATGATGACCAGGGGCAGCAGCAGGGCGCGGTAGACCAGCAGCAGGATCGCCAGCACCACGCCGAGCGCGGTGAACAGCAGCAGCCCGTCGATGCCCGCGAAGGCGTCGCCCAGGTCGGCCTGCGAGGCCGCGGGTCCGGCGACGCGGGCGGTGGTCCCCGCGACGCCGGCCGCGGTGTCCTGGATCCGGCCGACGGCGTCCCCGACCTCCCGGCCGAGGTCGGGGCGCAGTTGCACGATCCCCTGCAGGGCCCGGCCGTCCTCGGAGCGCACCGCGGGGGAGGGGTGCCCGGCCACGCCCTGCGTGCCGGACAGCGAGGCCAGGGCGGCCGTGGCGGCCTGCTGCTGGGCGTCCGTCACCGGGCCGCGGTCGGCGGTCCAGACGACGATCGCCGGCACCGTCCCGTTCCGGGTGAAGGCCGTCCGTTCGGTGACGGCCTTCGTGGACTCGGCGCTGCGTGGCAGGAAGGCCGCCTGGTCGTTGGTGGAGACCTCGCCCAGCTTGCCGGCGTACGGGCCGAGGTTGCCCCCGATGCCCAGCCAGGCGACCAGCACCAGCACGGGCAGCAGCCAGCGGACGGCGCGCGGCAGGGATGTCATCGCTCTCTCCCGTGGGACGTGGAACCGGGGGATTCTCCCCCGCGAGGAAGGATATATCTCAGCGATTGAGTATCTTGGCAATCGAGATTATTTACGATGGAGGGGTGCCCGACAACCTCCAGGACGAGTCCCCGACCGGGCTGCAGGCCTTCGCCGTGCAGCTGCGCCGGATGAACGGCGAGTTCAACCGCATCGCGCAGGACTTCGCGCAGAGCCAGAAGCTGCACCACACCGACGTGCAGGCGCTGGTCGCGATCCTCGACGGCGACGGCCAGGGCGGCGCCATGACCCCCGGTCTGCTCCGCGAACGCCTCAACCTGACCTCCGGTGCCGTCACCGCCTGCCTCGACCGGCTCGAACGCGCCGGCCACATCCGCCGCACCCGCGACGCCGCCGACCGCCGCGTGGTCCATCTGCACTACGCCCCGCGGGGCATGGCGGTGGCCCGGGAGTTCTTCCGCCCGCTCGCCCACGGCACCGACGCGGCACGCGCCCGCTTCACCGAGGACGAACTCGCCGTCGTGATGCGCTTCCTCGCCGCGATGAACGACGAGTTGACGGCCCTGCGCGCCCCCGTCCAGGACTGAGCGGCCGCCGTCACGGCCCCGCCGCGCCCTCCCGGGCCGCCGCGGCTATGTTGCGCGCCATGCCGCCGAACACCACCGAGTGGAACGGCGACACGCTCCACCAGTACGCGTGGCCCGCCAGTCCGCGCGGGTGGAACAGCGCCCGCTGCCCGTAGACGGTGCGCCCGGCGCCGTCCCGGCCGGCCGTCAGCTCCAGCCAGGCCATGCCCGGCAGCCGCATCTCGGCACGCAGCCGCAGCAGCCGGCCCGGCTCGATCTCCTCCACCCGCCAGAAGTCGAGCGAGTCGCCCGCCCGCAGGTGCGCCGCGTCCCGCCGCCCCCGGCGCAGCCCGACCCCGCCCACGAAGCGGTCGAGCCAGCCGCGCACGGCCCAGGCCAGCGGGAAGGAGTACCAGCCGTTGTCGCCGCCGATGCCCTCGATGACCCGCCACAGCGCCTCGGGGGACGCGTCCACGACCCGCGTCCGGCGGTCGGCGTAGAGGGAGCCGCCCGCCCAGTCCGGGTCCGTCGGCAGCGGGTCGCTCGGCGCGCCGGGCACCGCGGCCGACGACCAGCGGGTGACCACGTTCGCCTCCCGGATGCGCTGCAGCGCCAGGCGCAGCGCCTGCTCGACGCCGATCATCCCCTCGGGCGGGTCCGGCACCCACCGCGCGATGTCGTGGTCGCGGCAGACCACCTCGTACCGCAGCGACTCCGTCAGCGGTCGCGCGATGCCGGCGGGCACCGGGGTGACCAGGCCGACCCAGTGGCTCGACAGTCCCGGCGTCAGCACCGGCACCGGCACGATCAGCCGCTGCGGCAGCCCCGCCACCTCGGCGTACTTCAGCATCATGGCGCGGTACGTGAGCACGTCCGGGCCGCCGATGTCGAAGGCGCGGCTCACCTCGGGCGGCAGCGTCGCGCAGTCCACCAGGTAGCGCAGCACGTCCCGAACGGCGATCGGCTGGATCCGGGTGCCCACCCAGCGCGGGGTGACCATCACCGGCAGCCGTTCGGTGAGGTAGCGCAGCATCTCGAAGGAGGCCGAGCCGGAGCCGATGATCACCGCCGCCCGCAGGGCCGCCGTCGGCACGCCGGAGGCGAGCAGCACGCGGCCCACCTCTGCGCGGGAGCGCAGGTGCGGCGACAGTTCGCGCTCGGGCACCGCGGCGGGGGTCAGCCCGCCCAGGTAGACGATCCGCCGGACGCCCGCGGCCCGCGCGCGGGACCCGAAGACCTCCGCGGCCCTCCGGTCGGTCCGCTCGAAGTCCCGCCCGCTGCCCAGGGCGTGCACCAGGTAGTAAGCGACGTCCACGCCCTCCAGCGCCGCCGCCACCGACCCGGGGTCCGTGACGTCGCCCTTGACGACCTCCACCTCGCCCGCCCACGGGTGGTCGCGCAGCTTGCCGGGCGTACGGGCCAAGCAGCGCACCCGGTGCCCGGCCTCCAGCAGTTCCGGGACGAGGCGGCCGCCGATGTAGCCGGTGGCGCCCGTCACGAGGCAGGTGAGGCTCATCGCGGACTCCCCGCGTCACGGGCGTACGGGCCGGCCGCCGGCTCCGGCGGCAGCAGGGCGCGCAGCACGGTCGCCAGGGCCGCCAGCGCGGGCAGGGCCACCGTGAGCAGGAGCGGGACCAGCGTGACCAGCGGGGCCCGGGCGTGGTGTGCGGTCGGCGCGGTGCCCGTCGGGCCGGGGGCCGGGCGGGCGGCCGTTCGCAGACGCGGGCTCATCGCGCTCCTTCCGTTCCCGGGGCGGTCAGCGCGCCCGCCACCTCCGGCGGCAGCGGACGCAGCCGCAGCAGGCCGGCCACCAGGCGGGTCGTCAGGGCGTGCCAGGTCCCGGCGCCGCGCAGCATCGCGTGGTCGCCGCCCGGCACCACCAGGTGGCAGGCCCGGGCGCCCGCCTCCCGGGCCCGCCGCGTCAGGGTCAGCGAGCCCGTGGGGTCGGTGACCCGGTCCCGGTCGCCGTGCAGCAGCACCAGCCGGCGTCCGGCCAGGTGCCCCACCGGCTCGCCCGCCGGGCACCACGGCGCCAGACCCACGACCGAACCCACCAGCGGGTGCCCGGCCGCCCGCAGCGCCGCCCGGCCGCCCATCGAGTGCCCCACCAGCACCACGGGCACCTCCCCGGCCCGTTGCCGCAGCGCCTCCAGCGCCCGCAGCGCGTCCCGCGCGGCGTCCTCCCGCGCGCCGTTCCAGCCGCGGTGCCGGTAGCGGACGCCGGCCAGCGCCACCTCGTGCCCGGCGGTGGCCCGGCCGATCGCGCGGACGAACGGACGCATCCGGGCCGCCGGGAGGTTCCACGGCGGGGGCGGTTCCAGGCCCTCCGCGCGGCCGCCGTGCAGCACCAGGACGGCGGCGCGGGGCCGCCGGGGCAGCACGTACGGGACCAGCGCCGGACGCGGCCCGCCGTCGCCCGCTTCGTCACCGTACGTCATCGGATCCGCCTCTCTCGTGTGCTCTCCGTCATTATCGGCCGCCCTTCGCGGCCCCGCCCGTCACGTGCCTCCACCCATGGATTCGCCGCCGCGGGCACGGCGGATTGCCCTACGGACCAATCCGCCCCGCCGCGGGCTCCGAACCACCCAGCAGGGAGAGGAACGCGACGAAGGGACGGGACGTGACCGACAGAAGGCGAAGGGTGGCCGGCGTGGGCAGCGGGGTCGCCGGGCTCACCGCCGCCTACCTGCTTCAACGGCACTGCGACGTATTGCTGTTGGAGGCCGACGACCGCCTCGGCGGACACGCCCACACCCACGACGTCCCCTCCTGCGACGGCCGGGTGACCGCCGTCGACAGCGGCTTCATCGTCCACAACGAGCGCACCTACCCCCACCTGCTGCGGATCTTCGCCGAACTCGGCGTCCCCACGCAGGAGTCGGAGATGAGCATGTCCGTCCGCTGCGAGGGCTGCGGACTGGAGTACGCCGGCGCCCGCGGCCCGTCGGGGATCTTCGCCCAGCCGCGCAACGCGCTGCGCCCCGCCTACCTGCGTATGCTGGCCGAAGTGCCCCGATTCCACCGCCTGGCCCGGCGGCTGCTCGCGGAGGGCGGTTCCGACGACACCGCCACGCTGGGGGAGTTCCTCGGCGCGGGGGAGTTCTCGGCGTACTTCACGGCCCATTTCATGACCCCCCTGGTGTCCTGCGTCTGGTCCTGCTCGCCGCGGACCGCGGCGCACTACCCGGCGGCACACCTCTTCCGCTTCCTGGACCACCACGGGATGCTCTCGGTCGGCGGCTCACCCACCTGGCGCACCGTCACCGGCGGCTCACGCGTCTACGTCGAGCGCATCGTCAAACGGCTCTCCGCGGTCCGCACCGCCACCCCCGTGCGCGCCCTGCGGCGGCACGCCGACGGCGCCGACGTCGTCACCGACGACGGGGAGACCGAGACCTACGACGCGGTGGTCGTCGCCACCCATCCCGACCAGGCGCTGCGGCTGCTCGCCGACCCCACCGCGGACGAGCGCGCGGTGCTCGGCGCCATCCCGTACTCCCGCAACCCGACGCTGCTGCACACCGACACCGCGGTGCTGCCCCGCAACCGCGCCGCCCGCGCCTCCTGGAACCACCTCATGCCGTCCTGCGCCCCCGACCCCGGCGGGGTCCGCGTCAGCTACGACATGAACCGCCTCCAGCGGCTGGACACCCCCGAGCGCCACATCGTCACCCTCGGCGACGCCGGAGGGGTCGACCCCGCCCGGGTCCTCGCCCGCATGGTGTACGAGCACCCCGTCTACACCCCCGGGTCGCTGGCCGCGCGACGGCGGCTGCCCGCCCTCGCCACCCCCGTCACCGTCTACGCCGGGGCCTACCACGGCTGGGGCTTCCACGAGGACGGCTGCCGCTCCGGCGCCGAGGCCGCCCGCCGGCTGGGGGTGAGCTGGTGACCCCGGCCGGCCTGCCCGCGCAGGTGCCCGCCCTGTACGAGTGCACGATCACCCACGTCCGCACCCGGCCGCTGCGGCACGCCTTCACCCACCGCACCTACATGTGGCTCACCGACCCCGCCCGGCCGCCCCGGCTCCCCGCCGCGCTGCGGCCGCTCGCCCGCTTCGACCCCCGCGACCACTTCGGCGGACGGCACCAGACCGTACGGGCCGCCCTCGACGCCTACCTCGCCGCGCGGGGCGTCGACCTGCACGGCGGGCCGGTCCGGATGCTCTGCCACGCCCGGGTCCTCGGCCACGTCTTCAACCCGCTGACCCTGTACTGGTGCCACGACCCGGCCGGCGCCCTCGTCTGCGTCGTCGCCGAGGTCCACAACACCTACGGGGAGCGGTACGCCTACCTGCTGCACACCGACGAACGCGACGGCGCCCACGTCGCCAAGGACTTCCACGTCTCGCCGTTCTTCCCCGTCGACGGCGGCTACCGCATGCGGCTGCCCGAGCCGCACGACCGGCTGCACCTCACCGTCCACCTGGAGCGCCCCGGCGGCGGCACCCCGTTCACCGCCACCGTGCGCGGCGAACGCCGCCCGGCCACCGCGCCGGGCCTGCTGCGCGCCGCCGCCCGCCACCCCTGGTCCACGGCCGCGGTGTCGGCCGGCATCCGCCGGCACGGCATCCGGCTGCTGCTGCGCGGACTGCCCGTGCAGCACCGTCCCGTCCACGCGCCCCAGGAGGGTTTCGAGTGACCACGTCCACCACGTCCGTCCCCCTCTCCGCCTCCGCCGCCGCCCGCGCCACCGGCGTGGACCGGCGCCGCTGGCCGGACGTCGCCGCACCACCACGCTGCTCCCGCCTGCGCACCGCCGCCGCCGGCGCCGTCGTACGACGCGCCCTGAGCCGGCTGCCGCTGCGCTGCCGCCTCGGCGAGGGCGGCCCCGTCCTCGGCACGGGCGGTCCCGCCGTGCTGATCGCCGACCCCGAGGCCTTCCACCGCCGCGTCGGCACCGGCGGCCTCATCGGCTTCGGCGAGTCCTACATGGCCGGCGAATGGGACGCGCCCGACCTGACGGCCGTCCTCACCGTGCTCGCCTCGCACGTCACCGAACTCGTCCCACGGCCGCTGCAACGGCTGCGCCCCCTGTGGGCGCACCGGCAGCCCTCGGAACGGCGCAACACCCTCGACGGCGCCCGCGGCAACATCCACGCCCACTACGACCTGTCCAACGAACTGTTCGCGCTCTTCCTCGACGAGACCCTCACCTACTCCTCGGCCGTCTTCCGCGGCTTCCCCGCCCGGCGCGCCCAACTGGCCGCCGCACAGCACCGCAAGATCGACCGGCTGCTCGACCTGGCGCGCGTCGGCGAGGGCACCCGGCTGCTGGAGATCGGCACCGGCTGGGGCGAACTCGCCGTCCGCGCCGCCCGCCGCGGCGCCGAGGTCGTCTCCGTCACCCTCTCCGAGGAGCAGCGCCGGCTCGCCACGGACCGGCTCGCCGCCGCGGGGCAGCAGGACCGGGCCACCGTCCGGCTGCGCGACTACCGGCAGGTGACCGGGAGCTTCGACGCCGTCGTCAGCGTCGAGATGATCGAGGCCGTCGGCGCCGAGTACTGGCCGGCGTACTTCACGGCGCTGGACCGGCTGCTCGCCCCCGGCGGCACGGTCGCCCTCCAGGCGATCACCATGCCCGACGAGCGCATGCTCGCCACCCGCGACACCCACACCTGGATCCAGAAGTACGTCTTCCCGGGCGGCCTCATCCCCTCCCTGGAGGCGATCGACCGGACCCTCGACGAGCACACCGCGCTGCGCGTCGCCTCCTGCGACGGCTTCGGCCCGCACTACGCCGAGACGCTGCGGCTGTGGCGCGAGCGCTTCACCGAACGCGCCGCCGACGTCGCCGCCCTCGGCTTCGACGAGACCTTCCGCCGCATGTGGACCCTCTACCTCGCCTACTCCGAGGCCGGCTTCCGCTCCGGCTACCTCGACGTGGTCCAACTGCGGCTGACCCGTGGGGAGGCCGGCAGGTGAAGGGCGCCGCGGACACCCTCGCCCCGCTGCTGGAGCGGTTCACGGGCGGCCCGCTGCCCGTACGGCTGCGGGCCTGGGACGGCAGCACCGCCGGGCCGCGCGACGCCCCGCTGGTCGTCCTGCGCTCCCGGCGCGCGCTGCGAAGACTCCTGTGGCAGCCCGGCGAACTCGGCCTCGCCGAGGCGTACATCACCGGCGACATCGACGTGCGCGGCGACCTCACCGAGGGGCTGCGCGCCCTGTGGCACGCCACCCGGGACGGCGGGCTGCGCCCTCCCCGGCTGACCGCGGGCGACCGGCTCCGCGCCGCCGGCGCCGCCTTACGGCTCGGCGCGGTCGGGCCGCGGCCGCCCGCCCCCCGCGGCCGCGCCAGGCTGCACGGCGCCCCGCACACCAGGAGCCGCGACCGGGCCGCCGTCAGCCACCACTACGACCTGTCCAACGACTTCTACGAACTCCTCCTCGACCCCTCCATGGCGTACTCCTGCGGCTACTGGACCCGCGACGACGACCCCACGTACGGCCTCGCCGACGCCCAGCGCGACAAGCTCGAACTCATCTGCCGCAAGCTGGACCTGCGCCCCGGCACGCGGCTGCTCGACATCGGCTGCGGCTGGGGCGCGCTCGCCCTCCACGCCGCCAGGACCCACCGCGCGCAGGTCCACGCCGTCACCCTCTCCGCCGCCCAGCGGGACTTCGTCCGCGAGCGGATCCGCCGGGAGGGGCTGGAGCAGTACGTCACGGTCGAACTGCGCGACTACCGCGACCTGGAGGGGGACGGCGGCTACGAGGCGGTCAGCGCGGTCGAGATGGGCGAGCACGTCGGCGACGAGCACTACCCGCGGTTCGCGGCCGCCGTCCACCGCATGCTGCGCCCCCGGGGCAGGGCACTGGTGCAGCAGATGTCCCGCGGGCGCGCCGCTCCCGGCGGCGGCGCCTTCATCGGGACGTACATCGCCCCCGACATGCACATGCGGCCGCTGGGCCGCACCGTGAACCTGCTGGAGGACGCGGGGCTGGAGGTCAAGGCCGTGGAGTCGCTGCGAGAGCACTACGTGCGCACCGTGCGGGCCTGGCTGGCCACCCTGGAGCGGCGCTGGCCCGACGTCGTCCTCCTGGCCGGCGAGGAGACCGCCCGTGTGTGGCGGCTGTACCTGGCGGGCGGCGCGCTGGCCTTCGCGGAACGCCGCATGGGCGTCGACCAGATCCTCGCCGTACGGCCCACCGCCGACGGCACCGGTGCCCCGGCCGGCACGCCCGCCGCCTGGTACGCGGGGTGGTGAGGGCGATGGACGGCTTCCCCTGGGGCGCGTTCGGGGCGGGCGCGGCCGTGGCGGCCGGGGCCGCGCTCGCCGTCATGCTCGCCACCTTCGCCTTCGCGCTGTCCCGCGGCCGACACCGCTACGTCGACGTCGCCTGGGGCGCGGCCTTCACGGCGGTCGCCGCGTCCGCCTACGGCATGTCCGCCGGGCACGGCGACCCGGCCCGTCGCGCGCTGGTGTTCGCGCTGACCGCCGTGTGGGGCCTGCGGCTCGCCGTCCACATCGTGCGCCGCGGGCGCGGCCACGGCGAGGACCCCCGCTACGAGGCCTTCCTGGCCAAGGCCCCCGGCAGCCGGGCCGCCTACGCCCTGCGCGCGGTGTACCTGCTGCAGGGCGCGCTCGTCCTGGTCGTCTCGCTGCCCGTCCAGGCCGCCTCGTACATCCCCGGCCCGGCCGGCCCGGCGGCGGTCGTCGGGGCGCTGCTCTGGCTCACCGGCCTGCTCTTCGAGGCCGTCGGCGACCACCAACTGGCCCGCTTCAAGGCCGACCCGGCGAACCGCGGCCGCATCATGGACCGCGGCCTGTGGAGCTGGACCCGGCACCCCAACTACTTCGGCGACTTCTGCGTCTGGTGGGGCCTGTTCGCGCTCACCTGCGACGCCTGGCAGGCCGCCGCGGCGTCGGCCGTCTCGCCGCTGCTGATGTCGTACCTGCTCACCCGGGGCAGCGGCAAGGCCCTGCTGGAGCGCCACATGGCGGACCGCCCCGGCTGGGCCGGCTACGCCGCACGCACCAGCGGCTTCTTCCCCCGGCCGCCGCGGGGGCGGGGCGCTGCCCCGCCCCGGTGAGCGGCGGCCCGCGGCGCCGGGGTGTTGCTGCGGCGCACAGGCGGGCCGTGTGCGCGACTGAGCGGCCATGGCGGGCGTGGGGTACGCCCGTTGCGCGGCGTTGTATGCCGCGGGCGTCGCGGGCGTCGCGGGCGTCGCGGGCGTCGCGGGCGCGGCGGCCCGCGGCGCCGGGCCGAGTGCGGGGTGCCGGGTGGCCCGGCGGTCTGGTGCGGGTGTCCACGGGCGGCAGACGCGTGCCGCAGCAAGGTGGACGGGGTGTTGGTGCGGGCCGCGAGTGGGCCGGGTGTGCGTTGGGGTGCGGTCATGGCGGGTGTGGGGATGTCCGTTGGGCGGTGCCGTGTGGCGCGGATGCCGCGTCGAGTGCCCGGCCGCGGTGGGCGGTTCGGGAACGTCGGGGCCGCGCTTTCGCCGAGCGCGGGGTGCCGGGTGGCCCGGTTGTCCGGCGCGGCGTGTGCACGGTCGGCAGGGCGGCGGGACCGTATGCCGCGCGAGCCTGACGCGGGGCGGGTGGTCGGGCTGTCGGGCGGCCGGAGGCGGGGTGCCGGGGTGGAACGGCTGTCCCCTCCGTGTGTTCACGGCCGCAGAGGACGCCGCGTCTCCCGGGCGGACGGCCGCCCGTCCGCACGCCGGTTGACGCGGCTCACCTCCGGGGAGGGCCGCTACTTGCCGCGGGCGCCGCGGAAGCGGGCGAGGGCCTCGTCGAGGTCGACGAGGGGGGCGGGGTAGTCCAGGGCGGCGCGTTCCGCCTCGGGGAGCCGCCAGGGGCGGTGCACGGCGCCGCCCGGCACGTCGGCCAGTTCCGGCACCCAGCGGTGCACGTAGGCGCCGTCCGGGTCGAAACGGCGGGCCTGCACCAGGGGATTGAGCACCCGGTTGGGGCGGGTGTCGGTGCCGGTGCCCGCCACCCACTGCCAGTTCAGCTGGTTGTTGGCGACGTCGCCGTCCACCAGCAGCTCCAGGAAGTGCGCGGCGCCGATCCGCCAGTCCACGTACAGCGTCTTCGTCAGGAAGCTCGCGGCCAGCAGCCGCGCCCGGTTGTGCATCCAGCCCTCGTGCCGCAACTGCCGCATTGCCGCGTCGATCACGGGGTAGCCGGTGCGGCCCTCGCGCCACGCGTCCGCCTCCGGGCCGTCGCCGCGCCAGCGGTCGCCGCGCGTGCGCAGGTCCCGGGAGGCGGCGTCGGGGCGGGCGGCGAGCACCTGGTGGTGGAACTCCCGCCACGCCAACTGCCGTACGAACGCGTCCGCGCCGGGCCCGCCGGCGTCCCGGCCGCTCCGGACCAGTTCGGTGGCCGACAGGCAGCCGAAGTGCAGGTAGGGCGAGAGCCGGGAGGTGGCGTCGCCCGCCAGGTCGTCGTGCCGGTCCTCGTACGCGGAGAGCCCCGACGCCCGCCAGGCCCGCCAGCGTTCGCGGGCCTCGGTCTCCCCGCCCGCGGGCAGCCCGGGCGAGGTGTCCTTCGGCGCCTTCGGGAGCGGGCGGGACGTGACGCCGTCCGGCACCCGGACGGTGCGGGGCGCGCCCAGCGGGTCGCGCAGGTCCACGGTCTCCCAGCGCCGGAAGTACGGGGTGAACACCCCGAAGCTGTCCTTGCCCGCCGGGGTCACCGCACCGGGCGGGGCCGCCGTCAGCACGGCGTCGTGCACCCGCAGTTCACGTCCGGCCCCGGTCAGCGCCTTCCGTAGCCGCTCCTCGCGCCGCGCGGCGTAGCGGCTCACCCCGGCGGCGATGTGCACCTGCCCGGCACCGGTCTCCTCGGCGACCCGGCAGGTCTCGCGTGCCACGTCCCCGCGGCGCAGCACCAGCCGTCCGCCGCGCTTCCGCAGCCCCTCGTCGAGGTCGGCGAGGCAGTCGGCGAGGAACGCGGCGCGGTTGGGCGCGGCGAAGCCCGCCGCCTCGATGGCCTCGTCGAGCACGAACAGGGGGACGACCTGTGCGGCGGAGTCGAGGGCGGCACACAGGACGGGGTTGTCGTGCAGCCGCAGATCGGCGGTGAACAGGCAGATCGACGTCGTCGTCACGTCCGTTGCACTCCTCCTGGCCGGTGGTGCCGCCCGGCGAGCCTATGGCGCCGCCCCTCCCCACGCCGTGAGGCGCCCCGCCGCGTCGCCCTCCGCGACCCCGCAGGGGCGCGGCGTGCCGGCGTTGCCCGAGCCGGGCCGCGTTCCCCGGCCGTCCACGCGTCGGTCTGCCGCGTCGGCAGCCGGGCAACCGCGACGTGGGCCGTCCCGGCCCGTGCCGCGCACCGCGCCCGGGCGCGGTGCGCGGCGGGGGTGCTACGCCGGGAAGGTCACGAGGGCCAGCGGGTCGGAGGTGGGCCGGGGCGAGCCGCCGGGGGGCTCGACGGTGATGCCCATGCCGGAGGCGCCGTCGACGGCGCCCCGGAGGAGGACGGCCTGGGTGGTGTCGCCACCGGACGGCTTCGGCATGAGGCCCGCGGAGCGCATCGTGTCGCCGTCGGCGTACCAGAGCTGGTAGACCCGGTCGCCGGTCAGCGCCGGCATGCCGTGGGCGAAGAACACCGCGCGGTCCTGGCTGCGGGAGACGACCACCGTGCCGCCGGCGCCGCCCGCGAGCTTCGCGGAGGTCGTGACGGCGTCGGGCGCCGCCAGGACCCGGGAGATCTGCTCCGCCTGCGCCTGGGTCTGCCGGTTCTCCTGGCGCAGGTCGCCGAGTTGTTGCTGCTGCCAGACCGCGACGCCGCCCAGTGCCGCGGCCGCGGCGAGGCAGGCCGCCAGGGCGAAGCGGACCCGGCGCCGGGCGGGCTGCGAGGCGCGGCGGCGCGTCGCCCGGGCCGCGGCGCGGGGTGGCTCGGGCACCGACGGCGGCTCCTGCCGCACGTTGGCTATGAGCCGCATGACGTCGTCCTTCACGCGGGGCGGAACGGGCTCGGCCGCGGCGAGCCCGAGGCGGGCGGCGGTCGCCGCCAGCTCGCGCACCTCCAGCGCGCAGGCCTCGCACTCCGCGAGGTGGCGTTCGAACTCCGCGCGCTCGTGCCGCGTCAGCGCGTCGACGGCGTAGGCCCCGGTGAGGGTGTGCAGTTCGGCCTCGGTGCTCACGCGGTCACCCCCAGGCAGTCGCGCAGCCGTATCAGGCCGTCCCGGAGCCGGGTCTTGACGGTGCCCAGCGGCAGCGCCAGCAGCTCGGCGACCTCCCGGTACGTCAGCCCCCGGTAGTAGGCGAGGGTCACCGACTGGTGCTGCACCTCGGTGAGGGTGCGCATGCAGCGCCGCACCTGTTCGGCCTCCAGCCGGGCCTCGACCTGTTCGGTGACCTCGTCGTAGGCGGGGGTGCGCTCCAGCAGCGCCGCCTTGTGCTCGCGGTCGGCGGCCGCGTTCGCGGACCGCACCCGGTCCACGGCCCTGCGGTGGGCCAGGGTCATCACCCAGGTCATCGCGCTGCCCTTCTCCGGCCGGAAGCGGGCGGCGGTGCGCCACACCTCCACCAGCACCTCCTGCGTCACCTCCTCCGACTGCGCGGGGTCCCTGAGCACTCCGCGCACCAGCCCGAGCACCGGTCCGCTCACGGCGTCGTACAGCCGGGCGAAGGCCTCCTGGTCGCCGCGCGCGACGGCGAGCAGCAGCTCCGAGGGGTCCGGCCCCTGCCGTGCGGGCCTGCCGAACCGCAGCGGTTCCCTCACCACACCTCCAGCGTTCGATTCCGGGTGTCGCGGACAAGTGTCCCGTCCGGCATTCGGCGCCGCGAGCGTTTCGGATGGGTCCGTCGTACCGTGGCAGTCATGTCCGACACCACTTCAGCAGCAGTTCTGGGCACCGGGATCATGGGTGCCGCGATGGCCCGCAACCTCGTCGGGGCCGGCCTCGACGTCCGCGTGTGGAACCGAACGAAGGAGAAGGCCGAGCCGCTCGGCAAGGACGGCGCACGCGTCGTCGACACCCCCGCAGAGGCGGTGGACGGTGCCGACGTGGTGGTGACCATCCTGCACGACGCCGACTCCGCCCTGGAGACCATGCGGCAGGCGGCGCCGGCGCTGCGGAAGGGCGCGGTGTGGGCGCAGTGCACCACCGCGGGCGTGGCCGCCCTCGGGGCGTTCGCGCAGTTCGCGCGCGAGCACGGCGTCGTCTTCCTCGACTCGCCCGTGCTGGGCACCCGGCAGCCCGCGGAGAACGGGCAGCTCCTGGTGCTGGCCGCCGGGCCGCAGGAGGCCCGGCAGAAGGTGGCGCCGGTCTTCGACGCGATCGGCAGCCGCACCGTGTGGGTGGGGGAGGACGCGGCGGAGGGCGCCGCCAGCCGCCTCAAGCTGGTCGTCAACAGCTGGGTGCTGACGATCACCCACGGCACGGCCGAGGCCCTCGCGCTCGCGAAGGGCCTCGGCGTGGACGCCGCGGACTTCCTCCAGGCCGTCTCCGGTGGCCCCCTCGACATGGGCTACCTGCGAGCGAAGTCGGCGGCGGTCCTGGCCGGCGACTTCGCCCCCAGCTTCGCCGTGCACACCGCGGAGAAGGACGCCCGGCTGATCGTGGAGGCCGGGGAGTCGGCCGGGGTCCGGCTCGACGTCATGGCGGCGGGCGCCGAGCGCTTCCGCCGCGCGGCCGAGCTCGGGCACGGGGCGGAGGACATGGTGGCCTCGTACTTCGCGAGCTTCGAGAAGTGATCACCCGATGTGCGGGAAGAGGCTGGTGAAGGACGCCGCCGCCTCGGCCGGGTCGCGGCCGAAGGGGGCGTCCAGGTCCCAGATGAGGAAGAGCAGGAAGGCGATCAGGGCGCTGTAGAGCCCGGCGAGGACGAGTTCCCGCCGGGAGCGCCGGATCTGCAGGCTGAAGATCAGTCCCACCGCGACGAGGGCGCCGGTGACCAGGCCGAACCACACCACCCCCGGCATGGTCGGTCCGGCGTTCTCGCCGCGTGCGGTGCGCGCGTCGTCGGCGGCCGCGACCTGGTCGACGACCGGCTGGTACGCCTGGTTGGCCAGCGGGGTGCGCGGTTCGAAGTCGGTCACGTCGCGGCGCACCTTGTCGAGGAGTTCCGAGCCGCGCCCGGTGTTCTCCCCGTGCTTGATCATGTAGGGCAGTTCGGTGTGCGCGACGTAGGAGACGTACGCGTCCACGTCGGCGCGCACCTGGTCGCGGACCTCGGCCGGGTAGACCTGGACCCGCTGCCGCACCTCTTGCAGGGCCTGGGTCTCGCGGTGGAAGGTGTCCTCGGCGCCCCCGCGGGCCTCCCAGACGCCGGCGATGGCGAGGCCGAGGACGATGGCGTACACCACGCCGATCATCATCGTCATGTACTCGATGACGTCGGGGGTCTCCGAGGGGTCGTCGTCGTCCCCGATGCGGCGGTGGTTGATGAACACGATGGTCAGCACCACGGCGCAGGCCGCGGCCATCGCGATGCCCAGGACGAGCCAGTCCGACATCGATCACCTCCGGGAGCGGGCTTGGGAGCGGGGTTTGAGCGCCGCGGCGGACAGGACCGCCGGGGCGGTGACGAGCAGCATGAGCTGGACGATGCTCGGCCCCTCGGGCGGGGGCGGCGCGCTCGCCTTGCGGTAGGCGACCACCGGGAGTTCCGCGCGGTGCGTCGGCGTCGGCGTGGGGGTCGGGGTGGGCGTGGGTGTCGGAGTGGGGGTCGGCGTCGGTGTCGGTGTCGGTGTCGGGGTGGGGGTCGGCGTGGGTGCCGGGGCCGGTGCGCGGCGCACGGGGCGGGCGGGGGTGGGGCGCGGCGCCGGCCCGCAGGGGTGCCGCCAGGACACCGAGCCCCGTGAACCGCCGCCGTCGGTGCGGGCGTTGACCGTCGACTCGTACGCGGGACAGTGCCGTCGCCGGACGGTCGCGGACGAGCCGCCCTTGCCCGTGCGGGCGTCCACGGTGTCCCCGCCGTGCGTGACCCGGGCCCGGGTCTCCCCGTCACGTGTCTCCACCCGGACGGCCCCGCCGCCGGTCTCCACCCGCACGGTGCCGTCGGGCAGGAACCGGACCACGGGCGGGCCCGGTGGCCCTGGTGGGTCGTGCGCGTACGCCGTCCCCCCGGCCGCGCCCGGCACCAGCACCGTCAGCGCCGCGGCCGCCGTGAGGCCGGCCCCCCTCAGCCAGATGCTCATGGACACGATCCTGCGCGGGGCCGGGCGCGCCCATCCGGGGGATGCGGCCAATCCCCCCGAAGGGCTGATTCGTCAGCTCAGGACACGCCGCAGCGCACGCCGGGCGCGGTCGGGGGCGCTCCGGTCGCCGAAGAGCTGGACGGCGTGGTTGAGGGAGAAGTAGATCCCGTTCAGCTCGAAGACCAGCTGCTCCGGGTCGGTGTCCGGGGGCAGTTCGCCGTGCTCCACGGCGGCCCGGATGTCGCGGGTCAGCCGGCGCCGCCAGACGGTGTAGAGCCGGGCGACCGCGTCCCGGACCGGCCCCTCCCGGCCGTCGAACTCCACGGCGGAGGCGGTGAACAGGCAGCCGCCGGGGAAGGCCTCGCGCTCGCGGTCCAGGTAGGTCACCCAGGCCTCGCAGATCGCGGTCAGCCGGGCGAGGCCGGGGGCGGCCCCCGACGCGGGCACCCACACGGCGCGCGTGAAGATCTCCGAGGCCCGCCGCAGCGCGGCGATCTGCAGGGCCTCCTTGGTACCGAAGTGCCCCAGCAGCCCGGACTTGCTGATCCCGAGGTCGGTCGCGAGCCGGCCGATCGTGAGGCCCTCCAGACCCTCCACGGAGGCGACCGCGACGCTGCGTTCGATGATCCGCTCACGGGTGTGGCGCGCCTCGGCGGCGGACTTGCGTGGGCTCATGCGCCCATCGTAGCCACCCCTCCACCTTTAGAGTCCGACCGATCGGTCGCTATAGTTCCGGCATGACTGCATCCCGCATCGCCGCCCTGGGCCACCACCAGCCGCAACGCGTCCTCACCAACGACGACTTGGCCACCATGGTCGACACCAGCGACGCCTGGATCCGACAGCGCACCGGCATCGCCACCCGGCACATCGCCGACGAGGACGAGTCGGTCGCCGACATGGCCGTGGCAGCCGCGGGCAAGGCCCTCGCCACCGCGGGCCTGGACCCCTCCGAGGTCGACCTGGTCGTCGTCGCCACCTCCAGCGCCGTCGACCGCAGCCCCAGCACCGCCGCCCAGGTCGCGGCCCGGCTCGGCATGACGGCCCCCGCCTCCTACGACCTCAACAACGCCTGCGCCGGCTTCACCACCGCGCTCGCTGCCGCCGACCACGCCGTACGGGCCGGCGCCGCGCGCCACGCCCTGGTCGTCGGAGCCGAGAAGATGTCGGACCTCACCGACTGGACCGACCGCAGCACCTGCGTCCTGCTGGGCGACGGGGCCGGCGCGGCCCTGGTCAGCGCCGCGGACGCCGCTCCGGGGGCGCTCCCCGGCATCGGCCCGGTCGTCTGGGGCTCGGACCCCACCCGCGCCGACGCCGTACGGCTGGCCGGCGCCTGGCAGCCCCGCTTCGCCCAGGACGGCCAGGCGGTCTTCCGCTGGGCCACCACGACCCTCGCCCCGATCGCCGAGGAGGCCTGCCGGCGTGCCGGTGTCACCCCCCGCGAGCTCGGCGGCATCGTGACGCACCAGGCCAACCTGCGGATCATCGAGGCCGTCGTGAGCCGGTTGGACGCCCCGCAGGCGGTCGTGGCGCGAGACGTCGTGGACTCCGGGAACACCTCGGCGGCCTCCGTGCCGCTGGCCTTCTCCAAGCTCGTCGAGCGGGGCGAGCTCACCCCGGGCGCTCCCGTGCTGCTGCTCGGTTTCGGCGGCGGGCTGTCCTGGGCCGGGCAGGTCGTCGGCTGCCCCTGACCCGGGGACGACCGAGGGCCGGTCGGCCGCGCGAGCGGCTGACCGGCCCTCAGGGGTGCCGTACGGCTCAGGCGCTCTTGAACGCCATGACGACGTTGTGGCCGCCGAAGCCGAAGGAGTTGTTGACGGCCACGATCGGGCCCTCGGGCAGCTTGCGCGCCTCGGTGGAGACCAGACCGGGGTCGATCTCGTCGTCCAGGTCGTCGATGTTGATCGACGGCGGCGCGAGCCGGTGGTGCAGGGCGAGGACGGTGGCGACCGTCTCGATGCCGCCGGCGCCGCCCAGCAGGTGACCGGTCATCGACTTGGTGGCCGAGATGGCCACGTGGTCGAGGTGGTCGCCGAGCACCTTGCGGAGCGCCTTGACCTCGGCCACGTCACCCTGCGGGGTGGAGGTCGCGTGCGCGTTCAGGTGGACGATCTGCGCCAGGTCCAGGCCGGTCGCGGCGATCAGCTGCTCCAGCGCGGCGGCGATGCCGCGGCCGGTGGGCTCCGGCTGCGCGATGTGGTGGGCGTCGGACGACAGGCCCTGGCCCAGCACCTCGGCGTAGACCCGGGCGCCGCGCCGGGCGGCGTGCTCGGCCGACTCCAGCACCACGACACCCGCGCCCTCGCCGAGGACGAAGCCGTCACGGCCCTTGTCGTACGGGCGGGAGGCGCCCCGCGGGTCGTCGTTGTTCTTGGACATCGCCATCATGTTGGCGAACGCGGCGATCGGCAGCGGGTGCACGGCCGCCTCGGTGCCGCCGGCCACGACGACGTCGGCGCGGCCGGAGCGGATCATCTCGTACGCGTAGCCGACGGCCTCGGCGCCGGAGGCGCAGGCGCTGACCGGGGTGTGCACACCGGCGCGGGCGTTGACCTCGAGGCTGACGTTGGCCGAGGGGCTGTTGGGCATCAGCATCGGCACGGTGTGCGGGGACACCTTGCGGGGGCCGGAGTTCTTGAGGTTGTCGTACTGGTCGAGCAGTGTGGTGACGCCGCCGATGCCGGAGGCGATCACGGTGCCCAGGCGGTCGGGGTCGACCGAGCTGTCCTCGCCGGCCTTGGCGGTGAAGCCCGCGTCGGCCCAGGCCTCACGGGTGGCGATCAGCGCGAACTGCGCCGAACGGTCGAGCTTGCGGGCGACCGGGCGGGGCAGGACCTCCAGCGGCTCCACGGCGATCTGCGCGGCGATGCGCACCGGCAGCTCGGCGGCCCAGTCCTGCTCCAGGGGGCGTACGCCGGAACGTCCGGCGGTCAACCCTTCCCAGGTCGACGCGCTGTCCCCGCCCAGCGGAGTGGTTGCGCCGATACCGGTGACGACCACGGTGTGATTGGTCGGGCTCACAGGGATTGTCTCTCCACGTCTAGAAGGGCGGGCGACAGACACGTCGACCAGGGGTGGCTCAGGCTCAGGCCTGGGCCTTGAGGATGTAGTCGACGGCGTCGCCGACGGTCTTCAGCTGCTTGACGTCGTCGTCCGGGATCTTGACCTCGAAGCGCTCCTCGGCGGCGACGACGACCTCGACCATGGACAGCGAGTCGACGTCCAGGTCGTCGGTGAAGGACTTGTCCAGCTGGACGTCCTCGGTCGGGATGCCGGCGATCTCGTTCACGATCTCCGCGAGACCCTCGACGATCTCTTCCTGGGTGGCCATGGCGGCGCTCTCCTTCTTCGTGCTGGTTACTACGGGCTGCGGCGGGCGGGAGTGCGCGCCGCGTGGGTGGTGGTGCCTAGGGGAGGGTAACGACAGTGGCGGCGTACACGAGCCCTGCCCCGAAACCGATGATCAGTGCCGTGTCGCCGCTCTTGGCCTGTCCGGTGGCGAGCAGACGCTCCATCGCGAGCGGGATCGACGCGGCGGAGGTGTTGCCGGTGGTCTCGATGTCGCGGGCGACCGCGACGTGCTCCGGCAGCTTGAGCGCCTTGATCATCGAGTCGATGATGCGCATGTTGGCCTGGTGCGGGATGAAGACGTCCAGGTCGTCCGCGCTGATCCCGGCGGCGTCCAGCGCCTCCTGGGCCACCTTGGCCATCTCGAACACCGCCCAGCGGAAGACGGTCTGGCCCTCCTGGGTGATCGCGGGGAACTTCAGCTCCCCGTCCTCGCCCACCGGCAGCTGCGAGACGTCGCCCACACGGAAGCGGTCCCACGCGACGGTCTGGGTGATGGTGTTGGACTTGTCGCCCTCCGAGCCCCAGACGGTGGGGCCGATCTCGGGCTCGTCGGCCGGGCCGATGATGACGGCGCCGGCGCCGTCGCCGAAGAGGAAGGCGGTGGCGCGGTCCGACTTGTCGGTCAGGTCGCTCAGCCGCTCGACGCCGATCACCAGGACGTGCTTCGCGCTGCCCTCGGTGACCATGCCCTTGGCGAGGGTCACGGCGTACGTGAAGCCCGCGCAGCCCGCCGAGATGTCGAAGGCGGCCGGCTTGCCCGCGCCGATCCGGTGCGCGATCTCGGTCGCGACGGCCGGGGTCTGCTTGAAGTGGGAGACGGTGGCGACGATGACGCCCCCGATGTCCTCCGCCGAGATCCCCGCGTCGGCGATGGCCTTGCCCGCCGCGGTCACCGACATCTCGGCGACCGTCTCCTCCGGGCCGGCCCAGTGCCGGGAGGCGATGCCCGAGCGCGAGCGGATCCACTCGTCGCTGGAGTCGATGTTCTCCAGGATCACCTCGTTGGGCACCACACGGGTCGGCCGGTAGCCGCCGACGCCCATGATGCGCGCGTACGGGGAGCCCTTGCTGGGCCTGATCTTCGCCATGTCTGCGGGGACTCCTATTCCTGGGTGCCGTGCTCGGCCACGATCGCGCGGGCGGCCTCGAGGTCGTCCGGGGTCTTGAGGGCCAGGGTCGCGACGCCGGGCAGCGCGCGCTTGGCCAGCCCCACCAGGGTGCCACCCGGCACCAGCTCGATGATCGCGGTGACGCCGAGCTCCTTGAAGGTCTCCATGCACAGGTCCCAGCGGACCGGGTTGGACACCTGCGACACCAGGCGCGAGACGACCTCGGCGCCGGAGCGGACGACCGCGCCGTCGGCGTTGGACACGTACGGCAGGGCGGGGTCGGAGACGGCCAGCGACTGCGCCAGCTCCTCCAGCACGGCCACGGCCGGGGTCATGTGGTGGGTGTGGAACGCGCCCGCCACCTTCAGCGGGATGACCCGCGCCTTCTCGGGCTTGTCCGAGGTCAGCTCCGCGAGCTGCTTCGCGGTGCCGGCCGCCACGATCTGACCGGCCCCGTTGATGTTCGCCGGGGTGAGGCCGAGGTTCTCCAGGTGGGCGACGACGACGTCCGGGTCGCCGCCGAGCACGGCCGACATGCCGGTCTCGGTGACGGCCGCGGCCTGGGCCATCGCGGTGCTGCGGGTACGGACGAAGCTCATCGCCGCCTCGGCGCTCAGCACGCCCCCGACGGCCGCCGCCGTGATCTCGCCGACGCTGTGACCCGCCACGGCGCCCAGCGCGGAACGCGCGGCGGCCGGGCCGTCGAACAGCTGCTCCGCCGCGACCAGACCGGCCGCCACCAGCAGGGGCTGGGCGACGGCGGTGTCACGGATCTCCTCGGCCTCGGCCTTGGTGCCGAAGTGGGCGAGGTCGAGACCGGCGGTCGAGGACAGACCGGAGAGACGGTCGGCGACACCGGGAAGTTCGAGCCACGGGTTCAGGAAGCCGGGGGCCTGGGCGCCCTGGCCGGGAGCGACGAGTACGAGCACGCTTTCAACTCTCTCTTGAGCGAGGTGATCCCCGCCCGTGGGGACAGGGACCAAGAACCGACGGGCGATTTGTTGGTGTCCCACAAAGGCCCTGGGTGCGTCTACGGTGTCTGCCCCGACTCGGAGAGTCGGCCCAGGATGAGCGCGATGCGAAGGGTGAAGGCGGAGCGCACGTCCGAGGGCGACCAGCCGGTGACGTCCGTCACACGTCGGAGCCGGTAACGAACGGTGTTGGGGTGAACGAACAACATCCGGGCGGCCCCTTCCAGCGACGAGGCCTGTTCGAGGTAGACGGACAGAGTCTCAAGCAGTGCCGAACCAGCTTCCTCCAACGGCCTGTAGATCTCCTCCACCAGCTGATCGCGGGCGTGTCGGTCGCCCGCCATCGCGCGCTCCGGGAGCAGGTCGTCGGCGATCACCGGACGCGGCGCGTCGGGCCAGGCCGCGCACGCCTTCAGGCCCGCGGCCGCGGCCGCCGCCGACTTCGACGCCGCCAGCAGGTCGCCCACCACGGGCCCGGCGACCACCGGACCGGCCGCGAACGGCCCGATCAGGGCCTTGGCGACGCGCAGCGGCTCCCCGTCACCACCCGCGACCACGATCAGGCGGTCGCCGAGGACCCCGGTGAGCACCTGCAGCTTGGCGTGCCGCGCCGCCCGCCGGATCGCCTCGACGGTCAGCTCGCTGTCCCCGTTGGGTGCCGTGCCCAGCACCACCACGATCTTGTCGGGGGAGCTCCAGCCCAGCGCCGCCGCCCGCGACAGCACGCCCTCGTCGGCCTCGCCGGACAGCACCGCGTTGACCACCAGGGACTCCAGCCGGGCGTCCCAGGCGCCGCGCGCCTCGGCGGCCTGGGCGTAGACCTGGGCCGTCGCGAAGGCGATCTCCCGCGCGTAGACCAGCAGCGCCTCGCGCAGCACCGACTCGTCGCCGGGGGCCGCGACCTCGTCGATCGCCGACTCCATGACCTCGATGGTGGTGCGCACCATCTCCACCGTCTGGCGCAGCGAGATCGCCCGGGTCAGCTCCCGCGGGGCGGTGCCGAAGACGTCGGTGCTGATCGCCTGGGGGGTCTCCGGGTGGCGGAACCACTCCGTGAAGGCCGCGATGCCCGCCTGCGCCACCAGCCCGATCCACGAGCGGTTCTCCGGGGGCATGGCCCGGTACCAGGGCAGCTGCCCGTCCATCCGCGCGATCGCGGCCGCCGCCAGGCGCCCCGAGGACTTCTCCAGCCTCCTCAGCGTGGCGGAGTGGGGGTGGTCGCGGGCGGGGTCGAATGCGTTCAGCGCGGGTTCTGGCACGGGTACAAGCCTGCCTTATCCGGGCGGATGCATTGGCACGTACCCCTCACCTGCCGCCACTGGCGGCTCAGAGGCGGCCTCCCGAGGCGGAGTCGGCCGACAGCCGCTGCGCGAGGTAGACCGGGATCACCGACGCGACGACGAGCACCGCGGCCACCACATTGACGACGGGCGCCTGCTGCGGCCTGGCCATGTTGCTGAAGATCCACACGGGGAGGGTCTGGACACCGGGACCCGCGGTGAAGGTGGTGACGACGATCTCGTCGAAGGAGAGGGCGAAGGCCAGCAGCCCGCCGGCCAGCAGCGCGGTGCGCACCAGCGGGAAGGTGATGTCGCGGAAGACCTGGAAGGTGTCGGCCCCCAGGTCCATCGCCGCCTCCTCGTACGAGCCCGAGGTGCGCCGCAGCCGGGCCACGACGTTGTTGAAGACCACCACGACGCAGAAGGTGGCGTGGCCGACGACGACCGTGAACAGCCCCAGCCCCACGCCGAGCGGCTCCAGCACCGTACGGAACGCGGTGTTGAGGGCGATGCCCGTGACGATGCCGGGCAGCGCGATCGGCAGGACGACGACGAAGGAGAGCGCCTCCTGTCCGAAGAAGCGGTACCGGGAGACGGCGAAGGCGATCAGGGTGCCCAGGACCAGGGAGACCGCCGTCGCGCCCAGCCCCGCCTTCACCGAGGTCCACAGCGCGGAGCGGGCGCCGGAGCTGTGCCAGGCGTCGGCCCACCAGTGCAGGGTCAGCCCCGAGGGGGGCCAGCCGAAGCCGCGGGCGGCGTTGAAGGAGTTGAGCAGGACGAGCAGCAGCGGCACGTAGATGATCGCGAAGCCCAGCGCGGCCGCGACGCGCAGGGCGATGCGGGCGGGTCGGGAGAGTTGCATGGTCACGGCCCTCACAGACTCCGGAGCGCGCCGGTGCGGCGCATGGCCAGCAGGTAGAGGACGATCACCGCGACCGGCACGGTGCCCAGCGCCGCGGCGAGCGGCAGGTCGAGGGTGATGTTGGAGTAGACGACGTTGCCGATCAGCTGGGTCTTGCCGCCGACGATCTGCACGGCGATGTAGTCGCCGAGGCTGAGCGAGAAGGTGAAGACCGAGCCGGCCGCGACCGAGGGCAGCACCATGGGCAGCACCACGGACCGGAAGGTGCGCCAGGTACGGGCCCCGAGGTCGGCGGAGGCGTCCAGCAGGGCGTCCGGCAGCTGCTCCAGCCCGGAGTGGATCGGCAGGATCATGTAGGGCAGCCACAGGTAGGCCAGCACGACGACCGCCGCGGGCAGCCCGTAGCCGGGTCCGCTCAGGCCGAGTGGCGCCAGCGCCCAGTCCAGCGGCCCGCCCTCGGAGAGCATGATCCGCCAGGCGTACGCCTTGACCAGGTAGCTGGCCCACAGCGGGGTGAGCACGGCGACCACCAGCAGGTGCCGGTACCTGGGGGCGGCCACCCGGGCGGTGTAGAAGGCGATGGGGAAGGCGACGACGACGTCGATCGCGGTCACCGCGACGGCCACGCCGACGCTGCGCAGGGCGACGTCCCGGTAGACGTCCGTGGTGAGGAGGGTGCGGAAGTTGTCGGTGCTCCAGACCCTCACCACGTCGGAGGTGAAGGGGTCGGTCGTCCAGAACGCGGAGAGGAAGAGCGCGGCCAGCGAGCCCAGGTAGGCGAGCACCAGCCAGAGCAGCGGTGCGGACAGCAGCAGCGACAGCCGCAGCCGCGGGCGGCGGTGCAGGGAACCTGCCAGCCGCCGCCCGGGGGTGCCGCCCGCCGTGGTGGGCGGGGTGGGCGGGGCGGACGTGGTGGTCACGGACGGCTCAGCCCTTGATCTCGGTCCAGGCCTGGACCCACTGGGCGTACGGCACGCACTTCACGTCGGTGCGGCCGTCCAGGCACTGCGGGATGGGCGTGTTCCAGAAGTGGACCTGCTTCCAGTAGGGCTCGTCGGCCGCGTGGAAGACGGTGCAGTGGTCCTTGGCCGCGGTCTGGGCGCAGGACCTCTCGTTCGCCGGGGCCTCGCCGAACCACTCGGCGACCTGGGCGTTCACCTTCGGCGAGACGATCCAGTCCAGCCACTTGTAGGCGCAGTTGGGGTGCTGGGCCTTGGCCGAGACCATCCAGGTGTCGGACCAGCCGGTGGAGCCCTCGCTCGGCAGGACCGCCTCGACCGGTGCCTTCTCGGCCTTGGCGAGGTTGGCGATGACCTGCCAGCTGGTGCCGATGACGGAGTCGCCGCTCTTGAAGGAGGAGATCTCCTTCAGGTAGTCGCTCCAGTACTCGCCGACGTTCGCGTTCTGCTCCTTCAGCAGGGCGACGGAGGCGTCGAACTGCTTCTGGTCCAGCGCGTACGGGTCCTTGATGCCCAGCTCCGGCTTGGTCTTCATCAGGTAGAGGGCGGCGTCCGCGATGTAGATGGCGGAGTCGTACGCGGTGACGTGGCCCTTGTAGGGGGAGGCCTTGTCGAAGACCGCCGACCAGGAGGTGGGGGCGGGGGAGACCTTGTCGGTGCGGTACATCAGCAGGTTGGCGCCGCGGCCGTGCGGGATGCCGTAGGCGACGCCGTTCACCGAGTTCCACTTCTGCATCTTCAGGTCGGCGAAGACGTCCTTGTAGTTGGGGACGAGGCCGGTGTTGACCGGTGCCGCGTCGCCCGAGGCGATGAGGCGCAGCGAGGCGTCGCCGGAGGCCGACACGGCGTCGTACTGGCCGGTCTTCATCAGGCTGACCATCTCGTCGGAGGTGCCGGCCACCTTGGTGTTGACCTGGCAGCCGGTCTCCTTCTCGAACGGGGTGACCCAGTCGACGGACTTGTCGTTCGAGCCGTCCTCGGCGTAGCCGGCCCAGGCGATCAGGTTCACCGCGCCCTCCGTCTTGCCCAGCGCCTTCGGCGCGCTGAGCTTGGGCGGGGTGAAGGCGCCGCCGGAGGAGCCGGCGCCCTTGCCGGGGGAGGACGACCCGCCGCAGGCGGTGGCCAGGGCCAGGACGGTGCAGGCTGCGAGGGTATGGGTCAGACGCACGTGGACTCCGTTTCCGGGTGGGGGGACTGGACGGTGACGTTGTGCCGGCGGTGCCACTGGAGGCGGACGCGGGTTCCCCGGTAGGCGGCGACGTCGGCCGAGGAGGTCTCCTGGTTCTGCTGCAGGGCGGTCAGCCGCCCGCCCCCGTCGAGGTCGACCAGGAAGCGTGTGCTGTCGCCGAGGTAGACGACCTCGGCGACGGTGCCGGAGACGGTGCGCAGCTCGTCGTCGGAGGCGTCCGGGGCGTTTGGCGCGTCCGGGGCGTCCGAGGGGCCGCCGGGACCCAGCAGGCGGATCTTCTCCGGGCGGACGCTGTAGGTCCCGGTGCCGTCGGTGAGCAGGTTGGAGGTGCCCACGAAGCCCGCGACGAAGGGCGTGGCCGGCCGCTCGTACACCTCGGCGGGGGTGCCGACCTGCTCGATCCGGCCCTGGTTGAAGACCGCGATCCGGTCGCTGAGGGTCAGCGCCTCCTCCTGGTCGTGCGTGACGAGGACGAAGGTGATGCCCACCTCGCGCTGGATCGCCTTCAGTTCGACCTGCATCTGCTCGCGCAGCTTGAGGTCGAGCGCCCCCAGCGGCTCGTCGAGCAGCAGCACCCGGGGACGCCCCACGAGGGCGCGGGCCAGTGCGACCCGCTGCCGCTGGCCGCCGGAGAGCTGTGCCGGGCGGCGTCCGCCGAACCCCTCCAGCCGGACCGAGGCCAGCGCCGCGCGGGCGCGTTCGACCCGTTCCGCCTTGGGCACCTTGCGGACCTTCAGCCCGTAGGCGACGTTCTGCTCCACCGTCATGTGCGGGAAGAGCGCGTAGTCCTGGAAGACGGTGTTGACGTCCCGCTCGAAGGGGGCGAGCCGGGTGACGTCCCGGCCGGCCAGCTCCACCGTGCCGGCGGTGGGGGCCTCGAAGCCCGCGACCATCCGCAGCACCGTGGTCTTGCCGGAACCGGAGGGGCCCAGCATCGAGAAGAACTCGCCGTCGGCCACCTCCAGGTCCACCCCGGCGACCGCGTGCACCTGCCCGAAGGACTTGCGCAGGTCCCGCAGGCGTACGGCGGGGGTGCCGCTGTCCGGTTCCTCGGCCGTTCCCTCCATCGGTGGGGAACCTCCCTCTTGGCTGGAGCGTTGACGCGTTGACCGAAAACCTATGAAGTTATATTTCAGAGGACAAGGCCTGCCCCGGGTAAAACTTTCGCCAAGTGAGAAGGTGTGCGGGTGAGCAAACTTTCGAATGGCGCGCTGCGCGCGGTCTTCGCGCCGGTCGGCAACCTCGCCCGGGTCGACGCGGTCGTGCGTCGCCTCGCGGACGCCATCGAACTGGGCCTGCTCGCCGACGGGGAGCAACTGCCCGGCGAGAGCGAGCTCGCCACCCGCCTCGGTGTCTCCACCGTTACCCTGCGCGAGGCCCTCATGGCCCTGCGGCAGCAGGGCCTGGTCACCACCCGCCGCGGCCGCGGCGGCGGCAGCTTCGTCACCGCCCCCGACCGGCCACGCACCGCCCGGCTCGGCCACCGGCTGGCCGACTGGAGCACCGAGGAACTGCGCGACCTGGCCGACCACTGGGCCGCCGTCGCCGGCACCGCCGCCCTGCTGGCCGCCCAGCGCACCGCGCCGGAGGACCTCGCCCCGCTGGAACGCTCCCTGGAGGAGTTCGAGGCGGCCGCCGGCCCCGCCGCCCGCGGCCGCGTCTACGGCCGGCTCCATGTGGAACTCGCCGCCGCCTCCCAGTCGGCCCGTCTCACCAAGGAGGAGATCCGTATCCAGGCGGAGATCGGAGCGCTAATCTGTCTCGCACTCGGGGAGGACGACGCCCGCGCGGCGGTCGTCGGGCTGCACCGCGCGCTGCTCCGCGCCGTGCGCGACGGCGACCCGGAGTTGGCCCGGTCCCTGGCCGAACGACGGGTGCAGGACGCGATGGAACGCCTGATCGGACTGCGTCTGACCGTCACCGGCTGACCCGGGCGTCCCGCACCTCCCGTCCTCCCGCACCGGAGGCAGCCGCCGTGGCCGTCAGCTCAACCGCCCTCGTCGACGAGGTCGTCGCCGACGTCGTGGACCGGGTCCGCGGCACCCTGGAGGACGTCTTCGCCGACGTCGCCCGGGTCGCCGAACGCACCACCGCCATCGCCGCCGTGCGCGCCGCCGGCCGGGCCCCCACCACGGCCGACCTCGCCGCGCTGCGCCCCTTGCTGCACGATCGGCTGCGGCGCCGCCACGACCTCGTCTCCGGCATCGGCTTCATCGCCGAACCCGGGCTGCTCGGCGACGTACCCGCCTGGCTGGAGTGGTGGCAGAACCACGGCGAGGACGGCCTGCGCCCGCTCCTGCCCGACCTCGACCCGGGCACCTCGGCGTACTCCGACTACACCCACTGGGACTGGTTCGCGCTGCCCCGCGCCACCGGCGAACGCGCCGTGGCCGGGCCGTACGTGGACTACCTGTGCTCCGACGAGTACAGCCTCACCCTGTCGGTGCCGGTCCGGCACGGCGGGCACTTCCTCGGGGTCGCCGCGGCCGACGTCTACCTGCGCCACTTCGAGGCCGCCGTGCTGCCCCTGCTGCACCGGCTGCCCGCACCGGCCGCCCTGGTCAACGCCCGGGGCCGGGTCGCGGCCTCCACCGACCCCCGCCACCTGGCCGGTTCCCTCCTGCGCAGCGTCAGCGGCCGGTCCTGCGGACCGATCCCGCTGACTCTGGTCACAGCTCTGCCAGGACCGCGTCCGTGAGCGCCGGCCACAACGGCAGGGCCCACTCGCCGAAGTCACGGTCCGTCAGGACGACGCAGGCGGCGCCCGCGTCGGGGTCGACCCACAGGAAGGTGCCGGACTGGCCGAAGTGGCCGAAGGTGCGCGGGGAGGACGCGGCGCCCGTCCAGTGCGGGGACTTGTGGTCCCGGACCTCGAAGCCCAGGCCCCAGTCGTTGGGGTTCTGACCGCCGTAGCCGGGCAGCACGCCCTTGAGGCCGGGGAAGACGACGGAGGTCGCCGCGGCGACGGTCTGCGGGGCCAGCAGCCGCGGTGCCTGCAGTTCGGCGGCGAAGCGGACCAGGTCGTCGACGGTGGAGACCGCGCCGGCGCCCGCCGAGCCGGGGCAGTCGGTGGCGTGCATGCCGAGCGGCTCCAGCACCGCCTGGCGCAGGTACTCGGCGAAGGGGATCCCGCTGGCCTTGGTGATGTGGTCCGCCAGCGCGTCGAAGCCGGCGTTGGAGTAGATCCGCCGCGTGCCGGGGGCCGCCATCACCCGGTGCTCGTCGAAGGCGAGGCCGGAGGTGTGGGCGAGCAGGTGCCGTACGGTCGAGCCCTCGGGCCCGGCCGGTTCGTCGAGCTCGACTGCGCCCTCCTCCACCGCGACGAGCGCCGCGTAGGCGGACAGCGGCTTGGTCACCGACGCCAGCCGGAAGCGCCGTCCGGTCTCGCCGTACGTTCCCAGGACCGTGCCGTCGCGGCGGACGACCGCCGCCGAGGCCGTCGGGACAGGCCAGTTCTCGATGGCGCTCAGGCTGCTCAGGCTCCGCATGACGGTGAGCCTAACGAATGGCCTTGCCTGGAGTGCACTCCAGGGTTTTAGCGTGGAACCCATGACCGTGACGCAGGTGGCCAAGAGCAAGCCCGGAAGCGTACGCAACTGCTCCGACGAGGCGCGGCACCCCCTGCCGGACGGCCGGGACCGCTACACGATCAGCGAGGTGGCGGCCTTCACCGGACTGACCGCGCACACGCTGCGCTGGTACGAGCGCATCGGGCTGATGCCGCACGTCGACCGCTCCCACACCGGGCAGCGCCGCTTCACCAACCGCGACCTCGACTGGCTGGCCTTCGTCGGCAAGCTGCGGCTGACCGGCATGCCGGTCGCGGACATGGTCCGCTACGCCGAGCTGGTGCGGCTGGGGCAGCACACCTTCCCCGAGCGGCAGGAGCTGCTGGAGTCCACCCGGCGCGACGTGCTGCGGCGGATCGCCGAGCTGCAGGACACCCTCGCGGTCCTGGACCACAAGATCGACACCTACGCTGACGCCCGCCGGGCGTCGGAGAGGGCGTGAAGCGCATGAGCGACAGCGACACGTACGAGCCGATCGCCGAGGTCACGCTCGGCACGGACGGCCCCCGGGTCGGCGCCCAGGGGCTCGGCTGCATGGGCATGAGCGAGTTCTACGGCCCCACCGACGAGGCCGCCGCCCGCGCCACCCTCGACGCGGCCCTGGACCTCGGGGTCACCCTCCTCGACACCGCCGACGTGTACGGCCTGGGCGCCAACGAGGAGTTCCTCGCCCCCTTCGTGCGCGAGCACCGGGACGAGATCACCCTCGCCACCAAGTTCGGCATGGAACGGAAGGCCGACGACCTGCGGTACCGGGCCGTGCGCAACGACCCGGAGTACGTCCGCCAGGCCGTCGAGGGCAGTCTGCGCAGGCTCGGTGTGGAGGTCATCGACCTGTACTACATGCACCGCCGCGACCCCGCCGTGCCGCTGGCCGACTCCGTCGGCGCGATGGCCGAGCTGGTGCGGGCGGGCAAGGTCAGGTACCTGGGCCTGTCGGAGGTGACCGGGGCCGAGCTGCGCGAGGCGCACGCCGTGCACCCGATCACGGCCGTGCAGTCGGAGTGGTCGCTCTTCAGCCGGGACGTGGAGGTCTCGCTGACCGGCGCCGCCGTCGAGCTGGGGGTGGCGCTCGTGCCGTACTCCCCGCTGGGCCGGGGCTTCCTGACCGGCTCCTTCCAGGACGCCTCCGAGCTGACGGCGGACGACTTCCGGCAGAGCCAGCCCCGCTTCTTGGGGGAGAACGCCAAGCGCAACCTCGACCTGCTGGAGCCGCTGCGGGAGATCGCCGGGGCGCACGGCGCCACGCCCGCGCAGATCGCCCTGGCGTGGGTGCAGCAGCGGGCACAGGTGCACGGCCTGACCGTGGTGCCGATCCCGGGGACCCGCAAGGCCGGGCGTCTGCGGGAGAACGCCGCCGCCACCCGGATCGTGCTCGACGCGGCGGAGCTGGGCCGGCTGGAACCGATCGCCGGCCAGGTCGCGGGCGACCGCTACCCGGACATGTCGTCCACGTCGGCGGCGCGCGAGTAGCTCTCCCGGTCCAGGGCGGGCCGTGTCCGCGCGGCCCGCTGGACCGCCGCCACGACCGCCGCCGCCAGCGGCAGCGACTCGTGGACGAGGCCGTAGCCCAGTCCGAAGACGACGGTCGCCGGGTCGTCGTCGGGGTTGCCGGCGCCGTGGCCGTCCGCGTCGCGCGGCAGCAGCCGCAGGTGGCCGCCGAGCATCTCGGGGGAGCGCCAGTCGACCCCCGACAGCGCGGCCACCGGGAAGTGCTGGTCGCCGGCCTTCCACTTGGCCGTCGAAGCGCCCGTCCAGAACCAGCGGAAGGACACCGTCTCGCCGTCGAAGGTGGCCTTGCCGTCGTACGCCTTGAACGAGTGGGGAGCGGAGGGCACGTCCACCAGGTGGCGCTGGGCGGGCCCGGCCTCCGCGCCGCCTCCGGCCGCGCCGATCGCGGACAGCAGCTCCCCGGCGTAGTACTCGGCGAGCAGTTCCCGCTCCGCGGGCAGCACCAGCCGGTAGGGGTCGGCGGACTCCTTGAGCTGGCCCTTGGCGGCCTCCATCAGGGGGTCGGCGCCCCGGCGCGGAAGCGCGCGCAGCACCATCGTCCCGCGCCGCCCCGGGACGAGTTCGACGCCCGCGAGGGCTTCGAAGGGGACACGTCGCCGGCCCAGGATCTGCAGCAGCTTCGAGTTGCGCATCCCCCGCTCGTAACGGATGAGCACAGCGTCGGCATCGAACTCCCATACGGCGTTGGATCCGGCCAATACGTCACCCATACGGGTCATCGTAGGCCGCGTCGCCGTTTCGGGAACCGGCCGGGCGCGGCCGGACTAGGCCATGTCGGTACACGGGGTGCCCCATCCGGCGCCGCAGGCGCACCGGGTACGGCGCGTCGCGCGGCGGAGCACCGTCCTCGGGGTGGCTACTCGGCCACGCCCGCCGTGCAGTCGCTGCCGTCGGCGCACCGGACGTCCGGGTAGCGGCCGAGGGCGATGCTGGTGAAGTTGGCGAGGCTGTCCGTGCCGGAGCGGAAGTAGCCCGCGTGCCCTTCGGCGGCCTCGGAGGTCACCACGCGGGCGCCGAAGGCCCGGGAGACGGGGTCGGCGCCGTGGCCGAGCCCGGCGAACTCCATGTGCGGCACGTCGCCGATCCAGTCGGTGCTGTCCCGGGTCGCCCACACCCGGGCGGCCGTACCCAGGTCGGCCGCCTTGTCCACCCGCATGCCGGGGCTGCCGAAGACGGCGATGTCGGAGACCCGGCCGGTCGGCAGGCCGGGGGCGGCGACTCCGCACAGCACCGAGCCGTAGGAGTGGCAGAACAGCGAGACGCGGCCGCGGGCGGGCAACGCCCGTACCAGCGCGGCCAGCCGGACGGCGCCCTGCTCGGCCAGTTCCCCGGTGGAGGCGTCCAGGCCGACGCCCTGCGGGGTGGTGTAGTCGGCCCAGGCGATGACGGCCGTCCGGGTGCGCGGGGCGGCGGCGCGCTCGGACGCGTACAGCGAGCGGGCCATGCCGACGGGGGCCCGGGTCGGGTCGTCCTCGCGTTCGAAGGAGAGCACATCGGTGTCGACACCGGGCACGACGAGCGACACCCGTTCGGCGGAACCGAGGTCGCCGAAGACCTCGGCGGCGCGGCCCCGGCCAGTGGGGTCGAAGGCGAGGATCTGCCGTCCCCCGTCGAGCAGTGAGGCGTAGCGTTCGGCGCGTCGCGCGGCGTCCTGGCGGCCCTCCGCGGTCAGCAGGGCACTGCGCGAACGGGCGGTCTCCTGGACGCGGGCCGTGCCGAGCGAACGCCGGTTGGCCTGGTAACGCAGGGCGAGCGGGGCGCCGTTGAGGTTGCCGACGACGAGCGGGTAGCGGTCGGCGAGCCGTTTGGCGCCGTCCGGCCCGACCGAGGCGAAGAAGCGCGCGATCACACCGGGGGCCGCCTGGGGATCGGGAAGCGCACGCCCGCCGACCGAGCCGTGCCGCCACGCGGCGGTGGCCACCGACAACGCGTCCCCGCCGCCCTTGTGCTGGCGCAGCGCGGTCCAGCCGGTGGTCGCCAGCATGACGAAGACCACGGCCAGGGCCAGAAGGGCGCGCAGGGAGGGGGAGCTGAAGCGCTCGTCGACGAGGTTCACTGGGGGACACCCTAGGAGACGCCGCAGACCCCCTGGGCACGCCGTGACCCAAGTCACGTTTGGAACAAGGAGATTCCGGACACACCCTGGTGTTCGTCCCACGGTTGTGCGAGGACCGGGACCAGCAGGTCGAGGTGTTCCTCGGTGACCCGGCGGATGGACTCCACGGTGGTCTCGTCGCCGTCGCCCCACAGCCGCTGGGCCACCCGGATGACCCCGCCGACGGCCGCCACGAGCACCCGCGGCCGCGGGTCGGCCGCGTCCAGTCCCTCCCGGGCGGCGATGACCGAGGCGAGCCGCTCCTCGACGAGCGCCGAATGGCGCATCTGTGCGGACAGCAGCGTCGGCGTGGACTCGATCACCCGGTACATCGCCATGTACGTGGACAGCGGCACGACGGCGGCGATGACGGCGCTGATGCTGTGCCAGGACTCGTCCAGCGCCGCGCGCAGCGCCTCGAAGGGCGGTTCGCCGGCCGGGCGCTCGGCCACGGCGGAGACGAAGGCCTCCTCGACGCTGTCCTCCAGCGCGAGCGCGACCTCCTCCTTGCCCGCGAAGTAGCGGAAGAAGGTGCGCTGCGAGACCTCGACCTCGGCGGCGATCTCGTCGACGGTCGTGCGCTCGTAGCCCTTGACGACGAACAGTTCGATCGCGGCCCGTATGAGCGCGTCGCGCGTGCGCTGCTTCTTGCGTTCGCGCAGTCCGCACACGGGCGTCGCGCGCATCGCGTGCTTCATCTGCCGTCCACCTCCAGGGGGCCCCACGATAGTTCCGTGCTTCCTGACAGTTACCGACGGATGACTGCTTTGGTCAAATGTCAGACACTGACATAATCTCTTGCCCATGACCCAAGGCTCCGTCGTCACCGACAAGGCCCCGGACTCGATACCGGCGCCTTCCAAGAAACCCCTCCGCGGCCACCCCTGGCTGACCCTGTTCTCGGTCGCCATCGGCGTCATGGTGGTGGCCCTGGACGGCACGATCGTCGCCGTCGCCAACCCGGCCATCCAAGCCGACCTGGGTGCCTCCCGCGAGCAGATCCAGTGGATCACCACCGGCTACATGCTGGCCCTGGCGGTCTCGCTGATCACCGCGGGCAAGCTCGGCGACCGGTTCGGCCACCGCCAGACCTTCCTCGTCGGCCTCGCGGGCTTCGCCCTCACCTCCGGCCTGATCGGGGTGTCCAGCGGCGTCGGCATGGTGATCGCGCTCCGCGTCCTGCAGGGTGTGTTCGGCGCGCTGCTGCAGCCCGCCGCGCTCGGCCTGCTGCGCGCCACCTTCCCGGCCGAGAAGCTCAACATGGCCATCGGCATCTGGGGCATGGTCATCGGTGCCTCCACCGCCGCCGGGCCGATCGCGGGCGGTCTGCTCGTCGAGCACGTCAACTGGGAGTCGGTCTTCTTCATCAACGTGCCCGTGGGTCTGGTCGCGCTGGTCCTGGGCCTGGTCATCCTCAAGGACGTGCGCGCCGAGAACGCCCCGCGGTCCTTCGACGTCCCCGGCATCGTGCTGCTCTCCAGTGCGATGTTCGGTCTGGTCTGGGGCCTGATCAAGGCCCCGGAGTGGGGCTGGGGAGACCCGCTGACCCTGGGCTTCCTGGTCGGCTCCGTGCTGCTCTTCGTCCTGTTCGCGCTCTGGGAGACCAAAGCCTCCGAGCCGCTGATCCCGCTGCGGATGTTCCGTTCGGTGCCGCTGTCCGCGGGCACCGCGCTGATGGTGCTCATGGCCTTCGCCTTCCTGGGCGGCCTGTTCTTCGTCACCTTCTACCTGCAGAACGTCCACGGCATGTCGGCGGTGGAGTGCGGCGTCCACCTGCTGCCGCTCACCGCGATGATGATCGTCAGCTCGCCCGTGGCGGGCGCGCTGATCACCAAGTTCGGTCCCCGGGTGCCGCTGGTGGGCGGCATGGTGTGCACGGCGGTCGCCATGTTCGGCATGACCGGTCTGGAGGCCGACTCGGGCACCGGGGTCATGTCCCTGTGGTTCGCGCTGCTGGGCCTCGGCCTGGCCCCCGTGATGGTCGGCGCCACCGACGTCATCGTCGGCAACGCCCCGCTGGAGCTGTCCGGTGTGGCCGGCGGACTCCAGGGCTCCGCCATGCAGGTCGGCGGCAGCCTCGGTACCGCCGTCCTCGGCACGATCATGGCCTCGCGGGTGGACAGCGCGCTGCCCGAGAAGTGGGCCGCGGCCGGCCTGCCGCCGCTGAAGGGCGAGCAGGCGGCGCAGGCCGCCGACGCGGTCGTCGTCGGCGTCCCGCCCGTCGCCAAGGACACCCCGGCCGAGGTCGTCGCGCTGATCACCAAGGTCACCAACGAGACCTTCCTCTCGGGGATGGGGCTGGCCTTCACCGTCGCCGGCGTCGTGGCCGCCTTCGCCGCGGGCATCGCCTTCCTGACCAAGCGCGGCGTCAACGCCGACGCCGCGGGCGGCGGGGTGCACATCTGACGCCGGACGTTTCCCTATCCGGGTGAACGAGGCCCGGGGCCCTTGGCGGCCCCGGGCCTCGCCGTTCACCGTGGAACTCCGACCACCACGGGGGAGTGATCCACATGCGCAGTGCGGCCCTGACCCTTGCCCTGACCGCGGCGGCGGCGGCCCTGGCGGCCCCAGCGCCGCCCGCGGCCGCCGCCCCCACGGCCTCCGGCCCCACGGCGGCCGCCCCCACGACGTCCGGTCCGGCCGGCCGCTGCGACCCGGGGGAGCTGTGCCTGTGGGGGAAGCCGGGATTCCGCGGGGCGCGTCTCGTCCACGAGCTCGCCGACACCGACGTCAACTCCTGCGTGCCGCTGCCGCCCGGGACGTCCGCGAAGTCGTTCGTCAACCGGACGCGCAAGCTCGTGACGACCTACCAGAGCGCCGAGTGCTCCACCGAGGGCGACTTCGAGACGTTCCCGTCCGGCACCTGGGTCCCGGAGTCCGGGCACACCGTCCGCGCCTTCCAGATCGTCGACCAGTGACACGAGCCCGCGGGGAGCCGGGAAACGCCGGGGCCCCCGCCGCGCGGTCGCGCGGCGGGGGCCCGGTCGGGACGACGGTGTTACGCGTCGCCGCCCGCAGCGCCGGGGTCGGCGGCGGCGACGTCGAGCAGCTGGTAGCGGTCGATCGCCTGCTTCAGCACGGAGCGGTCGATCTTCCCCTCCCGGGCGAGCTCGGTGAGCACGCCGAGGACCACCGACTGGGCGTCGATGTGGAAGAACCGGCGCGCCGCGCCACGGGTGTCGGCGAAGCCGAAGCCGTCGGCACCGAGCGACTGCCAGGTGCCCGGCACCCAGCGGGAGATCTGGTCCGGGACGGCCCGCATCCAGTCCGAGACGGCCACGAACGGGCCCTCGGAGCCGCTGAGCTTCCGCGTCACGTAGGGGACGCGCTGCTCCTCCTCCGGGTGGAGCAGGTTGTGCTCCTCGGCCTCGACGGCGTCGCGCCGCAGCTCGTTCCAGGAGGTAGCGGACCACACGTCGGCCCGGACGTTCCACTCCTCGGCGAGGATCCGCTGCGCCTCCAGCGCCCACGGCACGCCCACGCCGGAGGCCAGGATCTGCGCCGGGATCGCGCCCGCCTCGGCGGCCCGGTACTTGTACAGGCCCCTGATGATGCCCTCGACGTCCACGTTCTCCGGCTCGGCCGGCTGGACGATCGGCTCGTTGTAGACGGTGAGGTAGTAGAAGACGTTCGGGTCCTCGCCGGGGGCGGGCTCGCCGTACATGCGGCGCAGGCCGTCCCGGACGATGTGCGCCATCTCGAAGCCGAACGCGGGGTCGTACGCGACGACGGCCGGGTTGGTCGAGGCCAGCAGGTGCGAGTGGCCGTCGGCGTGCTGCAGGCCCTCACCGGTGAGGGTGGTGCGGCCCGCCGTGGCGCCCAGCACGAAGCCGCGCGCCAGCTGGTCGGCCATCTGCCAGAACTGGTCGCCGGTCCGCTGGAAGCCGAACATCGAGTAGAAGACGTAGACCGGGATCAGCGGCTCGCCGTGGGTCGCGTAGGACGACCCGGCGGCGATCAGCGAGGCGGTGCAGCCCGCCTCGGAGATGCCGTCGTGCAGCATCTGGCCGGTCGGGGACTCCTTGTACGCCAGCAGCAGCTCGCGGTCGACCGACTCGTACGTCTGGCCCAGCGGGTTGTAGATCTTGGCCGACGGGAAGAGCGAGTCCATGCCGAAGGTGCGGTACTCGTCCGGGGCGATCGGCACGAAGCGCTTGCCGATCTCCTTGTCCCGCATGAGGTCCTTCAGCAGCCGGACGAAGGCCATGGTGGTGGCGATCGTCTGCTGGCCGGAGCCCTTGCGGGTGCCCGCGTAGGCCTTGTCGTCCGGCAGGGCCAGCGGCTTCGCGCGCACGACGCGGGTCGGGACGTAGCCGCCCAGGCCCTTGCGCCGGTCGTGCATGTACTGGATCTCCTCCGAGTTCCGGCCCGGGTGGTAGTACGGCGGCGCGCCGGACTCCAGCTCCTTGTCGGCGATCGGCAGGTGCAGACGGTCGCGGAAGCGCTTGAGGTCGTCGACCGTCAGCTTCTTCATCTGGTGGGTCGCGTTGCGGCCCTCGAAGTTGGGGCCGAGCGTCCAGCCCTTGACGGTCTGGGCCAGGATCACGGTCGGCTGGCCCTTGTGCTCGCGGGCCGCCTTGTACGCCGCGTAGATCTTGCGGTGGTCGTGGCCGCCGCGGCCCAGGTGCAGGATCTGGGCGTCGGTGAGGCCCTCGACCATCTTGCGCAGCCGGTGGTCGTCGCCGAAGAAGTGGTCGCGGATGTACTCGCCGGTCTCGGTGGCGTAGGTCTGGAACTGGCCGTCGGGCGTGGTGTTGAGCTTGTTCACCAGCACGCCGTCGCGGTCCTGGGCGAGCAGCGGGTCCCAGGTGCGGTCCCAGATCAGCTTGATGACGTTCCAGCCGGCACCGCGGAACTGCGACTCCAGCTCCTGGATGATCTTGCCGTTGCCGCGCACCGGGCCGTCGAGCCGCTGCAGGTTGCAGTTGACGACGAAGGTGAGGTTGTCCAGGCCCTCACGGGCGGCCAGGGAGAGCTGGCCGAGCGACTCGGGCTCGTCCATCTCGCCGTCGCCGAGGAAGGCCCACACGTGCGACTGCTCGGTGTCGGCGATGCCGCGCGCCTGGAGGTAGCGGTTCATCCGCGCCTGGTAGATCGCGCCCAGCGGGCCGAGGCCCATGGAGACGGTCGGGAACTCCCAGAAGTCCGGCATGAGCCGCGGGTGCGGGTAGCTCGACAGGCCGTACGGCGCCTTGGACTTCTCCTGGCGGAAGGCGTCGAGCTGGGTCTCGGAGAGCCGGTCCAGCATGAAGGCACGGGCGTACACGCCGGGGGAGGCGTGGCCCTGGAAGAAGATCTGGTCCCCGCCCTTGCCGTCGTCCTTGCCCCGGAAGAAGTGGTTGAAGCCCACGTCGTACAGGGAGGCCGAGGACGCGAAGGTGGCGATGTGCCCGCCGACGCCGATGCCCGGGCGCTGCGCCCGGGACACCATGACCGCCGCGTTCCAGCGGGTCGCGTTCAGGATGCGCCGCTCGATGTCCTCGTTGCCGGGGAAGAACGGCTCGTCCTTGGTGGCGATGGTGTTGACGTAGTCGGTGCTGCGCATCTCGGGCACGGCAACCCGCCGCTCGCGGGCTCGCTCGATCAGGCGGAGCATGAGGTAGCGGGCGCGCTCGCGTCCGCGCTCGTCGATGGCGGCGTCAAGCGAGTCGAGCCATTCCGCCGTCTCCTCGGGATCGAAATCCGGGACCTGGCTGGGAAGGCCGCCAATGATGATCGGGTTGCGATCTGATCCGGAAGCCACGCTATTCCTTCGCTTCTAGGGTCTTGCTCTGCTGGGTCGCGCCGCCTCCATCGTGTACCGCGCGTTCGGGATACGTCATCTCTACTGAGTGGTAACCACCACTAAGTGAGACAGACCCCTCTTCCAGACCCTCTTGAGGCTCTCGCATGGCTGTCCGGTGGCCGTTCGACCAAACCGCAACTCTACGCCCACTCGGACGTACGACCGACCGCAACCCCGATTCGGGAGAAACCCTGGCATAGTGGAGTGAGCCACGTCACCCCTCACGGTTCGGGTTGCGGTGACACGTCAACGTTTGGGCGGGATGGGCGGCTGGGTACTTGCGCGATCCGCCGCGCCCGTGTGGACTACCGCCCATAACCCCGCACAGGAGCGGGAAGACAACCCCCATGACAGGAGGCAGAGCGTGAGCGCGACCGCGGGCCACGCGGAGGAGCAAACCAACCCGGCGAGCCGGCTTGGTTTTGAGCCCGGACAGGTGGTCCAGGAGCTCGGCTACGACGACGACGTCGATCACGAGCTCCGTGAGGGTATTGAGGGGATCACGGGCGAAGAGCTCGCGGACGAGGAGTACGACGACGTCGCCGACGGCGTCATCCTGTGGTTCCGTGATGATGACGGCGATCTGACCGACGCCCTGGTCGACGCCACGTCCGCCATCGACGAGGGCGCCCAGATCTGGCTCATGACCCCGAAGACCGGCCGTGACGGGCACGTCGAGCCGAGTGACATCGGAGAGGCCGCGCAGACCGCGGGCCTGGCTCAGACCAGCAGTGTCAACGTCTCCAAGGACTGGACCGCCAGTCGTCTGGTGACCCCCAAGACGGCGAAGGCCGGCAAGCGCTGAGCGCAGCCCGGTACCGCGCCCCCGTGACCGAGCGTCGCGGGGGCGCCTCGTATCGCGTGCGTCCCGCGGTGCGAGACTGACGGAGGGACCCGGCCGTGGGTCCGTCTCCGTCCACCGAGAGGTGTGTCCACCATGGCGATCGCCGTAGGCGACCAGGCCCCCGACTTCGCGTTGCGGGACCAGCACGGCCGGACCGTGCGGCTGTCCGACTTCAAGGGCTCCAAGAACGTCGTCCTGCTCTTCTTCCCCTTCGCCTTCACCGGGGTCTGCACCGGCGAGCTGTGCGCGCTCCGCGACGAGCTGCCGGCCTTCCAGAACGACGAGGTCCAGCTGCTCGCGGTCTCCAACGACTCGATGCACACCCAGCGCGTCTTCTCCGACCAGGAGGGCCTGGAGTACCCGCTGCTCTCCGACTTCTGGCCGCACGGCGAGGTCTCCCGGGCCTACGACGTCTTCGCCGAGGACAAGGGGTGCGCGGTGCGCGGCACCTTCGTCATCGACAAGGAGGGCGTGATCCGCTGGACCGTCGTCAACGGCCTGCCGGACGCCCGTGACCTGAACGAGTACGTCAAGGCGCTCGAAGCCCTGTAGTCCTGGGGAACCGGGTACTAACCTCAGGGCGTTGATCCTGATACGAGCAGCACGCGATGACATGGGAGGACTCGTGGGAGTCAGCCTCAGCAAGGGTGGCAACGTATCGCTGACGAAGGAGGCCCCCAACCTCAAGGCCGTCATCGTCGGCCTCGGCTGGGACGCCCGCACCACCACGGGCGCCGACTTCGACCTCGACGCCAGTGCCCTGCTCACGGGCACCGAGGGCAAGGTGCTCTCCGACCAGCACTTCGTCTTCTTCAACAACCTCAGGAGCCCCGACGGCTCCGTGGAGCACACCGGTGACAACATCACCGGCGAGGGCGAAGGGGACGACGAGCAGATCAAGGTGAACCTGGCCGGCGTGCCGGCCGAGGTCGCCAAGATCGTCTTCCCGGTGTCGATCTACGACGCCGAGACCCGTCAGCAGTCGTTCGGCCAGGTCCGCAACGCGTTCATCCGCGTCGTCAACCAGGCCGACGACAAGGAACTGGCCCGCTACGACCTCACCGAGGACGCCTCGACCGAGACGGCGATGGTCTTCGGCGAGCTCTACCGGCACGGTGCGGAGTGGAAGTTCCGGGCCATCGGCCAGGGTTACGCGTCCGGCCTGCGCGGCATCGCGCAGGACTTCGGCGTCAACGTCTGATTCGCCGGGGGCTCGCGGTCCGCGCACGGCGGGCCGCGAGCCCCCGCGGGGGAGGAGAACAGCATGGGCGTGACGCTCGCCAAGGGGGGCAACGTCTCCCTCACCAAGGCCGCACCCAACCTGACCAGCGTGCTGATCGGGCTCGGCTGGGACGCGCGCTCCACCACCGGGGCGCCCTTCGACCTGGACGCCAGCGCCCTGCTGTGCGCCTCGGGCCGGGTGCTCGGCGACGAGTACTTCGTCTTCTACAACAACCTCAAGAGCCCGGAGGGCTCGGTCGAGCACACCGGCGACAACCTGACCGGTGACGGCGACGGCGATGACGAGGTCCTGCTGGTGGACCTGTCCGCCGTGCCCGAGCGGGTCGACAAGATCGTCTTCCCGGTCTCCATCTACGACGCCGACGCCCGGGGCCAGACCTTCGGCCAGGTCAGCAATGCCTTCATCCGGGTGGTCAACCAGACCGACCAGAGCGAACTGGCGCGCTACGACCTCTCCGAGGACGCCTCGAGCGAAACAGCGATGATCTTCGGTGAGCTCTACAGGTACGGCGGCGAATGGAAGTTCCGAGCCGTTGGCCAGGGGTATGCATCAGGGCTCCGGGGCATCGCCCTAGACTTTGGGGTCAACGTTTCGTAAAGGGATTGGATATCCAGTGCTCCTCCGAACTTTCGGCTGGTCGTTCGGTGTCACCGCCGCCGGCCTCGCCCTCGCCGGTTATCTGTGGGGTGCGGAGGGGCTTGCCCTCGTCGCCATCCTGTCGGTGCTGGAGATCTCGCTCTCCTTCGACAACGCGGTGATCAACGCCGGCATCCTGCGGAAGATGAATGCCTTCTGGCAGAAGATCTTCCTCACCATCGGCATTCTGATCGCCGTCTTCGGCATGCGCCTCGTGTTCCCGATCATCATCGTGTCGATCACGGCGAAGCTCGGGCCCATCGAGGCCATCGACCTGGCGATCAACAACAAGGAACAGTACGAGCACCTCGTCACCTCCGCGCACCCGGCGATCGCCGCGTTCGGCGGGATGTTCCTGTTGATGATCTTCCTCGACTTCATCTTCGAGGAGCGTGAGCACAAGTGGCTCGCCTGGCTGGAGAAGCCCCTCTCCAAGCTCGGCAAGCTCGACACGCTCTCCGTCGTCGTCGCCCTGGTCGCCCTGCTGATCACCGCCACCACCCTCGCCACCGCCGTCCCGCACGGCGGCGGCGACAAGTCCTCCACGGTGCTGCTCTCCGGCATCGGCGGCCTCATCACCTACCTCGTCGTCGGCGGCATCTCGAGCTACTTCGAGGACAAGCTGGAGGACGAGGCCGAGGAGGCCGACGAGGAACTCGAGGAGATCAGCTCGGGCGGGAAGCCGGCCGGCAGCGGCGCCTCGGCCGTGGGCCTGGCCGGCAAGGCGGCGTTCTTCCTCTTCCTCTACCTCGAGGTCATCGACGCGTCGTTCTCCTTCGACGGCGTCATCGGCGCCTTCGCGATCTCCAACGACATCTTCATCATCGCCCTCGGCCTCGGCATCGGTGCGATGTACATCCGGTCGCTGACCGTCTACCTGGTCCGCAAGGGCACCCTGGACGACTACGTCTACCTGGAGCACGGCGCGCACTACGCGATCGGCGCGCTGGCCATCATCCTCCTGGTGACGATCAAGTTCGAGATCAACGAGGTCATCACCGGCCTCATCGGCGTCGTCCTGATCGGCGCGTCCTACTGGTCGTCGGTGGTGCGAAACCGCCGTCTCGGGGAAAGCTCCGAGCAGCGGGACGACAAGACGGAGGTGACGAGCGGGGTCTGACCCCCGGCTCGTCACGACAATCGGTTCACGCCGCCCCCCGCCGACCGGTGGGGGGCGGCCTGCGTGCAGGGGACGGACGGACATGTGGAACTTCCTGCGGCCGAGCGGCGGCTTCAACGCGCAGTTCGACATGGCGAACGCGCACACCATCGAGCTCACCAAGCGGCACCAGGTCGTCTCGCTGTCCAAGCAGGGCGCGGCCGTCGGCAACCTGCGCATCAACCTGTCCTGGCAGATGCGCACCTCCGACACCGGCGGCTGGAACCAGCGCAGCGGCTCCTGGCTGAGCCGGCAGATGCACCTGTTCAAGCCGGAGCCCGTGCAGGCCGCCGGCCCCGCGATGGTCAACGTCGACCTCGACCTGGCGTGCATGTACGAGCTGGCCGACGGCACCAAGGGCGTGGTCCAGCCGCTCGGCAACTTCCTCGGCGACCTCGACGCCCCGCCGTACATCCAGATGACCGGCGACGACCGCTTCGGCGGCTCGTCCGGCGAGACGCTCTACATCAACCTCGACAAGCACGAAGAGTTCAGGCGCATGCTCGTGTTCGTCTACATCTACGACGGCACGCCCGCCTTCGACCGCACCCACGCCAAGGTGGAGATCTTCCCCAGTTCGGGCCCGCGGATCGAGATCCTGCTGGACGAGCGCGAACCGCAGGCCCGCTCCTGCGCCGTGGTGCTCATCGAGAACAGGAAGGGCGACCTGACCGTGCGCCGCGAGGTGAAGTACGTCTACGGCTTCCAGGCCGAGCTCGACCGGCTCTACGGCTGGGGCCTGCAGTGGGGCCGCGGCTACAAGACCAAGGTCTGAGCGCGCGGCCCCGTGCCGGGCCCGCTCAGCGGCGTTCCTGGAACTGCGGGCCCATCGGCGGCAGCCGGAACCCCTGGACCGGCTGCGGGTAGCCGTACGCGGGACCGGGGGCCGCGGAGGTCGGCGCGGGCTGCTCCTGCGGGTAGCCGTACGCCGGGGCGGCGGCCACGGTCGGCTGGGGTTCCTGCGGGTACCCGTACGCCGGGGCCGCGGCCACGGTCGGCTGGGGTTCCTGCGGGTACCCGTACGCCGGGGCCGCGGCCACCGTGGGCTGGGGCTCCTGCGGGTAGCCGTAGGCGGGCGGCGCGCTGGGCTGCGGGGGCACCTGGGCCGGGGCCTGCAGGGTGTACGCGTCCGGCTCCCCGGTCACGGCGACGGTCGGCGGCACGGGCTGCGGCACCGCGGCCGCCTCGCCCTCCGGCCGCGGCGGCGGCGCCTCGTCGAGGTCGCCCTCCTCCACGGTGATGCCGAACTCGGTGGCCAGCGCCTCCAGCCCCGCCGCGTAGCCCTGCCCGAGCGCGCGGAACTTCCAGCCGCCCGACCGGCGGTACAGCTCGCCGCAGATCAGGGCCGACTCGTCGCCGGTGTCCGGGACGACGTCGAAGAGCGCCAGCGGCTCGGCGTCGGCGCCGCCTGCCGTGTCGTACAGCAGCACCGTCAGGTCGGAGACCAGGGCGAAGGGGCCGCCGTCCGAGGAGGCCGCGACGACCACCCGGTCCACGCCCTCCTCCAGCGCGGACAGGTCGACCTCGATCGCGTCCGTCAGGCCGGCCGGCTCGCTGCGCTTGGGCAGGTGCCGGGCGGCGCCCCCCGGGTGCCGGGGCTGGTTGTAGAAGATGAAGTCCTCGTCCGAGCGCACCCGGCCGTCCGCACCCAGCAGCAGCGCCGAGGCGTCGACGTCCGGCACACCCGCCCCCGGGCTCCAGCGGAGCACCGCCCGCACCCCCGAGGCCGTCACCGGGATGTTGGAGCCCTTCACCATCGCCTGCGTCATGCGCGTAATCCTGCCCTCCCGGGGGCCGTGGCCACAACGCGGGGCGTGTGACGGGTGCGGCGCGGGGGAGAGATGCGGACAGGCCGACACGTTCCGGACCCGCGGGGGTTACCTGATTTTCACGTACGCCGGGAACGTCCGCAGGGGGCTCACACGTACGATAATCGGCCACGGCGTCGGGGGACGCTTCCCACCACACCATCCACCACCTGCCACGGGGGAACGCATGCGCCACTTCGGGCACCTCGCGCCGGACGTACGGAACGAGCTCTTCCACCGGGAGCCCGCGGAGTTCACCGCGGCCTCGTCGGCCGGCACGCTCGCCGTCGCCCTCGGCGCCACCCTCTACTGCCCGGCCACCCGGTCGCGGCTCGCCGACGACGTGCTCAAGCAGGCCGCGCGCGGGGTCGTCTCGATGGTGCTGTGCCTGGAGGACTCCATCGACGACGGCGACGTCGAGGCCGCGGAGGAGAACCTGGTCCGCCAGTTCGGCGAACTGTCCCACCGGATCCCGGACGGCGACCCCCCGCTGCTCTTCATCCGCGTCCGCACCCCCGGCCAGATCACCGACCTCGTCCGCCGGCTCGGCGACCACGCGTCCCTGCTCTCCGGGTTCGTGCTCCCCAAGTTCACCGAGGAGTCCGGGGTCCCCTTCCTGGAGGCCCTCGCAGCCGCCGAGGCGCACAGCGGACGGCGGCTGTTCGCGATGCCGGTCCTGGAGTCCCCGCAGCTGCTCCACCTGGAGACCCGCACCGAGACGCTGTACGGCATCTCCCGCACCGTCGACAAGTACCGCGACCGGGTCCTCGCACTGCGGCTGGGCGTCACCGACTTCTGCTCCGCCTACGGGCTGCGCCGCTCGCCCGACATGACCGCCTACGACGTCCGCATCGTCGCCTCGATCATCGCCGACGTCGTCAACGTCCTCGGGCGCGCCGACGGCACCGGCTTCACCATCACCGGACCGGTCTGGGAGTACTTCAAGCACTCCGAGCGCATGTTCAAGCCACTGCTGCGGCAGAGCCCCTTCGTCCCCGCGGCCGTCGACCTGCGCGAGGCCCTCATCCAGCGCGACATGGACGGGCTGCTGCGCGAGATCGAACTGGACCGGACGAACGGCCTGCAGGGCAAGACCTGCATCCACCCCTCGCACGTCCAGCCCGTGCACGCGCTCAGCGTCGTCTCCCACGAGGAGTGGAGCGACGCCGTCGACATACTCCACGAGGACCGCAGCGGCGGGGGCGTGCTGCGCTCGGCCTACACGAACAAGATGAACGAGGTGAAGCCGCACCGCGCCTGGGCCGAGCGCACCGTGCGGCGCGCCGAGGTCTTCGGCGTGGCGCGGGAGGAGATCGGCTTCGTCGAACTGCTCTCCGCGTGTGTGCCGTCGTGACCGACCACAGCGAGAGGGAGAGTGCCGAGCGCATGGCAGTCGAGCACGTCTGGTCCGGGCAGTGGGTCGCCGACCGCCTCGGCGTCACCCTGCGGGGAGAGGGGCTGAGCGGTCTGCTCGGCCTCGCCCTGCGCCGCAACCCCAAGCGGGCGCACCTGCTCGTCTCCAACGTGCTGGGCAAGCACGTGCCGCAGCGCCCGCGGGTGGTCTACGACGCCGGGTACGGGCTCGGCGTGCGCGTGCGGGAGCTGCTGGGCGAGGACGAGGCGGCCCGCGCCGTGGTGCTCGGCTACGCCGAGACCGCGACCGGCCTCGGGCACGCCGTGGCCGACGGCGTCGGCACCGCCCCGTACCTGCACTCCACGCGGCGCCCGGTCGCCGGGGTCGAGCCGGTCGGCGGCTTCGAGGAGGAGCACAGCCACGCCACCTCGCACCTGCTGCTGCCCGAGGACGCCGGCCTGCTGTCCGGGGACGGGCCGCTGGTGCTGGTCGACGACGAGTTCTCCACCGGCCGGACGGTGCTCAACACGGTGCGGGCGCTGCACGCCCGCTACCCGCGCCGCCGCTACGTCGTGGTCGCCCTGGTCGACATGCGCTCGGAGGCCGACCGCGTACTCCTCGACCGCTTCGCGGCCGACCTGGGCGCGGGCGTCGACGTCCTCGCCCTGGCCTCGGGCACGGTCGGCCTCCCCGAAGGCGTGCTGGAGCGGGGCCAGGCCCTGGTCGCCGCCCATGCCGCCGCCGAGCCCGCCCGCCGGGCCGCGGCCGCGGCCGCGGTGCCGCACCGGGTGCGGCTGGACTGGCCCGCCGGGCTGCCCGACGGCGGCCGGCACGGCTTCACGCCCGTGCACCGCGCACGGCTGGAGGCGGCGCTGCCCTCGATGGCGGCAGGCCTGGCGGAGGACCTGCGCGTCCTCGGCGGCAACCCGGCCCGGCGCGTCCTCGTGCTCGGCAACGAGGAGCTGATGTACGCCCCGCTGCGGCTGGCGCAGGCCCTGCAGGACGCCCTGCCCGCCGCGGAGGTGCGGTTCTCCACGACGACCCGCTCGCCGGTCCTGGCCGTGGACGACCCGGGGTACGCGATACGCACCCGGATCACCTTCCCCGACCACGACGGGCCCGCCGACGGCCCCGGCGAGCGCTACGCGTACAACGTGGCGGGCGCGGGCTTCGACACCGTCGTCGCCGTCGTGGACAGCGCGGGCGACACGCCCGCCCTGCACGCCCCCGGAGGGCTGCTCGCGCAGCTCGCCGCCCACACCGAAAGGCTCCTGCTGGCCGTGGTGCCCTCGTACGAACCCCGCCCGCCCGCCCCCACGCTCCCGGAGCCGCTGCGCGGACCCGCGTTCTCCTCGTACGCCGCCGACGAGGTCGGCTGGCTGCTGAAGGACCTCTCCGACGTCGAGCTGGAGGCGCCCACCGAGGAGCGCGAGGAGGCCATCCAGAGCGGTGGGGCGCACTACGCCGAGTCGCTGCCAGTTGAGTACCAGCCCAGCGCGGAGTACCAGGAGCTGTTCCGGTCCGCGCTGGCGGACTCCGCCGGCCGGATCGCCCGCGCCGTCGGCGCCGTGACCGAGCTGGTGCTCGCCGAACGCGGCCCGGACGCCGTCCTGGTGTCGCTGGCCCGCGCGGGCACCCCGGTCGGCGTGCTGATGCGCCGCTGGGCCCGGCACGCGCACGGCCTGGACCTCCCGCACTACGCCGTGTCCATCGTCCGCGGCCGCGGCATCGACACCACCGCCCTGCGCTGGCTGGCCGGACACCACGACCCCGCCCGTGCGGTGTTCGTCGACGGCTGGACCGGCAAGGGCGCCATCACCCGCGAACTGGCCGACGCCGTGGCCCCGTTCGGGGGCTTCGACCCGGAGATCGCGGTGCTCGCCGACCCCGGCTCGTGCGTCCGCACCTTCGGCACCCGCGACGACTTCCTCATCCCGTCCGCGTGCCTGAACTCCACCGTCTCCGGCCTGGTCTCGCGCACCGTGCTGCGCTCCGACCTGATCGGCCCCGACGAGTTCCACGGCGCCAAGTTCTACCGCGAGCTGGTCGGCTCGGACGTCTCCGGCCTCTTCCTGGACGAGGTGTCGGCCCGCTTCGCCGCCGTGACCGACGAGGTCGCCCGCGACGTCAAGGAACTCCGGGCCGGCGACCGCACGCCCACCTGGGAGGGCTGGAAGGCCGTCGAGCGGATCAGCGAGGAGTACGGGATCGGGGACGTCAACCTGGTCAAGCCCGGCGTCGGCGAGACCACCCGGGTGCTGCTGCGCCGCGTGCCCTGGCGGGTCCTCGCCCGGCGCGGCGCGGGAGGCGACCTGGCGCACATCCGGCTGCTCGCCGAGCAGCGCGGCGTCCCGGTGGAGGAGGTGGACGACCTGCCGTACTCCTGCGTCGGGCTGATCCACCCGCGCTTCACCCGGGGCGCGACCGGAACGGACGGCAAGGCGGTGGAGGCCAAGTGAAGCAACGCCCGGAGATCGTGAAGTCCCTCGCCGCCAGCGACCTGGACCGCACCCTCATCTACTCGCCCTCGGCCCTGGCCCTGTCCATGGCCGACGAGGAGGCACCGCGGCTGCTGTGCGTCGAGGTGCACGAGGGCCGGCCGCTGTCCTTCATGACCGAGAACGCCGCCGCGCTGATCCAGCGGCTCGCCGCCGCCGCCGAGTTCGTCCCGGCGACGACCCGCACCCGCAAGCAGTACCGGCGCATCAACCTGCCGGGCCCGGTGCCGCGGTACGCGATCTGCGCCAACGGCGGGCACCTCCTGGTCAAGGGCCACACCGACCACGACTGGAACGCCGAGATGCGCCGGCGCCTCGCCGAGGGCTGCGCGCCGCTGGAGGAGGTCCGCGCCTACCTGGCCCGCACCGCGGACGGGTCCTGGCTGCGCAAGGAGCGCGTCGCCGAGGACCTGTTCGTCTACCTGGTCGTGGAGCGGTCGCTGCTGCCCGAGCTCTGGGTGAAGGACCTCGCCGAATGGGCCGAGGAGCGCGGCTGGACGGTCTCGCTGCAGGGCCGCAAGGTCTACGCCGTCCCCAAGCCCCTCACCAAGTCAGCGGCCCTGGCCGAGGTCGTCCGCCGCACCGGCGCCGATCACGTGCTCGCCGCGGGCGACTCCCTGCTCGACGCGGACCTGCTGCTCGCCGCCCACACCGCCTGGCGGCCCGGCCACGGCGAACTCGCCGACACCGGCTGGGGGGCGCCGCACGTCGACGCGCTGACCCTGCCGGGCGTCGCGGCGGGGGAGGAGATCCTGCGCCGGATGCTCAGCGTGGCGCGCCGCTGACCCCGTCCGGCCGCACGACCCGCGTGCACGCGCTGCGCGTCGCCTCGACGCGCAGCGCGTTCGGCCGTTCGCTGGCCTCGATGAAGGCCCGGGCCTCCGACTCGGTGCGACCGCCCGTCAGATGCCGTTCCAGCAGGCGCTCCTCGCGGACCGCCGGGTCGGCCTCGACGAACCACAGCTCGTCCAGCAGGTCCCTGACCTCGTGCCAGCCGGCGGCGTCGTCGGCCAGGTAGTTCCCCTCCGTCACGACCAGCCGGGCCTCGGGCGGCACGGCGATCCCCGCCGCGACCGGCTCGTCCAGCGCCCGGTCGAAGTCCGGCGCGTAGACGGTACGGCCCCGCCACGAGCGCAGCCGCCGCAGCAGGTGGACGTAGCCGTCCACGTCGAAGGTCTCCGGCGCGCCCTTGCGGCCGCGCAGCCCGAGCCGGTACAGCTGGGCGTTGGAGAGGTGGAAGCCGTCCATCGGCACGTAGGCCGCGGTGCCCGCGCCGAGCCGCGCGTCGACCCCCTCCACCAGCGAACGGGCCAGCGTCGACTTGCCCGCCGCGGGCGCACCCGTCAGCCCCAGCAGAACCCGCCTGCCTGGCATGCTGGGCACCAGGGCGAGGACGTCATCCACGTACATGCCGCCACCTTAAGGAGCAGCCGTGCACGAGACCAAGAACCCGCAGCTCACGCCCGAACTGTACGAGTACGTCCTGCAGCACAACCCGCCCCTGGACCCGGTCCAGGAGGAACTGGTGGAGATCACGCGCGCCCGCTTCGGTGACGCGGCCGCCATGCAGTCGGCGCGCGAGCAGGGCCCGCTGCTGGCCTTCCTGGTACGGCTGACCGGCGCGCGGCAGGTCGTCGAGGTCGGCACCTTCACCGGCTTCTCGGCGCTGTCCATGGCGCAGGCGCTGCCCGCGGACGGGCGGCTCATCGCCTGCGACGTCTCCGAGGAGTGGACCGCGGTCGCCCGTGAGGCCTGGGCCAAGGCCGGTGTCGCCGACCGCGTGGACCTGCGGATCGCGCCCGCGCTGGACACGCTGCGCGCCCTGCCCGGCGATCCGTGGATCGACTTCGTCTACCTCGACGCCGACAAGGACAACTACCTCAACTACTGGGAGGAACTGGTGCCGCGGGTGCGGCCCGGCGGGATCGTCGCCGCCGACAACACGCTCTACCACGGGCGGGTCGTGGACCCGCACGCCACGGGTGGCACGGCGGGGATCCAGGCCTTCAACGACCGCGTCGCGTCCGACGGGCGCGTCGAGGCGCTGCTGCTGACCGTGGCGGACGGGCTGACCCTGGCGCGCAAGCTGTGAGCCGTGGTTAATCTGTGCCCATGCCCCGTTACGAGTACCGCTGCCGCTCCTGCGGCACCACGTTCGAGCTGAGCCGGCCGATGGCCGAGTCCTCCGCACCGGCGGAGTGCCCCGCCGGGCACGACGACACCGTCAAGCTCCTGTCGACGGTCGCGGTGGGCGGCACCGCCTCCGCGTCCGCCGCGGCGGCCCCCCGCCCGGCCGCGGGCGGCGGCGGGTGCTGCGGCGGAGGGTGCTGCGGCTGAGGCGGAGGCTGAGGCTGACTGATGGCGGTGCCGTCCCCGCTCGTTCGGCTGTCGCGCCGTCTCGCGCCCTTCGGGCGCACAGCGGCGGGCTGCGGAGGGGAGGGTGGGGTCCCTGCCTTCTTTGCGGTGTGCGGCCCGGTGGGCGGTTGGGGTTCCGGCGCCGGAGCGGGGCTGGTTGTTCGTCCGGCTCGGGTCTCGTTGCCGTCCGCGGGTATGGATGGCCGGTGACCACGCCCACCGTTCGTGGGTGGCGCGCCCGCCGTAACCGGCGTCTGCGGGTGCTTCCCCGATCCGAGGATCGGGCTCTGTTTCGACGTCCATGCCGCTGAAAGCGAGCCCGATCTCCGTCCGCGCAAAGATCGGGCCCTCTTCCGACGTCCATACCGTCGAAAGCGGGCCCGATCTCCCGCCGACCCTCGGCAGCACCCCGAAATACCCGCAGACGCAGGTGACGGCGGGCGCGCCCACCACCGGCAGTAGGCGTGGCAACCGGCCATCTGTACCCGCGGACGGCAACGAAACCGGAACCCGACGAACAACCCACCCCGCTCCGGCGCCTGAACCCGCACCACCCACCCACCCGCACACCGCGGACAAGACCGGGCCCTCCACCCTCCCCTCCGCAGCCGGCATCATTGCGCCCGCAGGGCGCGAGACGGCGGGAGAGCCGAACGGCACGCGGCCGGGGTGCGCTACGGGCGTCCCGAGGCGCGGTCCTCGCGGATGGCGGTGACTACCCGCGCCGCCGCGTCGCGTACCGCCGCCGTCTCCATGAGGAAGTGCCACCAGTCGGGGTGCCGGCCCTGGAGGCCCTCGACGGCGCGGTCGAGCCGGGCCACGGCCTCGTCGAGCGGGCGCGCGTGCCGCTGCTCCGGTGTCGTACGGCCCTGCATGGCGAGCCGCTGGGCGTCCCGGACGGCGAACCGGGTCCGCTCGATCTCGCCCTGCGGGTCCTTGCTGACCTCGTTGAGCCGGCGCAGCCGGTCACCGGCCGCGGACACCGCCGCGTCGGCGTCGTCGAGCAGCGCCCGTACCGTGCCGAGCAGGGCCGTCGCGTCCGGCCAGCGCTGCTCGTCCCGGGCCTTCGTCGCCTCCGAGAGCTTCTGCTCCGCACGGCCGACGGCCTCCGTCGCCCGCTCCGGCACGTGCTGCAGGTCCTGCCAGCACGCCATGCTGAAGCGGCGGCGCAGCTCGCTGAGGACCGGATCGACGCCCTCCGTGCGGGTGGCCAGGGCCTGCGTGCGGGTGCGCAGCGACACGATCCGCTTGTCGATCTCGCGGGCCCGCTCGGGCAGCCGCTCGGCCTCCGCGCGGATCGCCTCGGCCGTGCGCAGCACCTCGTCGGCCCGCCGGATCGTCTCCTGGACGCCGTGCGTCCCGGCGCCCTGGTTGAGCTTGGTCAGCTCCGGGCCCAGGGCGGCCAGCCGGGCCGCGAGGTCGTCCGCGCGCAGGCCCGAGGCCCGTACCGCGTCCAGTGCGTTGGACGCGCCGAGCAGGGCCTGCCGGGCCCGTTCGACGGCCGGAGCCAGCCGGGCGAGCTGGGTCTCGGCCTTGTCCAGCAGCGGGCCGAGCCCCCGGGCGAAGGCGTCCAGGTCCTGCCTGGCCCGGACCAGGTCGTCCTTCGCCTTGGTGAGCTCGGTGCGGGCGCGGGCCGCGGTGGCGGCCTCCAACTCGTCGCGGTCCAGGTCGTAGGCGTCGACCGCCGCGATGTAGGCGGCGCTGACCTGGTCGATGCGCTCGCCCAGCGAGCGGAAGTCCTCGCTCGCGCGCCGCGCGGCGGGGGAGCTGTCGACCGCGGTGATGGTCTCTATGGAGATCACCAGGTCGCGCTGGGCGGTGTCCAGCTCGTAGAACGCCTCGGCGGCGGCGTCCTTCGCGGCCTGGGCGTCGGCGCGCAGGTTGTCGCCGCGCCGCCACCACGAGCGTGCCGTCGTCACAGTCGCCCTCTCCCGCAGGTCCGCCGCCGGTGGTTGTCCGCTCCAGTCTCCCACCTGGCTGGGACGAATACACGGGTCGGGCGGTTGCGGTCAGCGGCCGGCTTCCGTGACGCTCACCGAGCCGTCGCCCGTACGGACCGTCACGACGTGGCCGCTGCTCTCGTCGCGGGGAACGTCGACGCTGACGTGCCCGTCGCCGGAGCGCGCCGAGACCTTGTAGCTCTGGTGGGGCAGCGCCACGCTGACCCGGCCGTCGCCGCTCGTCGCCTCGACGAGGTCGGGCACCTCGTCGAAGGCCAGCTTCACCGAGCCGTCGGAGGTGTGTGCGCTCACCTCGCGGGAGCCGATGCCGTCGGCGTCGATCCGGCCGTCGCCACTGGACAGCCGCAGGGGGCCGGTCACGTCCCGGACGACGACCGAGCCGTCGCCCGTGCTGAGCTCCAGCGGGGTGCTGAAGCCGCTCGCCTCCACGCTGCCGTCGCCGTTGACCACCGTCAGGCGTACCCCGCGCGGCACCAGGACCTCGTGCCGCACCGAGCAGTTCTGCGCCACGCCCTGGCACTTGGTGCGGAAGCTGAGGGTGTGCCCGCGCATCGACCAGGTGGCCTTCGGGGTGTCCCCGAACACGGCCCACCCGTCGAACCAGCGGGTGACCTGGACCTCGTCCACGTCGGCCGGTTTCACCACGACCCTGCTGTCGGAGGAGTCGATGGTCAGCTCGTTCCCGTCGAGCGCGAAGCTCTTGCGCTCCGGCTCGCTGTCGTCGGAGGCGTTCGCGCAGGCGGACGCCGTACCGATCAGCGCCACGACGCCCGCGGCGGCGGCGATGGTCCTCAACGTGCGGGTGCTCTTCGTCATACCCAGGACGCTACGGAGCGCCCGTTCTGCCCGGAATCAGGACGCCCACCGGAAGCGGGGTGGGGAAAACCCCCGCCCCGTCCGGGGGTTCCGCGGGCGGCGGCCGTGCCCGTGGCGGACGGTGCGGCCGGCCGGGGCCGTTCCGCCGCGCCACGGGCACGCGCCGTCGTTCCCGCGGGCCGCGCGGGCGCCGGGGCTACTCCCCGGCCCGCGCGATCTCGACGTTCTCCAGGACGCCGAGGGCGTCGGGGACGAGGACGGCGGCCGAATAGTAGGTGCTGACGAGATAGGAGATGATCGCCTTCTCGTCGATTCCCATGAAACGCACCGAGAGGCCCGGTTCGAACTCGTCCGGGATTCCCGTCTGGTGGAGGCCGATCACACCCTGGTTGTCCTCGCCGGTGCGCATCACCAGGATCGAGGTGGTGTTCTCCCGGGAAATCGGGATCTTGTTGCAGGGGAGGATCGGGATTCCGCGCCACGACGGGATGTGGTGGCCGTGGAAATCGACGGTGTGCGGCACGAGACCGCGGCTGTTGAATTCCCTTCCGATGGCCGCGATGGCCCGCGGATGGGCCAGCAGGTACTGGGCGTTGCGGCGCCGGCTGATCAGCTCGTCGAGGTCGTCCGGGGTGGGCGGGCCGGAGTGCGTGGTGATGCGCTGCCGGTAGTCCGCGTTGTGCAGCAGGCCGAACTCCCGGTTGTTGACGAGTTCGTGCTCCTGCCGTTCGCGCAGCGCCTCGATGGTCAGCTTCACCTGCTGCTCGACCTGGTTGTAGGGCTGGTTGTACAGGTCGGCGACGCGGGTGTGGACCTTCAGCACGGTCTGGGCGACGCTCAGCTCGTACTCGCGCGGGGCGAGGTCGTAGTCCACGAAGGTGCCGGGCAGGTCGGGTTCCCCGACGTGGCCGGAGGCCAGTTCGATGGCCTTCTCGCCGTACTTGTTCTGTGCCTGCTGGGTTCCGGTGACGAAGCCCGCGACGTGCTCGCGCAGTCCGTCGGCCTGCTGCATGACGGACTGGAAGGCCTGGCGCGGCAGGGCGAGCGCGGTGACCGGGGTGGCCGCCCTCGCGGTGTAGTCCCAGGTGCTCTCGGGGCCGGCCAGGCCCTCGGAGCCGAAGTGATCGCCGTCGGCGATGCTGCCGATCACGCCCTGGCCGTCCCACTTGGCCGGGGCCAGCTTGTTGATCCTGCCGTGGGCGACGAGGAAGACGTGGTCGGCCGGCTCCCCGGCGGCCACGATCGTGTCGCCGGGCGCGTACTCCCGCTGCTCGAACTGCCCGGCGAGGGCGGTGAGCACCGCGTCCTCGGTGAAGCCCCGCAGCAGCGGCAGTTCGCCGAGTTCCGCCGGGATCACCCGGACCTCGGAGCCGGTCTGGACGAAGTCCACCCTCCCGTCTCCCACCGAGTAGCTGAGCCGCCGGTTGACCCGGTAGGCGCCGCCGGCGGCCTCGACCCACGGCAGCACCCTCAGCAGCCACCGTGACGTGATTCCCTGCATCTGTGGCGCGGATTTGGTGGTCGTCGCCAAATTCCGCGCCGCAGCGGTGCTCAGACTCCGCTGAGACTGGCCGTTCCCCGTCGCCGCCTCCGACGCGACACCCGGCTCAACCGTCATGGATGGTCCTTCCCTTGCGGCCTGATGGCCCACGCGCACAAAGGCGTGGTTAAGACAAACAATTCACGGTGGAACGAGGTTTGTTGTGCGGTGGTCCCCCTGCCTTCGGGCGCTTTCCTCCCGGTAACTACCCACCGGGTGGAGCACCCTGCACTCACTCATTCGGGTGAGCGCGCCCGGACGTACGCGTGTGCGACCGCTCGCGCAGGTCGGCAGGGTGTGAATGTGTGGCATGTCCATGATGCGCACGGGAAGGTGAGTGGAACATCTCGTTCCGGGGACGTTTCGTCGCCCCTCCCGGTTAATCGCGTGCTATTCCCGATGCCCACCATCGAAGATGAGGAAAACGTCACGCGCCCCCGAGGGGATCACCTGAGCATGGCTGGCGTACGCTGTACGGCTGAGAGCGGGTCGCAGGAGAACCGCTTCTGCGCGACACCGCCTCACACCCCGGAGGCGCCGCGCACTCGCCAGGAGAGGAGGACGCGGTGTTCGTCGGAGCAGGTTCCCTGTTCGATTCACCGTGGATCTACGCCCTGGTAGCCGCCTCCATCGTGCTCGACGTCTTCCTGCCGGTGATGCCGAGCGGCGTCCTGCTCATCTCGGCCGCCACGGCCGGCACCGCCGCCGGCGGCAGCAACGACCTCCTCGACGTGCTCGCCCTGCTGCTCTGCGCGGCCGCGGCCTCCACCCTCGGCGACCTCGCCGCGTACCGCCTGGCCTGGCGCGGCGGCAACTGGATCGACCACCGCGTGGCGCACTCCCGCCGGCTCTCCACCGCCCAGGAGATCCTCGGCGCGGTCCTGTCCCGCGGCGGCGGCGCGCTCGTCGTGCTCGCCCGCTTCGCCCCGGCCGGCCGCTCCGTCGTCAGCCTCAGCGCGGGCGCCGCGCACCGCCGCATACGCGAGTTCCTGCCCTGGTCCGCGCTGGCCGGACTGGCCTGGGCCGCGTACAGCGTGGGCCTGGGCTACGCGGGCGGCCAGTGGCTCGGCGCGGGCTGGCTCGGCACCGCCACCTCCGCCGTCGCCCTGCTCGGCTCCGGCTCCCTCGCCGCGTACGTCTTCCGCCGCGAGCGCCGCGCCCACGCGGTCGTCCCCGTGACGCTGCCCGCGCAGGTCGCGGCCTCGCCCGAGCGGGCCGCCGTCGCCGAGGCCCGCTGACCCGTACCGGCTCGGCCCCGGACGCGCCCCGGGTGGTCTCCGCCGGTGGGCGGCCCACCACGAGGCGTGACAGCATCGGTACGGACATCCACCGGTCTGGGGGGCCCACGGACGGATCGGAGACCCCCGATGCGACTCGGACCGCTCACCGGCCTGGCGGCCGTGATCCTGGCCGCCGTCTCCTACGCGCTCCAGGGGGCCACCCCGGGCATCGGCAGTTCCGGAGTCGCGGTCAGGGCGTTCTACCTCAGCCACGACACCAGGCAGGGCGTCGGCCTCTACCTGCTGCTCGTCGCCGGGCTCTTCCTGGCGTTCTTCGCCGGCTACCTGCGGCACGTCCTGGCCGCGTCCGACCGCACCGGCTGGCTGCCCCAGGTCGCCTTCGCCGGCGGCATCCTGGCCGCCCTCGGCTTCTGGATCAGCGCCGGGCTCACCCTCAGCCTCATCGAGGCCAGCGACCGGCCACTGGTCGGCGGCGGCGCCCTCCAGGCGCTCAACGCCCTCGGCAGCGACCTGTTCATGCCCATCCTGGCCGGGATCGGCGTCATGCTGCTCGGGGCGGGACTGGCCGTCTCCCGCAGTGCCGCCGGCGCGCTGCCGCACTGGCTGGGATGGGCGGCCTTCGTCCTGGGCGTGCTGATGTTCATCCCGTTCGCCGGCTTCATCGGCCTCGGGCTCGCCGGGCTCTGGGTCATCGCCGTGTGCGTGCTGCTGCTGGCCCCTGGGCGCCCGCAGCCCTCCGCCGGCGCCCCCGGTCCGGACGGCCCCGCCGGTCCGGGTCAGCCACGCAACGGCGCCCCCCGCTGACGCGCCCGGCTCCCGCGCCGCGGCGGGGGGTCAGCGCTTCCTACGGTACGCGGCCCCGTCCGCGGAGCGCTCCAGCCAGCCGCCCTCGACCAGGTAGCGGCGCAGGGCCGCGCAGTCGTCGTGCACCGTCCGCAGCGCCTCGTTGACCTCGCGCTCGTGGTAGTCCCGGCCCGGCAGGAAGAGGGTCTCGGTCAGGTGCCGCAGCAACTGCTCACGCCGCGCCGCCCGGCGCGGAACGACCGTCAGCCGCCCCTGCGAGAACAGGGCCGACACCGCATGCGCACCACTCTCGGACACCGCACACTCCTCCGGGATCAGGACGACTACTCCGTCGCGTACTCGTCGCGCAGCGTCCCACGCCTCACCGGCCGCGGCACGCGATTTTCCCTCCCGTCGCCGCGTGGGCACGCCCGGCACGTGGTGCGCGGCCCGGCGGGCCGGTGACGGGCGTGCGCTGAGGCAGGATGGACGCATGAGCGTCGTCAAGATCAACGTACTGACCGTCCCGGCCGAGCAGCGCGAGGTGCTGGAGCAGCGGTTCGCCTCGAGGGCGGGCGCCGTCGAGAGTTCGGACGGCTTCGAGTGGTTCGAGTTGCTGCGCCCGGTCGAGGGCACCGACCAGTACCTCGTGTACACGCGCTGGCGCAGCGAGGAGGACTTCCGCAACTGGATGTCCGGTCCGATGCAGGCCGCGCACCGCGAGGGCGGCGGCGAGGGCGGCGAGCGCCCCAGGCCGGCCGCCACCGGGTCCACGGTGTGGTCCTTCGAGGTCGTCCAGCAGGCCGCGCCGAAGCAGGCCTGAGCCCGCGCGGCGCCCCGTCCTGCGGGGCGCCGCCCAGCCGGCCCCGGGAAACCGCCTTGCCGTCCGCGATCACCGGACGTCAGGCTGTGACCATGGACAGGCCGCTGCTCTTCCTCGACGTCGACGGCCCGCTCAACCCGTACGCGGCCAAGCGCACCCGGCGACCCGAGGGCTACACCACGCTGCGGGTCCCGGTGCCCGGCGTCTCCGCACGTCCGCTGCGGGTGTGGCTCAACCCCGCGCACGGCGAGGCGCTGCTCGGGCTGGGCTTCGAACTGTGCTGGGCCACCACGTGGATGGCGGAGGCCAACCACTGGATCGGCCCGGTCGTCGGTCTGCCCGAACTGCCGTACGTCGACTTCGGCGCCGCGCTGTTCGCGCACCGCCCCGACCTCGTCCATTGGAAGACCGAGGCACTGGTGGCGTACGCCGCCGGACGGCGTTTCGCCTGGGTCGACGACGAACAGAGCCCGGCCGACACGGACTGGGTCGCCGCCCACCACCCCGGCACGGCCCTGCTGCACCACGTCGACCCGCGCGTCGGGCTGCGCGAGCCGGACTTCACCGCGCTGGCCGCCTTCGCCGCGCTCGCGCCGTGACCGTCCCGCCCGCTCACGCCGCCGGGCGGTGGGGGCCGGGCCGGTCCTGGTCCTGGCCGCAGAGCTCGGTGGTGAGCCGGGTGAGCAGGGCCGCCAGGTCGGCGTGGTGTTCCGGGTCCCAGTCGCCGAGGAGTTCGGCCAGCACCTTGCGGCGGGCCTCGGTGAGCAGGGCCACGACCTCCTGACCGCGTTCGGTGAGGTACAGCGGGTTGCCGCGGCGCGCGGCGTAGCGGTGTTCCTCGATCTCGAAGGCGGCGGCCTCGATGACGTCGTAGGGCACGGTGGTCTGCACGGCGAGGTCGACAGGATCGGCGGAGCCGGTGCGGGCGATGTACAGCAGCAGCCAGCCGGAGGCGGGCTGGAGGCCGAGGCCGGTCAGGTCGGTGATCCTTACGTACAGGTCGCGGCGGGCCTCCCGGCTGCCGAGCACGCTCAGGCCGCGGGCGATCTCGTCGAGGGAGGAGCGGTCGACGGGGTTGGCGCCGATCGTCTCGCTCGCGTCGGGCACGGTGACGGTGCGCCGCAGCGGCTGCTCCTTGAGGAACCAGGCCACGACGAAGGCCAGCGCGCAGACCGGCACCGCCCACAGGAAGACGCTGGTGATGGCGGTGGAGTACGCGTGCAGCACCGGGTCGCGCAGGGACGCCGGGAGTTGCCGTACGCCGCGCGGATCGGACTGGACCATGGCCGGGTCGAAGCCGGGCGGCAGGGCGAGACCGCTGAGGGCGGCGGTGATCTCGCGGGCCAGGTTGGTCGCGAAGATCGTGCCGAAGATGGAGACGCCGAAGGCCGCGCCGATGGAGCGGAAGAAGGTGGCACCGGAGGTGGCGGCGCCCAGGTCGGCGTAGCCCACCGCGTTCTGCACGGCGAGGATCAGCACCTGCATGACCAGGCCGAGCCCCAGGCCGAAGACGAGCAGGTAGCTGCTGAGCGCCCAGACCGCGGTGGTCTCGTCGAGCCGGTGCAGCAGGAACAGCCCGAGGATCGTGACGGCGGTCCCGGCGATCGGGAAGACCTTGTAGTGGCCGGTGCGGGAGACGATCTGGCCCGAGGCGGTGGAGGCCACCAGCATGCCCACCACCATGGGGATCATGTGCACGCCCGACCAGGTCGGCGAGTAGCCGTGGACGACCTGGAGGAAGGTCGGCAGGAAGGTCAGCGAGCCGAACATGGCGAAGCCGATGACGAACGAGATCACCGAGCACAGCCAGAAGGTGCGGATGCGGAACAGCCGCAGCGGCAGCACCGGTTCCTCCGCCCGCCGCTCGACGAGGACGAAGGCCCCGGCCAGCAGCACGCCCAGCACCGCCAGCCCGATGACCTGCCAGGAGCCCCAGGCCCAGGTCGTACCGCCCAGTGAGGTCATCAGCACCAGGCAGGTCGCCGCGGCCGCCACCAGCACCATGCCGCCGTAGTCGATGCGGTGCGTGGTCCGCCGGACCGGGATGTGGAGCACGGTGGCGATGACGGCGAGCGCGACGATGCCCAGGGGGAGGTTGACGTAGAAGACCCAGCGCCAGCTGAGGGTGTCCACGAACAGCCCGCCCAGCAGCGGCCCGAGCACGCTGCTCGCGCCGAACACTGCCCCGAACACGCCCTGGTAGCGCCCCCGGTCGCGCGGCGGCACGATGTCGCCCACGATCGCCATCGACAGCACGATCAGCCCGCCGCCGCCCAGGCCCTGCAGCGCGCGGAAGGCGATGAGCTCGCCCATGCTCCGGGACAGGCCGCACAGCGCGGAGCCGATCAGGAAGATCACGATGACGGACTGGAAGAGCTTCTTCCGCCCGTACATGTCGCCGAGCTTGCCCCACAGCGGGGTGGCGGCGGTGGAGGCCAGCAGGTAGGCGGTGACCACCCAGGAGAGGTGCTTCAGCCCGCCCAGGTCGCTGACGATCGTCGGCAGCGCGGTGGAGACGATCGTCTGGTCGAGGGCGGCGAGCAGGAGGCCGAGGGCGAGCGCGCCGATCGCGATGTACACCGCGCGCCTGTCGGTCACTTCGGCCGGGCCGTCCCCCGCGGCCCGCCCCGCCGGGGCAGTGGTGTCGTCCTGCGCCATAGGGACTCGTTCCCCTCGGGCACCGGGGCTCCGGTACCGCGTTCACGTCACTTCTTCATAAATATTCACACCCTTTCCACGAGATTGGCTCCGTTTGTACGACCGGAGGGGCCGGAGGCGCCTGGGCACCGGGGCCGCGCGGTCTGCATAATCACTGCGTCTGTCAGGGGATGGGGAGGGGGCGCCGGTGGCGTCTGACAAGCCGGGGTCACCGGCTTCGCAGGAGGAGCACGAGTACGAGTCCCTCCGGGTGCGGCCGTACGTGCCGGGACCCGAGGGCTACGCGGACGCGGAGGAGGCCGTCCCGGCCGCCGTCGCGGCGGGGGCCGCCGAGGCCTTCCCGTCGCACGACGCGGGCCCGCCGACGGCACCCCTGCCGCCCGTGCCGCCGGAGGGGGCCGGCGGGGCGGCCGGGCAGGAGGAGGACACCGACCTCATCGACCTCGGCACGGTCTCCTCGGACCGGCTGCCGGTGCCGGTGGCCACCACGTCCCGCGAGCTGGTGCCCCATCCCTCCCGCGCCGAGGGCAGGCGCCGCGCCGGGGCGCACCGCCGCCGTCGGGGCGCGCTCGTCGCCGGTGCGGGCATCGCGGCCGTCGGCCTCGCCGTCGGCGCGGTCTTCCTCACCGCCCAGCTGACCGGCGTGCCGGACCGCACCGAGGCGGCCCCCGACCAGGGCGTGTCCGAGCCGGCGGTCGAACTGCCGTCCTCCGCGCGGCCCTCGGCCTCCGTCTCGCGCTCGGCCTCGCCCAGCGTCACCCCCTCCACGCTCGCCTCGGCGAGCGCCTCGGCCTCGGCCACGACCGGCGCGCCGACGCCCAGCGCGACCGCGTCCCGGCCGACGGCCTCCGCGAGCGGTCAGGTCTCCCAGGCCCCCAGTTCCGCGCCGCCGCCGGCCGCGCCCGTGACGCTGCAGCGCGGCGACACCGGCCCGGCCGTGGTGGACCTGCAGAACCGCCTCAAGGCGATGCGGCTCTACTACGGTCCCGCCGACGGCGACTACAGCCGCAAGGTCGGCGACGCCGTGTCCCGCTTCCAGTTCTTCTACGGGGTCAAGGGCGACCCGCAGGGCGTCTACGGGCCCAACACCCGGGCCGCCCTGGAGGCGAAGACCGGCTCCACGCAGGACCCGGACCCCGACGGGGACGACGGGAACGGACACGGCCGGGACTGACCGGCCGCCGCGTTCCGCACGACGACGCCCGCCCCGGTTCGCACCCGGTTCCGCGGCGGGCGCCGCCGTGTCCGGCCCGCGGGGGCGCTCGGGCAGGATGGGGGCGTGGCGATCGACGACTTCGGGCCGAGGGGCTTCCAGCTCGTACTGCTGCGGCGCATGGCCGACCACCGGCCCGAACTGGTGGAGGAGGCGCTGCGCACGCTCGGGGCGAGCCGTGGCGAGATGCGGGAGGCGAACCGCCGCTGGCAGGCCTGGGGGCACGCCAAGGGCTTCCCGCGCGGCGAACGCCGCTACCGGACGGTGCTCGGGCCGCCCGAGACGGTGCTCCGGCGCCAGGTGGGCGACCTGACCTGCCCCGCGCTGCTGTGGCCGGTCCCGCTGTGGCCGACCCTGCGGTACGAGGTGCTGTGCGCTCCGGGCGGCGGGGCGGTCTGGAACGAGTGGCTGGTCCGCGCGCCGGGGGAGCGGGGGCCGCGGCTGTCGGGCCTCGCCGACCTCGCGCCCTGGTCCTGCACCGTCGACGAGGTGGCCCGGGCCTTCCCGCCCGCGCGGCCCCTGGAGGGCGACGCCCCCACCCGCTGGCGGCTGCAGTTCACCGACCCGCAGGCCCCGCCCGGCGCGGCGCCCCGGACCGCGGGCTTCACCCACGGGCTGCTGCAGTACGTGGACGGGGCGGACGCCACGCGGTGACCCGCGTCGCGCGCTGGAGGGGCGCGGCCGGCCCGCGAGCCGGACACGCCGGCGGGCACCCCCCTGGCGGAACCGCCGCACGGTTTTGTATCGTGTAGGAACAAAGTGGTTCCGCCCGTTTCCCCTGACCGGCGGGCGGGCCACTTGCTTGTCCGTCCGAGGGAGTTCCATGCTGTCGCCGTCCACCGTCGTCCCCGCCCGCGCCCTTCTGCTGGACATGGACGGCACGCTGGTCAACTCCGATGCCGTGGTCGAGCGCTGCTGGCGCCGGTGGGCCGCGACGCACGGGCTCGACGGCGACGCCGTGATGAAGGTCGTCCACGGCCGCCAGGGCCACGCCACGATGGCGGTGCTGCTCCCGGACCGCCCGATGGCGGAGAACCACGCCGACAACGCCCGCATGCTCGCGGAGGAGACCGCCGACGTCGACGGCGTCGTCCCGGTCGAGGGCGCCCCGGCGTTCATGGCGGCGCTGCAGGGCCGCCCGCACGCCCTGGTGACCTCCGCGGACGAGGCCCTCGCCCGGGCCCGCATGGGCGCCGCCCGGCTCCCGATGCCCGAGGTCATGGTCACCGCGGAGAGCGTCAGCGCCAGCAAGCCCGACCCGGAGGGCTTCCTCAAGGGCGCCGCCGAGCTGGGCTTCGGCCCCGAGGACTGCGTGGTCTTCGAGGACTCCGAGGTCGGCATCGCGGCCGCCAAGGCCGCCGGGATGCGGGTGGTCGGCGTGGGCCCCCGCGCGGCGGCCCACGGGCCGACGGTTCACGTCGACCACCTCGCGCAGGTGCGCGTCGAGGCCGCGGCGGACGGGACGCTTCTGCTCCACATCGGCTAGGCATGAGTGCGGGGCGGTTGTCGTGTGCGGCGCCGTTGTGGTTGCTGTTGGGTTTCTCCCCCACCCGCCCGCCCTCCCCCAGCCTTCGGCCGGGGGGACCCCCAGAACGCTCGCGGTTTACGTCTACATCCTTGGGCACCGCACTTAACCGCTCGTCTCCCCCAGCCTTCGGCCAGGGGGCGCACCCCGCCACACCCCCTCCCGTCGTGTGGGCGCACAACGGCCGGTGGGGGGTCGGATAGGCAGGTGCGATCACCCCGGACGGCATTTGGCACCCCCACAGGTCTTCAGCGCACAGGC